>JANXXK010000154.1 GCA_025350685.1 Alphaproteobacteria bacterium | reverse complement strand
CTTCGTCTCGGCCCGCGCCAACGTCTGGACCGACACCGACCCCGACCGCACCGGCATGCTGGACTTCGTTTTCCGCGACGGCTTCGGCTTCGAGACCTATGCGAAATACGCCCTGGCCGTGCCGATGTATTTCGCCAAGCGCGACGGCCGCTACGTCGATCTCTCCGGCCGCTCGTTCAAGGACTTCATGGACGGCAAGCTGGCCGAACTGCCCGGCGAACGGCCGACCATGAAGGACTGGGCCGACCACACCACCACCATCTTCCCCGAGGTGCGGCTGAAGCAGTACCTGGAAATGCGCGGCGCCGACTCCGGCCCGTGGAGCGCGCTCTGCGCCCTGCCGGCGCTGTG
Organism: Alphaproteobacteria bacterium; assembly: GCA_025350685.1. Classification (GTDB taxonomy): domain Bacteria; phylum Pseudomonadota; class Alphaproteobacteria; order Caulobacterales; family Caulobacteraceae; genus Phenylobacterium. The sequence continues at coordinate 11,782 of JANXXK010000154.1, read as the reverse complement.
GATGGGCATCTTCTACGACTCGGCCGCGCTCGCTCAGGCCTGGGATCTCTGCAAGCACTGGAAGATCGAGGACCACGAGCGTCTTCGCGCCGACGTCGCTCGCCTGGGCCTGAAGGCGCAGATCGCCGGGCGCAGCGTGCAGGACGTGGCCAAGGACATGATCGCCATCGCCCGCGGCGGCCTGAAGCGCCGCAACCAGCTCTCCGCCGGCATGGTCGATGAGAGCAACTACCTGTCGCAACTGGACGAGATCGCCGACAGCGGCATCACCCAGGCCGAGCGCCTGCTGGAGCTCTACCACGGCCCCTGGGCCGGCGACGCCAGCAAGGTCTTCGAGAGTTTCGCCTACTAGGCGCGGCGTCTGCCTGCTCCTCTCCTACGATGCTCCGCATCTCGGAGAGGGGCGGAAGCGGTCAACGTCTGCAATGGGTGGAGCTGACACTTCCAGGATTGCGCCTCAGCGCCAGTCGTCAGGCCCCGGCGGGTCCATCGGCGCCTGGAGTCCCTCCCGGATCGGCGCGTCCGGACGGGTCCAGAAACCAGCCCGTGTGGCCGTCGTCGCTTCTGTGGATCGTCACGCTGGCCGGGTCGAAGTTCACGAACATCCGTGCGTTCACCCCACGGATTTTGGCCGGCTCTTTTAGAGCGGTGTGGTGGGTCACGCAGCCGCATGCTTTGCAGTGCCAGAAGCCGATCGATCGGCTACCCCAGATGTAGGCTTCGAGCGCATCGGCCCCCTGCACGAGGACCGCGCCGAGGTCCCGCTTTGCGAGCCCATCCCACGGATAGGCCCAGAGCGTCCCGTACCGGCGGCAAATCGAGCAGTTGCAGTCCAACACCCAACTTGGTCGGGTTTTAAGGGTGATGCGGACGGCCCCGCAGTGACAAGCAGCCTTAGTCATCTTGGCATGAAAGCATTTGCTGCTGACGCCCGCTACGGGTCGAAAGCGAGGCTCACGACCTCGCCCAGGATCAGGCATCCAGGTACCATCGCCTGATTTGACATCGGATCGTCTTTGTTCTATGTTTGTTCTCAGTCATGACCCTCGCCGATCCCCGCAGTCGGCCATGTCGGGCAGGTGCTGGCCGCGCGTCGGGCGACCGGTCCGCCTCGCCGCTGAACGGCGAAGCCGCCATTTCAAACCGCGGAGATCGATGAGATCACAGGAAAACGCCGAGATCGGTCCGATCGCCGGCCGCCTCCGCGCATCTCCGCGATCTCTGCGGTAGAGTCTCTGTGAAAGGAGACCGCCATGGGGACCTGGGAAGGCGCCTGCCACTGCGGGACGGTGCGGTTCCGCGTCGCGGGCGAGATCGCCGAGACCATCACCTGCGACTGTTCGCTGTGCGCCATGCGCGGCGCCCGCATGGCCCAGGTCGCCGAGACCGCGCTGACGATCCTGGCCGGCGAGGAACACCTGGCGCTCTACACCTGGAACACCGGCGTCGCGCAGCACCGCTTCTGCAAGCTCTGCGGCGTCTACACCTTCCACCGCAAGCGCGCCGCGCCCGACCGCTTCGGCGTCAACGTCGCCTGCCTGGAGGGCTTCGATCCCGACAGCGTCCCGTTCCGCGAAGCCGACGGCGGAGGCATGAGCGTCACCGGCCCTATGCGGCCCGAGTGGCCTGGGCCGCACGGGCCCTAGGCGACCTCCGCCAGCTCGACCTTGTCCGGATAGAACGACAGCTGACCGTCGATCTCCGCCATGGCCGGGAAGGGGTGCTCGTAGGTCCAGACTGCGTTCTCCGCCGTCTCGCCGCCGACGCTCACCGAGTAGTAGGCCGCGTCGCCCTTGTACGGACAATGGCTGGTCCGCTCGGTGCGGGTCAGATGATCCATCGCCACGTCGGCGCGCGGGAAATAGATCCTGGCCGGATAGACCGCCTCGCGCAGCACGATGGCGTGGATGGAATCGGCGATCACCTGGCCGGCGAAGCGCGCCTGCCAGCGGGTCTTGGCGGGCTCCAGCGTAATCGGGTGATCCGGGCCGGGAAGCTTCATCGGATGGTCCTTCACTAGGCGCCAGCGCAGGCGCCGCGCAGCCCTCTTGGGCTTCCACATAGGGTTGAGGCTTGCTTGTGCTCAGAGGGGCCGCGTGATTTTCTGCCCTGAAATCGCCAGTGCCGCGCCCCGGGCGCGGCGCGCCTGTAAGAAGCCCAGGAATTCCGCCCCATGGATATCGTGATCGTCGCCGGCATCGCCATCGCGCTGGTGACTTCCGTGCCTGTCATCCTGCAGCTGCGCCAGCATCCGCGCGGCCTGACGGTGCTGTTCTTCGCCGAGATGTGGGAGCGGTTCTCCTACTACGGCATGCGCGGCCTGCTGATCTTCTACCTGACACAGCACTTCCTGTTCGACGACAAGACCGCGGCCGGCCAGTACGGGGCCTATACCTCGCTGGTCTATCTGATGCCGGTGATCGGTGGCTTCCTGGCCGACCGCTGGCTGGGGGCGCGCAAGGCCGTCGCCTTCGGGGCCCTGCTGCTGGTCGCGGGCCACATGACCATGGCCATCGAAGGCCAACCCTCGACCCAGCAGCTGACCTGGCATGGCGCGACCTACGACTTCCAGGTGACCGGCCGCGCCGACGCGCGCGACGTGAAGCTGCTGGTCGCCGGCCAACCCTACGCCTACGCCGGGTCGCCCGATGGCGGGCTGGACATCAAGGCCCTGCCGGCCGCCGCCCCGCTGCCGGCGCACATGGCCAAGGGCGACTACCAGATCTCGGTCAAGAAGCAGGACCCGCTGTTCAAGAACATCCTCTACGTGGCGCTCGCCCTGATCATCATGGGCGTCGGCTTCCTGAAGGCCAACATCTCGGCGATCGTCGGCCAGCTCTATCCGCAGGGCGATCCGAGGCGCGATCCGGGCTTCACCCTCTACTACTACGGCATCAACCTGGGCTCGTTCCTGGCCTCGATCCTTTGCGGGTGGCTGGGCCAGACCGTCGGCTGGTGGGCGGGCTTCGGCGCGGCAGGCGTCGGCATGGCGCTGGGCTGGCTGGTGTTCGTGCTCGGCAAGCCGATGCTGGAGGGCAAGGGCGAGCCATCCGACCCGGTGGCGCTGGCTAGGCCGCGGGTCGGGCCGCTCAACATCGAGTGGCTGATCTATCTGGGCGCGCTCGCCGGCGTCGGGGTCATCTGGCTGGTCGTGCAGAGCTACGCCATCGTCAACGGCCTGCTGATCGGCGGGGCCCTCGTCGTGCTGAGCTATCTCGTCTGGTACATGGCTGCCAAGGCCGACAAGGCCGAGCGCGAACGCATCCTGCTGGCGGTGGCGCTGATCCTGGCCTCGGTGGTGTTCTGGGCGCTGTACGAACAGGGCGGCTCCTCGCTCAACCTGTTCGCCGAGCGCAATGTCGACCTGCACCTCTACGGCGACCAGGCGATGAAGTCCGCCCAGGCGCAGTCCTTCCAGTCTGGCTGGATCTTGATCCTGGCGCCGGTGATGGCGGCGATCTGGACGTGGCTTGGCCAGCGCGGACGCGATCCCAACCCGGCGGCGAAGTTCGGCTTCGGGCTGCTGCTGATCGGGGCCAGTTATTATGTGCTGATCCTTGGCGGGCGGTTCGCCGGGCCAGACTTCAAGGCGCCGCTGATCTTCCTGGCCGGCGCCTATCTGATGCAGACCACCGGCGAGATGTGCGTCTCTCCTGTCGGCCTGTCGCAGATGACCAAGCTCGCCCCGCCGGTGCTGATCTCCACCCTGATGGCCACCTGGTTCCTGGGAACCGCCGGCGCGCAGGGCGTGGCGGGCAAGATCGCCCAGCTCACCGCGTCGGACACCATCGGCGGCAAGGTGCTGGACGCCGGCCAGGCGCTGGCCACCTACAGCCATGTGTTCGGCGTGATCGGCCTGTGGGGCCTGGGCGCGGGCGTGGTGATGCTGGCGGCCTCGCCTTGGTTGAAGAAGCTCGCCCACGAACATGAGGCTGACCAGCCTGCGGCCGAGCCGGCGGCCGCGCCGGCGGAATAGACGGATCAGCCGCCGAAGGTCTTGCGCAGGCGTATGTAGTAGAACTGGCCGAAGTGCGGATCCCTGTCCTCGGTGAAGGCCACCTGGGCCGTCGAGCGGGGCCCGCTGAAGTGCTGCAGCGTGCGCTTGAAGCCGCGTTGGGTGGCGTTGTCGAGCTCGAAGCGCAAGCTCCAGTCGGGCCGCGGCTTCCATTCCACGTACGGGGTCACATAGGCCTCGATCTTGCGGGTCTCGATCTCGTTGAAGCGGTAGTAGCGGCCCCACTGGTCGCCATAGACGTCGACCCCCCAGTTCAGCTTCAGATTGGGCAGGTCCTGCGAGAAATGGGCGTCCCAGTCGTCTGGGTGCAGGTCGGTGATCCCGCGCTTCGTGTGGGTGGTCGGGTCGGTCACCCTGGACTGGCGCCACGTGGAGTTCACCCGGATCTCGCCTCCGGTGACGCCCAGCCAGCCCAGCGGCAGGGTCAGGTTGAGGATCTCCTCGTCTTTGGTCCCGGCGCCGATATTGGCCGGGGCGTCGAAGGCCCCTCCGCCGGCCACGAACACCGGCGCGCGGTCGATGACGTCGGTGATCTCGGAATGGCGAAAGGTCAGGACGATCGCGCCGGACTTGAGGAAGTGGCGCTCGTAAGCGACCTCGCTCACCCAGTCCTTCTCCGGCTCGAGGTTCGGGTTGCCGGCGGTCAGGGTGCCGTTGGCCAGGTTCTGCGAGGCGACGAACGAGCCGAAGTCCAGCTGGCCGACCACGCGCTCGTAGCGGAAGCGGACCTGATTGTCGGCGTCGGGCGCCCAGGTGAGCGCCAGTCGCGGCTTGGTGAAATAGAGGCTCTTGCGCAGGACCACGTCGCCGGAGGAGGAGATTTGTGAGCCTTCCTCGTGCACCGCCCCCTCGACAGTCAGTGTCCCAGTCGGGCGCCAGACGCCCTTTACAAAGCTCTCGCCGCGCTTCTCCTCGACGGTGACATTGGCCGCCGGCAGCGCGATCGCCACGCCGTTCAGCGCGAACTGCGTCTGGCTGGTCAGCGTGTTGTAGGCCCCCTCGCCGCCGACCTCCCAGGAGAGGGTTGGCGACTGCTGCAGCTTGACCACGTCACGCACGATGGTCTCGGCTGTGCGGTTGTCGAGCTTGAAGCGTTCGGCGTCGCCGGGGCTCCGGGAATCCGCGGCGATGATCTCGTGCTTGTCCTGCCGCAGCGCCACCAGCTCGGTCGAGGCGCGCGGGCCCAGCGGATGGAGGTAGCGGGCGCCGAACTCGCCCTGGGTGACGTTGTCGTCGTCGTGCTCGGTCTGCTGGTGGGTGTCCGGCGCGGTGATGAAGTCGGTCTCGTTGAAATTGTAGGGGTTGGAGAACAGGCGCGTGTTGAGCCGCAGCTGTCCGCCGGCCAGCGGAGACTCCACCGCGCCGGTCAGGGTCACCTGGCCGGCGAAGCCATGGGAATGGATGCGGCCGGAGAGCAGAGGCTTGCCCGCGCCGTCGACCCGGGTGCGCGGGCCGTCGCCCGCGCCGTCGTCGATGAAGTGGCCGGTGAACAGGCTGGCTTCCCACGAGCGCACGCCGATGCGCCCGGAGCCTTCAGCCCGCAGCGCCCAGGAATGCTGGCCGTTCTGCGCGGTCTGGTCGGCATAGGCCAAGAGGCCGTGGGCGCCGCCGCCGGCCTTGCGGATGATGTTGGCGATCACCGTCTTGCCCTGCATGTCGATGCCGGGCGCGCCGCCGCGGATGACGTCGATCCGCGCGACGGTTGAGGCCGGAATCCGCCGCAGCACCTCATCCAGGTTATCGGTCTTGGTGGCCGGGCGCTGGCCGTCGATCAGCACATTGCCGGCCGCGCCGTCATAGCCGCGCACGTCGGATCCGGTGTCCAGCGCGAAGCCGGGCAGGCGCGCGACCATCTCGCCGGCATTGGCCGGCCGGGCGGCGAAGAAGTCGGGCCCGTAGCTGACCACGCCTTGCTGCGCCGCTGCGGGAGCAGAGGCCGGAGCCGCCGCGACCGCGGCCTGCGCAAGGACGAACAACAGCATTTCAGTTCCCCAGATATTTTACGCATGTCGTCTGCGTCCTGGGGTCCGCGCCAATTAATTGCCCGTAATCTAGATTAAATCCGCGAAATGTTTTCGCCGATAACGCGAAGCGCGCATGTAACATCCATGCAAGGACGGTTACATCAGTTGAACTGTTGGCGGATCCGCAGGTAGAGGCCGCGCGGGAACGGGAACACCCGGTCGGAGATGTCGGGCCGCCCGCCGGCGCTGCGCGGGCCCGGGAAGATCTGGAAATCGTCGCGGAAGCGGGTCTGCGGCGCGGTGACCAGCGGCAGCTCGGCGCGCAGGCTGAGCCCGGGCTTTGGCGTCCATTCGGCGTAGGGCCGCACATAGGTCCTGAGCTTCGCGGTCTCGATCAGATTGAAGCGGTAGGAGGTCTGGCTGAAGCCGCCGTAGACGTCGACGCCCAGGTTCAGGTGGCGCTGGGGCAGGTCCTGGCTGAAGCTGAGATTCCAGTCGCTCGGGTGGGTGAAGGAGATCGGCCGTTTCTGCCCGGTGGTGGGATCGGTCACCTCGGTCCAGCGGCGGGAGAGCTCGCCCTTCAGCAGCGCGCCCTTCCAGCCCAGGGCGTCGAACGGCAGGGTGAAGTCGAGGATCAGCGCGTCCTTCTTGCCGGCGCCGATATTGGTGGGCCGGTCGAACACCGTGCCGTTGCTGGCGAACACCGGGCCTCGGTCGACCACGTCGGTGATCTCGAAGTGCCGCGCGGTGAACACCAGGCTCGCGCCTTTCCAGAGCTGTTGCTCGATGGCGGCCTCGCTAACCCAGTCCTGCTCGGGGTTGAGGTTGGGGTTGCCGGCGGTGACGCCCAGGCTGTTGGTCAGGTTCGACGACGCCACGAAGTCATTGAAGTCGAGCTGCCCGACCTCGCGTTCAAACCGCAGGCGGAGCTGGGTGGCGGCGACCGGCGTCCAGCTGACCGCGAGCCTGGGCTTGGCGAAGGCCAGGCTCTTGGCCACCGCCGCGTCGCCGCTCGAGGCGATGTCGGAGCTCTCATAGCGAAGCGCCGCGTCGATCGTCCATTTGGCGGCCGGACGCCAGGTCGCCTTGGTGAACACCTCGCTGCGCTTTTCCGTCACCCTTACATTGGCCGCGGGCAGCACCTGGGCGACGGTGTCGACGAGGTAGCGGGTGCGGCTGTCGAGCCGGTTGTCGGCGCCTTCAGCGCCGGCCTCCAGCGAGAGCTTCTCGCCGAAGCGGCGCTTGATCACCCCGCGCAGGATCGCTTCGCTGCTGGCGCTGCGATTGAAGAAGTCGCTGGCCGAGCCGTCGATGTTCGACGTCGAGTCGGTGTCGCAGTCGCGGGTGGTGCGCAGGCCGACCAGCTCGATGTCGGTGTTGGCCCCGAAGGCGCGGGTGAAGCGGCCGCCGACCTCGGTGTCGGTGGTGTGCTGCGCATAGCCGAAGTGCTGAATATCCGGCGTCGGCGACAGGACCCGGTCGGTCTCGGGGTCGTGGTATTTGTCCCGGGAGATCCGCCCGTTGAGACGCAGCCGCCCGCCGGCCAGCGGGGTCTCGCCGGCGGCGGTCGCCGAGCCTTCGACCTGCTGGCCCTCCGAGTTGAGCTGCGAGATCTGGCTCGGCCGCCCGTCGGCGAAGATCGTCACGCCGCGGCCGCCGGTGGAGACTCCGTCGTCGGGATTGGCCCCGCCGTGCACCGACAGCTCCCAGGTCCGGTCGCCGATGGCGCCGGAACCCTCAGCGCGCAGGCTGATGAAGTCGCGCCCGTTGGAGAGCCGGTAGTTGCTCGCCGACCACAGGCCGCGCGCGCCGCCGCCCTGCCGCAGGATCACGTTGGCGATCACGGTCTTGCCCTGCATGTCGACGCCCGGCGCGCCGCCGCGAATGATGTCGATCCGCTCGACCTGGGCGGCGGGGATGCGCTGCAGGACCTGGTCGAGGCTGTCGGATTTCGACGAAGGCCGCTGGCCGTTGATCAGGGCGTTGCCGGCGGCGCCCTCGAAGCCGCGCACGTTCGAGCCCGCGTCCAGCGAGAAGCCGGGGATGCGGTCCAGCATGTCCAGCGCGCTGCCGGGGTTCTGGGCGGCGAAGAACGAGGGCGGATAGCTGGTGACGCCCGCGGCCGGGGCGGCCGGCGCCTTCGAATCGGCCTGCGCGGCCAGGACGGGACCGGGGGCGATGATCAGGGCCAGGCCTAGAGCCGTTGCCAGGAGGTCGGCGCGCATCTGCATCTTCCCCGCGCCATCGGTCACGCAACCAGGAATATTACTTAAGTAGTTTTCTTTGTCAAATCTCGGAAGCCGAGCGGGGCCCGGTTCCGGGAGACATGACAGCAGGCGTGAGAAAATTTCCAAGCCCGCTCCCTCTGGCCCAGGTTGCCCGAGGGACGCCAATTAAATGGCGGTAAGGTGTCGGACTGGGACGCGAATCCGGCCCCTGCTGCGAGCCCCCATAGCCAAGCCGGGACCGGGTCTATAATTAGTTACTTGGCAAATTGCCTATTCGTTGGCAGATGGCCCTCGATGTTCCGCGCCGATCAAGGATTGTCGGCCATGCCGACCTACGCTTTCGTTACCCTGGACGTGTTCACCGATCGGCGCTTCGGCGGCAATCCGCTGGCCGTGTTCACCGACGCGCGTGGCCTGTCAGATGGGCAGATGCAGTCGCTGGCCGCCGAGTTCAACCTGTCGGAGACGACCTTCGTCCTGCCGCCCAAGGATCCGGCCAACACCGCCCGCGTGCGGATCTTCAACCGCACGGCCGAGATGCCGTTCGCCGGCCATCCCAACGTCGGCACCGGCTATGCGTTGGCGAGCCTGGGGCGCGACCAGGGCGGGGTGCTGCGGTTCGAGGAAATCGCCGGCCTGGTCGAGGTGCGGGTGGCTCGCGACGCCGGCGGCCAGCTGAGCGGGGCGGTGATCGACGCGCCCCGGCCGCTGGCGCTCGGCCCAGAACTGACCGTGGCGCAGGTGGCGACGTGCCTGGGGATCGACGCGGCGGGCGTGGTGACCTCGGCGCATGCGCCGGTGCAGGCCTCGGTCGGCGTCGACTTCTTCTTCGCCCAGGTGACGCCCGACGCGCTCGGCCGCGCCGGTCCGGACCTGGCCGGCTTCCGCCAGGTGGCCGCGGCGACCGACACCGGCGGCGACCGGCTCTCGCTGTTCGTCTATGCGCCGGACGCCGACGGCAAGACCGTGCGGGCGCGGATGTTCGCGCCGCTGTCGGGCACGTTCGAGGACGCCGCCACCGGCAGCGCCAGCGCCACCCTGGCGGCGCTTCGGCTCTCCCTGACCTCGGACGCCGAGACCGGTTTTGAGATCATCCAGGGCGTCGAGATGGGCCGGCCGAGCCGGCTCAGCGTCTCGGCCCGGCGCGCGTCGGACGGCATCCGCGCCTCGGTGGGCGGTGGCTGCGTCCCGGTGTTCACGGGCGAGGCGACGCTTTAGCGGCCCGACCTTAAAGGCTGGTTCCGCCCACCGTCAGGCCGGTGATCTTCAGCGACGGCTGACCGACGCCCACCGGGACGCTCTGGCCGGCCTTGCCGCAGACGCCGACGCCCGGATCGAAGTCGAAGTCGTCGCCGATCATCGTCACCCGCGTCAGCGCTGAGGGCCCATCCCCGATCAGGGTCGCGCCCTTGACCGGCGAGGTGACCTTGCCGTCCTCGATCAGGTAGGCCTCGGTGCACTGGAAGACGAACTTGCCATTGGTGATGTCCACTTGGCCGCCGCCGAAGTTGGCGCAGTAAAGGCCGCGCTTGGTGGACGCGATCATCTCCTCGCGGGTGTGCGAACCCGCCATCATCGCGGTGTTGGTCATCCTGGGCATCGGCAGGTGAGCGTAGGACTGGCGCCGGCCATTGCCGGTGGCCTCCAGGCCCATCAGCCGCGCGCTCATCCGGTCGTGCATGTAGCCGACCAGGATGCCATCCTCGATCAGCACGGTGCGCCCGGTGGGCGTGCCCTCGTCATCGACGGTGAGCGAGCCGCGACGGTCCTGAATCGCTCCGTCGTCGAATACGGTGACGCCGGGCGCGGCCACCCGCTCGCCGAGCCGGCCGGAGAAGGCCGAGGTGCCCTTGCGATTGAAGTCGCCCTCCAGGCCGTGGCCGACGGCCTCGTGCAGCAACACGCCGTTCCAGCCGGGGCCCAGTACCACGTCCATCTCGCCGGCGGGGCAGGGGATGGCGTCAAGGTTGACCAGGGCCTGGCGCAACGCCTCGTCGACCTGCTCGCGCCATTTGTCGGGGGTGATCCAGGCCTCGAAGCCGGCCCGGCCGCCCGCGCCGGAGTAGCCGCTCTCGCGCTTGCCGTCGCGCTCGACGGTGAGTTGGACGTTGATCCGGGCCAGGGGCCGCACGTCGCGGATCAGCCGGCCGTCGGCGCGCAGGATCTCCACCGTGCGCCGCTCGCCGGCCAGCGAGGCCATCACCTGGACGACCCGCGGATCGCGGGCCCGAGCCCAGGCGTCGATCTCCTCCAGCAGGGCGACCTTGTCGGAGAAGCCCGGGCTCTCCAGCGGGTTGTCCTCGCCGTAGAGCTTGGCGTTGGTGGGCCGCGGGCCTTCGGCCGCCGTGCCGGAATAGCCGCGCTTGGCCAGCGCGGCCGACTGGCCGGCGCGGGCGATGGCCGCCTCGGAGATTTCGCTGGCGTGGGCGTAACCCGCCGTCTCGCCGGCCACGACGCGAAGGCCAAAGCCCTCGGTCGCATCGAACGCCGCCGACTTCAGCCGCCCGTCGTCGAACAGGAAGCTCTCGCTCTCGGAGCGCTCGACAAACAGCTCCCCGTCGTCGGCGCCGCTCAGCGCCTCGCCGAGGATGTCGCCGGCCCGGCGGGGCTCGACGCCGGCGGATTCGAGAATCGACGGGGCAGGGGTGTGTGCGTTCATGCGTCGAAGATAGGGAGCCGGGCCCTCCGCGTCACCCGGGCTTTCTGCCGCGCAGGGGATCGTGGCCCCAGTTCATCAGGCTCCAGCGCCAGCGGGTGTTGGTTACATCCCCCCCATTCTTGAGCGCAGGGGGCCTCTGCGCCAGGCGCCGCCGGCAGTAGCCGATCACCTTCCTCATGTGGCGGTACTGGGCGTCGGTCAGGTCCTCGACCGGGGTGGCCAGGATCGCCAGGATCGCCTTGCCCGATTGGCGGCCCACCGACTCGCTCTCGCCGCGGCGGACCATGCCGACCCTGAGGCTCTCCGGCGTTTCGAGCCACGCCTTGAGCTCGACCGGGGTCAGGTTCACCAGGGCGTCGAAGTCCTGGCGGACGCGCTGCTCGTCGTCGGGGCTCAGGTGCATGACGAATTACTGGAACATGAGTCGGTGAAGCCGGCGTGAAACAGATGGATTCGCCCTTCCGCCGGGACAGTCGCGCCGGGGCTCGCGGCTGACGCGCCCTAGCGCCTTGGCAAGCCTCAGCGATGCGCGTATGCACCGGCGCGAAGGGCAAGCCGGCGCGTCCACGCGCCCGCGCGCGCCATTCTGTGCAGTCGGCGGGACTATCCTTTTGCGAGGCAAAGCCCGGCCAACCAGACCGAGGGGACATGACGTCTAGGTTTCAGGGGATTCGGGCGCTGGCGACGGGTATCGCGGCAGGCGCTCTGACAGTGTTCTGGGGCGCTTCGGCGTTGGCGGGCGAGATACTGGTGGGTCAGCCCACCGATGGCGCGATCGGGATGCAGCCGGGGGTCACCCCGCTGCGGAAGGACGCCATCTTCTTCCACAATGACATCCTGATGCCGATCATCACGGTCATCTCGCTGTTCGTGCTGGCTCTGCTGCTGTGGTGCGTGTTCCGCTTCAACAGGAAGT
>JANXXK010000140.1 GCA_025350685.1 Alphaproteobacteria bacterium | reverse complement strand
GGTGCTGCCCTGGCCCTCGAAGATGTCGACCTTGGCGGCTTCGGCCACAGCGGCGAGGCCGGCCTGGGCCGAGCCGGCGCCGGGCGGCAGGACGTGCTTCGCCTCGCCCTTGGCCGGCGGCGGCTGGCCGTCGTCGGTGGTGATCAGCGAGGTGCGCGGCTCGCCGTTGACGCGCATGACGCCGGCGCCGTTGTCGATCCAGGTGCGGTCGTAGGCGCCGACGTTATCCGAGGCCGTGGCGGCGTCGCCGCCGCCCTTGTCAGTGTTTAGGGGGTGCGGGGCCCGTCCGGCGGCGTCCTTGGCCGCGTTGTCGCCTTCGAGCAGGCGAACCTCCTCCGCCGTCTGGGCGCGGCGGGTCCCGTAGAGCGGCGAGCGCACCTGCGGCGTCAGCGTGGCGTTGGACCAGGCGCCGGAGAGGTCCGGCTGGCCGTAGCCGTTGTGGGGGGCCTTGTAGTCGGCGGCTGCTGCGGCGGCGGCGAGGCCGACGGCGATGGCGGACAGACCGTACAGGAGTGCGCGTCCCATGGGTCCGGCCCTCCCCGAGCCGGTTCGCCAAGGCTCGGCCCTGCGCCCGCGAACGTCAACTGCGGGCGTGCGCGGCTTCCCGAACGGCGTTCGAAGGCTCAGAGTGGCGGAAATTCGCTGCGGACCTGGGGAGGATCGCGCCATGAAGACCACCAATATCCTGACGTCGTTGGGCCTGTTGTCGTTCGCCGCCTTGAGCGTGGGGGCGATCCTGCCGTCCACGGCCGCCGCCGCTGGGCCCGCGCCCGCCTACAAGGCGCCGCGCACCGCCTCGGGCCAGCCGGATATCGGCGGCTACTGGTCCAACGCGACGCTGACGCCGATGGTGCGGGAGACGAAACTCGGCGACCGGCTGGCCTACACGCCGGCCGAAGCCAAGGCGCTGGAGGCCGACGAGAGCCACCAGGTCGATGTCGGCAATCAGCGCACCGACCCGAACGCGCCGGTGAACGCGCCCAACGGGCTGGAGCTCAAGCCGTCATTCCTGGCGGCCGGCGGCGACGTCGGCGGCTACAACCGCGGCTGGCTCGATCCCGGCCACACGGTGATGCGGGTGGGCGGACAGCCGCGGACTTCACTGATCACCACGAAGAACGGCCACATCCCGCCGCGCAAGACCGTCGCGGCGATCGCCGCCGGCTATGGCAACGACGCGGGCGAGGGCGCGCGAGGGCCGCTGGGCTCGTTCGACAATCCGGAGAACCGGCCGCTCAGCGAGCGCTGCATCATGTTCGGCGGTAACGTCGGGCCGCCGATGCTGCCCAACGGCTTCTACAACAACGACTACAATATCGTGCAGACCCCTGACGCCGTGGCGATCCAGGTGGAGATGGTCCACGACACCCGCGTCGTGCGGCTGAACGCCAGGCACCGCACCGACGACGTGCGGCCCTGGTTCGGCGACAGCATCGGCTGGTGGGAGGGCGACACCCTGGTGGTGGAGACCGACCACATCCCGCAGAAGCAGGCGTTCCAGGGCGCCTGGAAGGACCTGACGGTCACCGAGCGGTTCACCCGCACCGCCAAGGACCGGCTGCGCTATGCGTTCTCGATCAAGGCGCCGAGCAGCTGGGGCGAGCCCTGGGGCGGCGAGTACGAGTTCGCACCGCTGCAAGGCGTGATCTACGAATACGCCTGCAACGAGGGCAACTACGCCCTGCCCGGCATCCTGGCCGGGGCCCGCTCGGCCGAGCGCGAACACGCCGAGGCCGCCGCCAAGGGCAAGGCGGCGAGCGACTAGGGCGGGTTGGGGCCCGTCCGCCAGCCGCGATCACCGCGACGCCCGCGAGAGCGGCTGCGCCGTGGCGGCGCTGGTGTCGGACGTTGGGCGGGCGGACACCGCCGCTCGAGACGTTATGACCGAGCACATCGAGGCTTTCGTCGCCAGCGCGGCGGAGGCGCTGGGCGGGGACCGGGAACGCCCCATGGTGGCCGTCAGCGCGCTGGTCGGGGCGGTGGCGCTCTCCCGGGTGATCGCCGATCCGGCGCGTTGGGATGCGGGCGAACGTCAGATCCAGCACACTAGCCGAACACCTGCGGCAGCCAGATGGCCGCGCTGGTGAGGGCGATGGCCCAGACGGCGACCCGGGCGATGACGCGCTGGCGGTTCGGGGAGCGGCGGACGGCTCCCGTCGTCGCGAGTTTGCGGCCATTGGCGCGGGCGGTCGTCACGGTCTCAGCTCCCTGGTCAATCCTTGCGGATCGGCGCGTGCGGCGGACGCCGGAGCCGGGAAATAGGCGCGCCGCCTCGCCGGCGCAATCGGCGAGAACGCATAGTGGCTATGCAGGTCCGCCGACCCGGGCGTAGCGGGCGTGGTAGGCCGGATGCTCGGCGCCCATCGCCCGGTCCCGCCAGGTGAACCAGGGGGCGAAGCTGAAGGCGGCGAAGGGGGAGGAGTTACGCCTGCACAATGGCGGCGTAGGCGCTCCGCGCCGCGGCCTGCGCCGCCTTCAGCCGGATCTTGAGCCGGCGGAAGTCGCGGGCGTGGCCGGCGCGGGCGAGCAGCGCGCGGAAGGCCGGGGGTTCGCCGGCGGGATCGGCGTTGTCTTCGAGAGCGACCTTGAGGAGCTGGGTGAGATCCTGCTGCAGGCGCCACGCCCGTTCCAGATCATCCAAGGCGCCTGAGGGCGCGAGCCCTTTGGCGCGGAAGGCGGCCAGGGTCTGGGCGGTGTTGGGGTGCAGCGGGCCGCCCTCATTTGCCGCGGTTGGGGCGGCGTGGGCGAGCTGCAGGTACTGGGCGGCGAACTCGATGTCGACCAGGCCGCCGGGGCAGAGCTTGAGGTCCCAGTCGCCCTTGGGCGGGCGCTCGCGGGCCATCAGCTCGCGCATCTCATGGACGTCGGCGGCCGTCTTGGCAGGGTCGCGGGGGCGGCGCAGCGCGGCCTCGACGGCAGCCTGGGCGGCGGCGGCGAAGGCCGGACTGGAGGCCCAGGCGACGCGGGCGCGGGTGAGCGCCAGGAGCTCCCAGGTCTCGGCCTCGGCCTCGTAGTAGTCTTCGAAGGCCGCCTGGCTGACGGCGACCGGGCCCTTGGTGCCGGAGGGCCGCAGCTGCATGTCGACCTCATAGAGGCCGCCCTCCCCGGTCTGGCTGGAAAGCGCCGCGATCAGCCGTTGGGTGAAGCGGCCGTAGAAGACCGTGGCGTCCCAGCCCTTGGTCGCCGAGGCGGCGCCTAAGTCGGCGGCGCGGTAGAGGGTCATCAGGTCGAGGTCGGAGCCGGCGCTCATCTCGCGCGAGCCGCATTTGCCCAGCGCCACAACCGCCACGTCGCCGGCGAAGGCGCCGCCCACACGCTCGGTTTCGGCCAGGGCAGTGGGGGCGAGCGCGTCGAGGCAAAGGTCGGCGAGGTCGGCAAACGCGCGCCCGGCGACTTCGGCGCTCGCCGCGCCGCTCATCACCTGGACGCCGACGCGGAAGGCCTGCTCGCGGCGAACGATGCGCACGGCGTCCATGGCGGCCTCGAAGCTGTCGCCTGCGGCCGCGACGGCGCGAGCCATCACCGCGCGGTCCTCGGCGAGATCGACCACCTGGAAGAAATCGCCGTCGACCATCGCGTCGATGGCGGCCGGGCGGCGCGCCAGGGTCGCGGCCAGGCGCGGAGCGAAGGCCATGACCTGGACGATCAGCTCGAACATCGAAGGCTGGGCCAGGAACAGCGACTGCAGCTGCACGCCGGAGGACAGGTGCGAGAAGAAGTCGGAGAAGCGGGCGAAGGCGGCGTCCGGCGATCCGGTGGCCTGGGCGGCTTCCAGCAGGCGCGGGGCCAGCCGGGTGAACAGCTCGCGGCCGCGCTCGGTGGCGGTGGCCGGGATGTGGCCGTGGTGCCAGGCGCGGATGGTCGCGGCGACCTGGGGCGGATGGGAAAAGCCCATGCGCTTGAGCGTAGCCAGGGTCTCGGGGTCGTCATCGACGCCGGTGAACACCAGGCTGCCGAAGCGGGAGGAGAGCGCCTCCTCTTCCGGGAAAAGCTCGGCGTAGCGGGCGTTGACGCCCTTGAGCGTGCGGGTGATGGCGGCGTCGAAACTCTGCAGGCGGTCGAAGCCCGCCAGCGCGGCGATGCGGCGGCGATCGGCGTCGGCCTCGGGCAGGCGGTGGGTCTGTTCGTCGGCCAGCATCTGCACCCGGTGCTCGACGCTGCGCAACATCGCGTAGTCCTCGGTGAGTTGGGCGGCGGTGGCGGGGGCCACGTGGCCGGCCTCGGCCAGGGCGGCCAGCGCGTCCAGGGTGCGGTTGCTGCGCAGGCTCGGATTGCGGCCGCCGAGGATCAGCTGCTGGGTCTGGACGTAGAACTCGATCTCGCGGATGCCGCCGCGGCCGAGCTTGAGGTCGACACCCTTGGCCGACATGCGCTCGTCGACCTTGTAGGCGTGGATCTGGCGCTTGATCGAATGGATGTCGGCGATGGCGGCGAAGTCGAGATTCTTGCGCCAGACGAAGGCCGACAGTTCGCGCAGGAAGGCCTCGGCGGCGGGGATGTCGCCGGCGCAGGGCCGCGCCTTGATGAAGGCCGCCCGCTCCCAGTTCTGGCCGACGCTCTCGTAGTAGTCGAGGGCGGCGGGGATCGGCACGGCGGGCTGGGTCGACGACGGGTCGGGTCGCAGCCGCAGGTCCATGCGGAACACGTAGCCGTCGGCGGTGCGCAGCTGCATCAGGTCCGACAGCCGTTGCGTCAGCCGCACGGCGAACGCCTCGGCCTCGACGCCGGGCGCCAGCGGCAGGGCGTCGGGATCGAAGAACACCGAGACGTCGATGTCGCTGGAGTAGTTGAGCTCGAAGGCGCCCTGCTTGCCCATGGCGATGCAGAACCAGCCGGGGACCGGGCCCCGGTCGTCTTTGGGCGGCCCCTCACCCAGTGCGGTGATGCGGCCGGCCGCCAGCTCGGCGCGGGCGGCGATGGTCAGGGCGGCGGCCACGGCGGCGTCGGCGAAGCGGGTCAGCGCGCCGGTCACCTGGTCGAGGTCCCAGACGCCGCCTAGGTCGCAGAGCGCGGTCAACAGGTGCAGCTCGGCCTTCAGTTGGCGCAGGCGCGCG
>JANXXK010000129.1 GCA_025350685.1 Alphaproteobacteria bacterium | reverse complement strand
CCGCCGTCTTTGCCGACGACGGTATCATGATCGAATATCCAGACCGTGTCGCCGCACGAGGGAGAGACGCTGTCCGAGAGTATATTGGCGGGATGTTCGCAGCCTTTCCGGGCGCGAAGGTCGCACTACTCAGCCGCATCGACCTCGGCCACCGTCAGATCACGCACGAGGGCACTGTCAAGGCAAACGAGTATGGCCATTTTCCGTGGCAAACTCCGACCATCTCCGCGCCGAAAAGCCGTGCATAATCAGCGTGGGGGAGCTGACAACTTAACCCGGTTGGCCCGTAAGGAGCCCTCCCCATCCCCTTCAATCATGCCGCCGCGGTGGCGAGCGCCCACGCTTCGTGGGCCTGGGCCCGCAGGGTTCGAAGTCCGGGTCGGGAGATCAGGTGGGGCTGGGTGTTGAAGGTGTTGTAGATCGGTGCGTGGGTGGAAAGGAACCTCTGGGCTGAACCTTGCGACTTGAACTTCTGCTGCTTTCGCTCTCGTCGTCGGATGGCCAGGTGGGCGTTTTCAGCCCTGTTGTTCTCCCGCATGCCGCCGGGTCGGTGACGGTTGGTGAGACCTAGCTCGCGGGCCGCTGCGCCATAGGACGCCAGCTTGTCCGTGGCGATCGTCTCAGGGTGGATGCCCTGGTTCTTCAGCAGCCGCCTCAGCAGCTTCAGCGCGGCGTGCTTGTTGCGACGCTTCTGCACCAGGACGTCGAGCACCTCGCCTTCGTCATCGACGGCGCGCCAGAGATACATGCGCCGCCCTGCGATCCTGACGACCATCTCATCCAGATGCCAGCGGCCGGTGGGCCCCGACCGGCGCCGGCGCAGGTTGGCGGCGATCAGCGGCCCGAACTTGTTCACCCAGCAGCGCACCGCCTCGCGGCTGACCTCGATGCCGCGCTGGGCGAGCAATTCCTCGACGTCCCGGACACTCAGGGTGAAGCGGAAATAGAGCCACACGGCGTAGCAGATCACCTCCCGCGGAAAGCGGTGACGCTTGAACGATATCGGCTGCATGGTTCCTCCCGCCAGGCCAACGATATCGGCCGAACCAGAGAGAAGTTAGCGTTAGACTGTCAGCACCACCATTCTCCTGGTGGAACACGCGCGCGAAACGCCCGGCTCGCGATGAGCCGCCGGGGCCATGCGGTCAGGCGGGCGGCTGTCGAACGGCCGCGAGCATTCGGGCGCCGAACATGTTTGACCATTCGTCGGCCGAGAGCCCCTGTTTGCGCCCGATGTATTTCGCCGGGGCGGCGAGGTCGGCCCGGGCCAGCATCCGCCCGACGGCGGGCCGCGCGCGAACGGTCTCGAACCAGCGATGGGTGGCGGGGTAGGCCTCGAGCTGGACGCCCATGACGAAGGACGACGCACGGCCCGGCCAGACGGCCATGTCGGCGACGCTGTAGTCGGGACCGGCGAGGTATTCGCTCTCCCTGAGGCGGCCCTCCAGGACCTGCAGCAGCCGTTCAAGTTCCTTGGTGTAGCGTTCGGTCGCGTAGTCCTGGCCCGATGGCCCGTAGCGCAGGAAGTGGCTGGCCTGGCCGCCCATCGGGCCGAGGCCCGCGACCTGCCAGGTGAGCCACTGGAGGGTGCGGCTGCGCGCCCGGCCGCTGGCGGCGAGAAACCGCCCGGTCTTTTCCGCCAGGTATTGCAGAATGGCCCCGGACTCGAACACCGCCAGCGGCCCCTCGTCGTCTTCCGGCGCCTGATCGACGATGGCCGGAAGCTTGTGGTTCGGATTGATCCGGCCGAACTCGGCGGTCAGCTGGTCGCCCTCGAAGATGTCGTAGGGCAAGACCCGAAACGGCAGCCCGACCTCCTCCAGCATCAGGGCGACCTTCTGGCCGTTGGGGGTGGCGCTGTAGTGCAGGTCGATCATCTCGCGATCCTGTCCGAATGGCGGGGGCGCCAGCGAATGCGTCAACTAGGTTGATATATCTCGGCGCCGGCATCAATCCTGACAGCCGACGGCCAGCGGAGGAGATCCGAATGTCTGAATTCGATTTTGCGGGCCGCGCGCTGCGCAGCGAGCCCCTGTGCTGCGCCCGCTTCGAGGTCGGCGAGATCATGGCGCTGGGCCCCTCGCCGTGGCGCAACCGGCGGGTGGGCTACATCACCGGGGGCCGGTTCGAAGGGCCGCGGCTCAGCGGCGACATCCTTCCAGGCGGCGGCAACTGGCCGGAGTCCGGCGCGGGCCCGGACGGGGCGGCCGTCGGCACATTCGACGCGCGCTGCGCCTGGAAGACGGACGACGGGGCGGTGATCTATATCACCTACACCGGGCGCAGCCTGATCCCCGCCGACGTCGCCGAGGCGTTCCGCGATCCGGCGCAGCCGCACGTCGATCCCGGCCGCTACAAGCTGCACATCGCCCCAGTCTTCGAGACCGCCGACCCGCGCTACGCCTGGCTCAACTCGACCCTCGCCGTCGGCTGTGGCGAGCGCGAGGCCGGCGGCGTGCGCCACTGGATGTATGCGATCACCTGATGCGTTCAGTGGGGTGCGTATTGGCGCTCGCCGAACAGGATCGAGCGCTGTTCGTCCGAGAGGCCGCTCAGGCCGCCCTCGATGGTCTCTTTGCGCAGGGTTTCGCGGCCAACCTCCATGCCGCGCCGGACCGCCGGCCTGGCGCCGATGACGTCCGACCAGCGCTTCAGGTTGGGAAACTCGGCGCTCCGCGTGTCCGCCTGGCGCAGGGTGTAGGGATAGGTCGCCATGTCGGCGACCGTGTAGGCCTCCCCGGCGAGAAACGGCGACTGCGCCAGCCGGCCGTCCAGCACCCGCAGCAGGCGGGTCACCTCGTTGGCGTAGCGGGCGATGGAATACTCGTGGCGGTCCTTGGCGTAGAACGAGAAGTGGG
>JANXXK010000112.1 GCA_025350685.1 Alphaproteobacteria bacterium | reverse complement strand
TGCCCCGTCACCCAGCTGAAGAGGGTTGGAAATCCGTCCACCTGTTGCCACCGTGCTGCCCGCCGGACGGTTCTAGGGGGCGGTGGGGGGATCGCCTAGGGGACAGATCCGGCCCTGGGATCCGCGCTCGTTCTGGCGGTTCGACGAACCCGGGAAGTCCGCTAAGCCTTCGCGGGGCATTGTCAGCCCAAACATTTCAGGCCGGATCTGTCCCCTAGGCGATCCCCCCACCGCCCCCTAGAACCGTCCGGCGGGCAGCACGGTGGCAACAGGTGGACGGATTTCCAACCCTCTTCAGCTGGGTGACGGGGCACGAGCAGTTGCTCTCGGGGCTAGCGGCGATTGTGGTCATTGCCGGCGTGGTCTTTTCTCCTCTTGGGCATGGACTTCGCGTCCTGCTCGGACGTCGCCAGCAGAAGCTCGCAGGGCGCACGATGGGATCGCTACCGGCGGTTTCGCCGTTGGCGATGCTCGAGGACCGTCCCTCCATTGCCGTCCTGCCGTTCACCAACATGAGCGACGACCGTGAGCAAGAGTTCCTGGCCGACGGCATGACCGAGGATGTGATCACCGGGCTGTCGCTTAGCCGAAGCTTGTTCGTGATCGCCCGCAATTCGACCTTCAGCTACAAGGGTAAAGCGCCAAACATCCGCGACGTCGGCCGCGAGATGGGTGTGCGGTATGTGCTGGAAGGCAGCGTGCGGCGCATTGGCGAGAGCCTGCGCGTTACTGCACAGCTTGTTGACGCGCGAAATGGCGTCCACGTCTGGGCGCAGGCCCTAGATCGGCGGCTCGATGAAATTTTCAAGATTCAGGATGAAATCACCGGC
The DNA here is from genome assembly GCA_025350685.1 of Alphaproteobacteria bacterium. Lineage (GTDB taxonomy): Bacteria > Pseudomonadota > Alphaproteobacteria > Caulobacterales > Caulobacteraceae > Phenylobacterium. Next base: position 3,632 of record JANXXK010000112.1, on the reverse strand, counting down.
GGCATCGTCGCGGCCCTCACCGCACATCTTACCCACGCGGTTACTCCAGAAGTCGCACGGGCGCGGCCGGAAAGTCTAGACGCCTGGCAGCTTTGCCAACGGGCGCGGGTACACTTCCTCAGCCGCTTCGACGCAGCGAGCCGTCGGACCGCCGAGGTCCTGTTGCGCAGGGCCGTTAAGAAGGACCCAAAGTATGCGGTGGCCTGGGTCTATCTCGGCTGCATGGTCGCTTGGCGTTGGATCGTCGAGCCCGGGACAGATGCCACCGCGAACCGGGACGAAGCGCGCGAGTATATCGAAAGAGCGGTGAGGCTAGCACCCGGGGATCCGGACGTTTTGGCCTTCCAAGGCAATTTCGCAATCATAACAGGGCAACCCAACGACGCCGTGCCCTACCTTCAGCAAGCCTTGCATCTAAATCCGAACGAAGTGGCCTACCGCATGTTCCTGGCTCGGGCGCTCGCCTATGTGGCCCGCCCGGTGGAAGCTCTTGAGGAGATGGAAGCGGTGCTGCGGCTAAGCCCCCGGGATCCCCTCGCGCCGAACTACGCCTTCCAAATGGCTCAAATTCACTTTTCCCTGGGCGGTTATGCAGAGGCGGAAGACTGGGCCCGCCGATCGCTCGCGGGCAACGCACGGAGTTCCCGCGTCGCGCTTATTCTGGGGGAGGCGCTCGCCGCCCAGGGGCAAGTCGAAGGCGCCCATCAAGCCGTTCAGGAGGCCTTGCGCATCACCCCTGAGATCTCGCTGGCTTCGCAGGAATATATCCTCCGTAACCTGGGCCTCGACGAGGCGCTCCTGGCAGACCGCCTGAAGTACCTGGCCATCGCCTGGCCATCGGATCTCAACTGAGCCGCCGGCTGTGCTGGCCGCGTTACCAAGGCAACCGCGAATACTTGCGCGCGCCGGAGGGTCGGGCTTGAACCGCGTCTGTTTTTGCTCAAATTTATCGGCCCCGTGACCCGGCAAAGAGTGTCGAAAAACGGCTCTACTTGGTTGCCTTGACAGTGCCATGGGTAGCGGCCCTTAGCCCAAGCCCAAGAAGGACGTTGGCGTCGCGCCGGTCGTGGTCGCGCAAGCCGAAACGTGCGTGGGAGACCGGTATTGCGCCGCTGAAAGCGCATTGCCTGAAGGTGGGCCGGAGGCGACTGTCTGCCGCGACAGTCAGGAGTTCCGATGCAATTCAACGAGGCCGCCACAAATCAGATCTCCTCGGCAGAGGCGCCAAGCCTTCGTCAGCTGCTCAATGTCGTCATGGCCGCCGTCATCGTCGGCGCACTCTACCTGGGGCGCGACTTCCTCATCCCGCTGACGCTTGCGGTCCTGCTCGCCTTCGTCTTGGCGCCGTTGGTTCAGCTGTTGCGACGCGCCCGTTTGCCGCGCGTCGCGGCGGTGTTCCTGGCCATCCTGATCAGCGTCTGCGCCGTTGCCGGCGCAGTCGCTGTGATGGGATCGCAGGTCGCGGCCCTGTTGCAGGACCTGCCCAAGTACCAGGCGACGATCGCGACGAAAATCGGCCAGGTTGGCGGACTGACGAGCGGCAAGCTCGCAGACCTGACGGGCCGCCTGGGGATCAAGGCGGCCCGGGCCAGCCCCCAGGCGGCGAAGGCCGCGGGCCTGACCGCAAAAGCGAGCGCTAAATCAGAAACCGCCGCCGCGCCGGTCGAGATTATTCAGGCGCCGCCGACCCCGCTACAAATGGCGCGGCAGATCCTGGCGCCCGTGCTCGGGCCCCTGGCCACGGCGGGACTGGTCTTCGTGGTGGCGGTCTTTATTCTACTGCAGCAGGCCGACCTGCGAGACCGCTTGATCCGATTGGTTGGATCGAGCGACATCTACCGCACCACGACCGCCATGGACGATGCGGCGGCCCGGCTCAGTCGCTATTTCCTGAGCCAACTAGGGGTCAACACCGGCTTCGGGGTTGCGGTCGGCACAGGCCTTTATTTCATCGGCGTGCCGCACGCGGTGTTGTGGGGCGCGCTCTTAGCGCTCCTGCGGTTCATCCCCTACGTCGGCGCGTTGGCGTCCGTAGCACTGGCGACGGGGATGGCCGCGGCCGTCGATCCGGGCTGGACGATGGTGGCCTGGACGGTCGTGCTGTTTGTTGTCGTCGAGGCCGTTACCGGCCAGATCGTCGAACCCTTCATCTATGGCCACAGCACCGGGCTTTCCCCCGTTTCCGTGGTGGTCGCGGCGGTGTTTTGGACGTGGCTGTGGGGACCTGTCGGCCTGATCCTATCCACCCCGCTGTCGCTCTGCCTTCTCGTGCTCGGGCGTCATATCCCGCAACTTGAATTCATCGAGGTGCTGCTCGGTGATCGCCCACCGTTGACGCCTGTAGAAACCTTCTACCAACGGACGCTCGCCGGTGACGCCGACGATGTGCTGCAGCAAGCCGAAGTGGCCCTGCGGGAGGGACCGCTTTCGTCGTACTACGATCAGATCGCCATCAAGGGCTTACTGCTGGCGACGTCCGACGCCCGCCGGCGGGTGCTCAAACGTGAGCAGCTCCCGCTGGTCAGGACCACGGTCGAGGCCCTGATTGCGGATTTGAGCGAACATCCCGATGGAGAAGGCGCCAACGGGCTCGCCTCGCCCACGGAGCCGAAGCCGATTTTAGACCACGACCGACAGGCGCGCGCGTCGCGCGACCCGGCACTGGCCGCGTCGCGCGTGCTCTGCGTCTGTGGCCCCGGAATGTTGGACGACCTCGCGACCGCGATGCTTGGCCAACTCTTGAGCAGACGGGGATTCCGCATGCGCATTGCGCCCTATCGCGACGCGGCGCGTGACACCATTGGCCAGCTCGATGTCACCGGAATCGACGCCATTTGCGTCACGCACCTGGACGTGGGCGGGAGGCCGACGCGCCTGCACTATCTGCTCGGACGCCTTGAGCAGCGAGCCCGCGGCATCCCGATCATCCTCGCCATGCCAGAGGCCGATGGAACTGAGAATTCTGCCGCCGAGGCGATGCGCGGCGAAGGTTGGGTGCGGACATTGCACGACGCCGTCGAGGCGTGCGCTACGGCCGTAAAGTCCGCCAAGCCTGTCGAGCCCCAGGTGACGGCAAAACCCCGTGGCCGCCGGGTCGCTCCAAGGACAAAGCGCTTGGTCTGATCGTCGCTCGATCCGCAGGGCGTCGGCCGAAGCCCATGGGCCTAGCCACCTGCATGACGTTTCCAGGCGCAGACGGACCCTGGTCGTGTTCCGCGCTTTGATGTGAGTGATCGAAAGCTCGGCTCGGGCATCTGGTTTTCCGAGCATGTGAGGATTGCGCCCGGAAGCCTTCTTTCCGAAGGTCTGATGTGAGTCAGCGGTGCCGGTCAGTCACGACACCAATGTGCGCCGGCACTGTCAAAGCAAACGCCCAAGGCCAACCCTTCTACGTTTTGTTAAGCTGCTGGGCCGATAGCTGGGAAGCCCGGCTGCCGCGTCTCCCCTCGTGATTTCTTCGAAGAGCAATGGCTGCTGCCCGAAAACCGGGGCGGCGGCGGGGCGAAGCCCGCCTCCGATACTTTGGGCTGACAACACCCGCCCAAGGCCAACCCTTCTACGTTTTGTTAAGCTGCTGGGCCGATAGCTGGGAAGCCCGGCTGCCGCGTCTCCCCTCGTGATTTCTTCGAAGA
>JANXXK010000108.1 GCA_025350685.1 Alphaproteobacteria bacterium | reverse complement strand
CGTGCTGCTGGCCAGGTACAGGTCGGCCGACATGTCGATTATCGGGTTGCCTAGCGCCGCGGCGTAATATGGGCCGGACTGACTGGACGCGCTGAACGCTTCCACCGCCTGGGTTCCGGTCTTGGCAACGGCCGTCTGAACAATAGCACTCGACGGCCCGAACATCGCCCAGCCATCCTGGCCCGCGATAGCGCCAGCGGTGAAGGTCGGGGGTTCAAACCCGGTGGCATACAACGTCGTCGCCCGAGCAGGCATGGCGGCAGCGAGCGACAACAGGAGCAGCGGGGTGACGAGGTGACGGCGCATGGAAACTCCAGCGAGGTGACGATCGACGAGCTGAATTTAGCCCAATTGAACGTGGTCCGGAATTGCTCTGCTAACCACGTTCCGTCAACTTGGTTCGCTTTAGGCGCGAGTATGCTGCAGTCGCTTCTCGGAATTTCGCCTTCTCCCACACAAAGGGGAGAAGGCGCTGTTCCACCGCCTCAGTCGACGATCGCGATGGCGATCTGACCGTATCGCCAGATCGGCCCGGGATCGTAGCCGATGTCCGGATTGGTGGGCGTGTAGACGTGCCCGTCGCCCGGCTCGAACGCCCGGCTCCAGGCGGTGAGTCCGAAGCCATAGGCGCCCGGCGACAGGCTGGCCGGAACCGACCAGGCGACCTGGCGCGCCACGCCGTTGTCGGCCGGCGTCTTGTGCCAGTAGCCGGAGGTCGGCGTGGCCAGACCCTCCAGCGCCTCGAAGCCCGAGAGTAGCGTCGGATTGCCATTGCCGCAGCCGCTGGCCCAGAGCTCGACCGAGCGCAGATGCGCCGCCGTGGCCTGGATGTCGGCGACGACCTCGATGTCGTGGTGGCTGCGCACGATGGTCGGGCAGTTCAGCGGCAGCGGATGGAGCGCGCCGCCCGGCAGGCGCCAGTAGAGCGCGGTGATCTGCGCCGACGGCGCGGAGTTATCCACCTGCAGCCGCACGGCCGGGGCCGTGCCGATCGGCGTCACCGCGCCGCCGCTGATCTGGCCAAGCTCGAGCTGCATCTCAACGAGGCCGTCGGGCGGACCGTGCCATTGCAGCAGGTAGTGGTCGCCGGGGATCCACTGGTCGGCGGGGTTGAGCACCTCCCACCAGCCGCCGGCCAGCTGGGTCATGCCCTTGTATTCCAGCACCGAGGGGCTGCCGACCACGCGCCAGTTGCTCCAGGTGTCGCTGATCTGGAACCAGGGCCCGAAGGTCGCCCCCTCGTCGGCGCTGACCCGCGCATTGATCCGGTAGTGGCTGGCCGGCGTGCCGTTCTTCAGGTGGTGACAGCAGCCCCAGAACTCCAGCAGGCCGCTGGCCGGTGCGGTGGCGGCGGTCGCGGCGGTGGGTGTCTGGCCGACCTGGCCGGTCGAGTGGGGCCGGTTGGCGCGCACCGCATAGCCTGTGGTGGTGTCGAGGATCGGGACGGCGCCGCCGCCGGTGGGGTTCTTCAGCGGCATGTGGCCGACGACGACGATCTCCGGCTCGGCGCAGGGGCCGAGGTCGGGCTGGTGGCCGCAGGTGGGCGTCGCGAAGGCCGAGGGATCGGCGACCAGGGTCACCGGCGGGATGTAGCCCGCGTCCCAGCGCACGTCGGCCAGGCCCTCGCTGTAGATCACCTCTTCGGTTCCATCGCCGTCGACGTCCTGGGTCACCCCGAAGGTGATGTCGGGCACGTCGAAGATCGGCAGGAATTCCGGGACAGAGATGTCGATGCAGCGCAGGAACGGGCCGATCCACGACCGCGCCTGCTGCGCTCGCGCCAGATTATCCTTCGACGCCAGCTTCACCGCCTCGAGGTGGCCCTTCATCTGCTCGTGCAGGTGGGTGGCCGCAGGCGGCGGCATGGGCGCGGTGAACGCCCGGCGCTCAAGCAGGGCGTCGACCCCGGAGGTCTCCCCCACCCGCGTGTGGACGTCTGCCTGCAGCAGGCGCGCGGCGGGCGGCCCCACCGTCTGCTCCAGCACCGCCGGCGAGCCGATGCCGGCCCGCAGGAAGTCCAGCGGGCCCGGGTCGGGGCCGTGATGCGGGATCCGGGCCGGGAGCTCGACCACCTCACGAAGGCGGTCGAGGATGTCGCGCAGGTTCGGCTTGACCAGGATCTCGGGGAAACAGAGCCGTTCGCGCCGCCAGCGCAGCACCCACTCGATGTCGAATCGCGGGATCCAGACGCAAAAGTTGCCGCAGGCGTCGGTGACCGTGTGGCCGATCTCCTCGCGGCGGAAGAAGTAGGGCCAGAACCAGCCGTATTGCCAGCCGAACGGGAAGTAGCCGAACAGGTTCACCTCGGTGTCGTAGACGTGGACGGTGGCGCCGGGGACGCCCCAGTCCTCTCCCGAGATCGGATCATGCTTGACCACCCGACCACAGATCCTGCGGAACAGGAACAGCTCCGGGTCGATCCGCCATTCGAACTCTTTGCGCAGATCGACGATCGTGCGGCCGGCCAGCGACTCTGCCGCTATGCCGGTGAGCTGACTGAGCCTGGCCGCCGACGTCTTGGTCAGCGCCATTTCGTCCGGACGACGGTCCGCGGTCTTCGATTTGGTTTCGGCCATGGGTCACCTATTCGCCGGGTGCGAGGGGAACTGACGGGTAAGCGGATTTACTGCGGAGCGGCGGAGGCCTCGGCGCCGATCAGTCGCAAAGCGTCGCGCGGCTGCCGCCCGGAATGCAACCTTGGCCATAGCACGATTGCGCGATTAAGTTGTGACCAACCTCTCGGGAGCTGCTTGTCCGGCCAAGATTCCCAGCAAAAAACACCCGCTAAAATTGTTCCTGGGCGATCGATATCAGCGGTCGGCGGCTTTGCAATCGGCAGGGGTCGGCGGCGGCGCGCCAGGCGCCTTGCCTCGCCGAATTGCGCGGTGGTTTCCCATGCAACCTTATTGCCGTGTAGCGGCCTATTGCGCCCGCTGCGGCAATGACCTAGGTCGCGGGCCTTCGCTTTGGGGGAGACTATGGCCGCGGCCAGCAAGACGTCGCTCGACGAGGTTCGCAAGCAGATCGATGTGATCGACGCCGAACTGCTGCGCCTGGTGGGCGAGCGCGCGGGCCTGGCCAAGGACGTCGCCGCCGCCAAGGCCGCAGAGGCTGAGCAAGGGGGGGGCGACGCCGGCAAGTTCGGCCTCCGCCCCGGCCGCGAGGCGGCGCTGCTGCGCAGGCTGCTGGCCGAGCGCCACGGCGCCTCGGCCGCGCTGGTGGTGCGCATCTGGCGCGAGCTGATCGGCGACAGCCTGGCCACCCAGGGCCCCTTCCGACTTTCGGTGTACGGCGGGCGCGATCCGGGCCGCACGGTGGAGCTCGCCCGCCTGCGCTTCGGCGCCGCCCCGCCGCTGGCCCAGGTCGCCCGGCCCGAGGACGCCGTCGCGGCGGCCAAGACCCCCGGCGGGGTCGCCGTCTTCTCGCTGGCCTCAGACACGCCTTGGTGGGGCCGGCTGCTCGCCGAACCCAAACTGCGGGTCTTCGCAGCCCTCCCATGCCTCACCGCCTGGGGCCCGATGGGGGCGCTGGCCGCCGCCGAGATCGAGGTGGAGCCCACCGGCGCGGACTGCACCTTCTGGGTCACCGACGCCCCGGGAACCGCCGCCGCCGTCGAAGACGCCATGAGCCGAGACGGCGCTGCGGCCACCCTGCTGGCCGAGGCCGGCGGGCTGAAGCTGTTCAAGCTCGCCGGCTACTACCAGGCCGACGACGCGCGCCTGGCCCGCGCGCCCGGGCGACTTTCCGGCGTGATCGGGGCTGCGCCGGCGCCCTTGGACGTTTAAGGGGCGCCCTTGGACGTTTGAGGGAGGGACGTGTAAGAGGCGGGCTCCCCGCCGCCAGGCTTCACCCCTGCCCGTCATGTCCGAGTCCGCCCCCACCCTTGAACAAGGCGATCGCGCGAAAGCGTCCAGGCCGACGCCCAAGCCGGGCATCCTGGACATCCATGCCTATGTGCCGGGCAAGGCCATGGCGCCGGGCATCGCCGAGCCGGTCAAGCTGTCGGCCAACGAGAACCCGCTGGGTTCCAGCCCGATGGCCAAGGCGGCCTATGCGGATGCCGCCTCGAGCCTGCACGTCTACCCCGACCCGCGCTGCTCGATCGTTCGCGCCGCGATCGCCGAGAAGCACCGGATCGAGCCAGAGCGGCTGATCTTCGGCTGCGGCTCCGACGAGGTCTTTCAGCTGCTCAACCAGGTCTTCCTGGAGCCGGGCGACAACATCGTACAGGGCGAATATGGCTTCGCCGCCTTCGCCATCGGGGCCTACGCCTGTCAGGCCGAAGTGCGCTTCGCCAAGGAGCCCGGCTACACAATCGACGTCGATGAGCTGCTGAAGTGCGTCGACGACCGCACCCGGCTGATCTTCCTGGCCAACCCCGGCAACCCGACCGGCACCTGGATCCCGTTTTCCGAAGTCCGCCGGCTGCACGATGCGTTGCCGCCCGGCGTGGTGCTGGTGCTCGACGGCGCTTATGGGGAGTTCTGCGGCGACGTCTCCTTCGACGACGGTATCGACCTGGCGCGGACCGCGTCCAACGTCGTGGTCACCCACACCTTCTCCAAGCTGCACGGCCTGGCGGGCCTGCGCATCGGCTGGGGCTATGCGCCGCTGGAGATCACCCAGGCCGTCGACCGCATCCGCCTGCCGTTCAACACCTCGATCCCGGCCCAGCGCGCCGCTGTCGCGGCCCTGCACGACGAGGCGTTCCAGCGCGCCTCGATCGCGCTCACTGACCAATGGCGGCCGTGGCTGACCCAGCAACTCGGCGGCCTTGGCCTCGACGTCGTCGGCCCCTCGGCAGCCAACTTCGTGCTGATCGGCTTCCCCAAGACCCCGGGCAAGACGGCGCTGGAGGCCGACGCCTTCCTCACCGCCCGCGGCCTGTTGGTCCGGCCCGTCGGCAACTACGGCCTGCCCGACCACATCCGCATCACCATCGGCCGGGAAGCCCACAACCGCGCCCTGGTCGACGCCCTGGCGGAATTCCTGGGCGGCTAGAGCCGGGCGGGAGGTATTCGCGCGACCTGATCCAGCAGGCTGCGCGCCTGGCTGACGAAGGCTTCAGCGACCTCGGCGGCGTAGGGGTTCTGGGTCTGGATGGCGGTGAACAGCTCGAAGGTGTCGGCGCCGATCAGCGAACACAGCTCCAACAGGTGCTGGTAGGACGGCGTTTTGAGCTGCTCGTCGGGAATCTCGAGGTTGACCAGGGACCGACCGATCAGGTGGGTCAGGGCCTGGACGTAGGCCATCTCCCGGTCGTGTTCTTCGGGGCTGGTGACCGTGACGGAAAGGCCCAGCGACCGGCCGAAGGCGGCGACCCGTTCGTAGCGATCGCCGCGGATCGGGCAGACCACGAAGCGCAGGCCCTTAAGGCCCGCCTGGGCGCTTTGTGGACCGAACAGCGGATGGGTGGCGACGAGATCGACATTGGCGGGCAGCAGCTCGGCCATCCACCGGGCGGGCAGCATCTTCACCGAGCCCACATCGACCACCAGGGCGCCAGGGCGCAGATGCGGGGCGATCGCGGCGAACATCTCGCGCATGACAATCACCGGCACGGCGACCACCACGACCTCGCGTGCGGCGGCCTGCTCCAGCGTACCGAACGCCACGCCGGCGGTCCGCGCGGCCGCCTCCGCCTCCGCCGCCACGTCGGTCGCCAGCACGTCGAAATGAAGTTTCAGGACGCCGGCCGCGAGCCGGCCGAACTGCCCGAAGCCGACCAAGCCCAAGCTTTTCATAGCCCCTCCCTAGCTTGGAGGACGGTGGTCCGCAAACGGCGGCTCCGTCCGGCCCAGGTCGCAAGCTGGAATGACCGAAATAATCGCGCAATAGTTGTGGGTCTGCATGGTCAGAACAGCGACTCGTCCGCGGGGTCGAGTTCCTGAGTGTTACCTGGAGTCCGCGATGCGACGTCTTGTGCTCGACGTTACGACCGATTGTGCGCGGACGGGGCGTTCGCGGACGGGGCGTTCGGGCGCGCCATGAGCGCAGACCACGACCACGCGGGCTTCGAGGCCCTGGCCCAGGCCGGCGCCGAGAATGCGGCGGCCAAGGCCCTGGCCGCGCGGCTGAAGGCGGGCCTGCAACCGGCCGACCTGAAGGCCCTGGCGGCGCTGTGGCTGCATGGCGCGGTCGCCGCCCCCGAGCGCATCCCCGGCCTCTATGACGCCACCGCCGAGGGCTGGCTGGGCGCCCCGCTGGACAAGGCCCCGATCAAGACGCCCTCCGGCGCGCCGGAGCCGATCCCGCCGGCCTTCTGGCAGGGCCTGTGGGAACTGCTGGAAGAGCCCCGTAGCGGCCTGGAGGCGGTGAACCTGACCACCAAGACGGCCGCCCTGGCCGGCATAACCTCGCCGGGCATTCCCGAGCGGGTCGGCCGCTCGGCCATGGCCTATCCCGGCGTGCCGCAGGCGGTCTCCCAGGGTTATCCGAAGCCGTTCAAGCTCGACACCCTGGCCCGCTGCCCGGCCGGCACGCTGGGCGCCGACTTCCACGCCTTGATCGTCGACAACGGCTTCGACCTGGAGGTGCTCGACCGCAAGGCCCTCGGCGTCGACAAGCTGCCGCCGCCGCTCGACTACCTGAACGCGCGCATCCTGCAATGCCACGACCTCTGGCACATCGTCGCCGGCTACCAGACCACCGCCCTGCACGAGGTGGCCATCTCGGCCTTCCAGCTCGCCCAGTTCGGCCACCATTATTCCTCGATGTTCTTAGGCATGGTGCTCACCCGGCTGGCCTTCGAGCAGCCGGAGGGCGGGCCGATCCTGCTGCAGACCATCACTACCGCCTGGGTGCATGGGCGACGCACCCCGCCACTGCTGCCGGTCAACTGGCCGGCGGTGTGGAACAAGCCGCTCGCCGACGTGCGCAAGAAGCTGGGCGTCACGCCGTATGTCTCGCCCTTCCCGGCTGACCTGTTCGAACAGCTGAACGTCGTGGCCTAAACGCCTTATCCTGGCGACCGCCATAGACTTAAGCGGCCGCGACCAAAGCCGCTGCGGCGCCCTTGAGAACGCGCGTGGCCTCTCCTGGATCGAGCATCCGACTGCTCACAAAGCCGCCATTGATCAGGATCGCCAGCTGCGCGCCGAGGTCTTCCGGATGAGGCGCACCCAACCGCTCGGCGATGCCTTGCAGTCGCCGCCGCAGCTCTGACTTGTGGGCTGCCGCAACGACGCGCGCCGGATGGTCGGCCTCCGGGAACTCTGCCGCGACGTTCAACTGCGGACAGCCGCGATAGTTCGGCCTTGCGATGCGCTCGCCGATCCAGGTGAGGTGCGCGTCGAGCTCCGCCCGCGGATCGGCCTCGTGGGCTTTGGCGACCCCATCCCAATGGCCCCAGAAGTCCTCGTCCTCACGCCGCAGGAAGGCGGCGATCAGGTCGTCCTTGGTCTTGAAGTGGCGATAGAGGCTGGTCTTCGCGACGCCCGCCCGCTCCGTGATCAGGTCGACGCCCACCGCGCGGACCCCCAGGCGGTAGAACAGATCCGCTGCGGTTGTCAGGACGCGATCGCGGACATCGCCGGTCCTGGCCAGCTCCGCCGAACGCTCGTCTCGGTCGGCCATCGTCTCGCTCCTTCATGCGTCAACCGGGAGGGGCCTGGAGGCGCCTGGCCCGCGGCGAACGCCTATTGACACGATACAGACCTGTCATTATCCAAGCAAGCAACATACAGGTCTGTATCGTGGAGGTTTCGATGGACGCTCAGGAAATGGCTCACGGCTCGGCGGAGGCGGCGGCCGTCGTCGTGTACGGCGCGACCGGACACACCGGACGGTTCGTGGCCGACGAGGTGCGCCGTAGGGGCTGGACGGCGATCCTTTCCGGCCGCGACGCGACCGGTCTGCAGGCGCTGAGCGACAGTCTGGGCGGCGCGCCCGTGCGGGTCGCCGCCATCGACGATCCGGCGTCGCTGGACCGCGCCATCGCCGGCGCCTCGGCGGTCATCAACTGCGCCGGGCCGTTTCTGGACACTGCGGCGGCGATCGTCGAGGCGTGCCTGCGGGCCGGGGTCCACTACCTCGACGTCGCCGCCGAGCAACCTGCCGCGCTCGCGGTGTTCGAGCAATATGGCGAGCGCGCGAGAGAGGCCGGTGTGGTGCTTGTGCCGGCGATGGCCTTCTACGGGGGACTGGCCGATCTTCTGGCCACCGCGGCGATGGGCGACTGGCCGGAGGCCGACGCCATCGAGATCGCGACATCCCTGGACAGCTGGCGCCCCACCCTCGGGACGCGGCGCACCGGCGAGCGCAATACGGCGCGCCGGCTGACCTTCACGCACGGCCGGCTCGAACCGCTAGCTGATCCCGCGCCGACCCGCGTCTGGCGGTTTTCGGGGCCCGTGGGGACGCAGGACGTCACCGCTGTCCACATGACCGAGATCGTCACCATCTCCCGCCACCTCAAGACCACCGAAGTCCGCGCCTGGATGAACCTCGCGCCGCTCGCCGATCTTCGCGATCCCAGCACGCCCAGCCCCGTGGCCGCCGACGAGAGCGGACGTTCGGACCAGACCTTCCTGGTGGAGGCGGTCGTCCGGCGGGGCGATCGGGAACGGCGCGCCAGCGCCCGGGGCCGCGACATCTATGCGGTAACGGCGCCGCTGGTGGTCGAGGCCGCCAGCCGCATCATCGCCGGCAAGGTGAGCCGGCGAGGTGCGTTCGCGCCTGGGGAAATATTCGATCCCCAGGATTTCCTCGCCGCGCTCACCCCTGAGTTCCTGACCTACGAGGTGAGTCCCCCTGAGGCGCCAGCGACGGCTGGTGGGCGCGAAGCGCAACAATAGAAACCACGGAAAGAGCCCGGAAAGAACGGCGCCGCCTCTTTCTTTTCCTTTCCGTGTTTTCCGTGGTTCAAAAAGCTGCGCCGCCGCGCTGCGGCCTCAGGGCTGGGTTCCCAAAAACCCCGCCACGCCCTCGATCGCCTCGACCAGCCCCACCCGCTGCAGCACCACCCCCTCGGGCAAGGACGAGAACAGCCGCGTCGGGGCCTGGGCATCCAGCATGACGAAGCAGCCCTTGTCGTCGGCGCGGCGGATCAGGCGGCCGAAGGCTTGCGCGATGCGGCCGCGGGCGACGGCGTCGTCGTAGCCCTTGCCGCCGAAGCGGGCCCGCCTGGCCTTGTGCAGGATGTCGGGGCGCGGCCAGGGCACCCGGTCGAAGACCAGCAGGCGCAGCGACTTGCCCGGCACATCGACGCCATCGCGCACCGCGTCGGTGCCCAGCAGGCAGGCGTCTTCCTCGGCGCGGAAGATGTCGACCAGCGCGCCCACCTCCAGGCCGTCCACATGCTGGGCGTATAGCGCGATGCCGTTGTCGGCCAGCGGCGCGGCGATCTTCTCGTGGACGGCGCGCAGGCGCCGGATGGCGGTGAACAGGCCCAGGCCCCCGCCGCCCGCGGCCAGGAACAGCTCGCGCATGGCCGCGGCCACTTGGCGCGGATCGTCGCGGCCCACGTCGTTGACCACGAAGCAGCGCGCCTGGGTCGCATAGTCGAACGGCGAGGCGAGCTTCAGCGTCTTCGGCCGCTCCGGCAGCCGCGCGGCGCCGGTGCGCATTTCGGCCAGCGCGAAGGGGTCGTCGAGGGTCGCGTCGGCCAGCGTCGCGGAGGTCACCAGCACCCCGTGCGCCGGGGCGATCACCGCGTTGGTCAGGGGCTCGGTCGGGTCGACCCAGTGGCGGCGGCAGGCGGCGTCGACCACCCGGCCATAGAGGAAGGTGGCGTCGAACCAGTCGACGAAATCCGGGTCGTCCTCGGCGTCCTCGTCGATGGCCCGCAGCATCGAGCGCCAGGCCGGGAGCGTCATCCGCGCGCGCCGGTCCAGCCCCCGCAACGCCCCTTCAATCCGCGCCCGCTCCGCCGTCGAGAGCTCGGCCACCTCATCGTCCAGCACGTTCTCGAGCTGCCGAGCGAGCGCCACCAAGGGCGCCTCGATCTTCGCCAGGCCCTCGGCCGCCGCCCGCGCCGTCACCCGCACCAGGTCGAGCGCCGGGCGCGCGGCGCACTCCATCCCGACCTCCGACGGCGCGGCGCGCGCGCGGAGCTGCTCCATCACCGCCACCAGGAAGTGCTCCACCGGCCCCAGCGGGTTGACCTCGCCATTGGGTGGCGCGATCCGCCCCGACCAGCCCTCGCCCGGCAGCACGCTGGCCGCATGGGTCGCCGCGACCAGGGCGTCACGCGCCTCCTCATGGTCGCCCAGCACCTCCAGCAGCCGCGCCTCAAGCCCGCGCCCGCGCCGCCCGCGCCCCTCCGGCCCGCGGATCCAGCGGCGCATCTCCGCCGCCTCCGCCCCCGACAGCGCCGCGGAAAACGCCGAGTCCGCCGCGTCGAACAGATGGTGGCCCTCGTCGAAGACGATGCGCTTGAGCTGGGTGGTCTCGCCGTCGGCCTTGCCGCCCCGCGCCGACCGCGCGCCATCGAACGCCGCCTGGGTCAGCACCAGCGCGTGGTTGGCGATGACGATGTCGGCCTTGCGCGACCCGCGGATCGCCTTCTCCACGAAGCAGATCCGATAGTGCTGGCAGCCGGCGTGGATGCATTCGCCGCGCCGGTCGACCAGGTTCGCGGGGCTCGCCTGCGCCGCCGGCCCCACGGCGAACAGCGTCGGCAGCCAGGCCGGGAAGTCGCCGCCGGTCATGTCGCCGTCCCGCGTCGCCCGCGCCCAGCGCGCGGCCAGCCCCATGCCCACCAGGTCGCCGCCGCCCAGTTGCGCGGCGTTCACCGCCTCCTGAAAATTCAGCAGGCAGAGGTAGTTCTCGCGCCCCTTGCGGACCACGGCCTTCTTCGCCCGCACCTTCTCGTCGGGCCACAGCCAGTGGCTCTCCCGCTCGATCTGCCGCTGCAGGGCGCGGGTATAGGTCGAGACCCAGACCGCGGGCCCGTTGGCCTCCGCCCACAGCGAGGCGGGCGCGAGATAGGCCAGGGTCTTGCCGATCCCGGTGCCGGCCTCGGCCAGCATCATCCGGGGCTCCCCCTCCCGCTCGCGCGGCAGGAAGGCGAAGGCCGCCTCATAGGCATATTCCGCCTGCGCCGGGCGCGCCTCGTCCAGCCCCGCGCGGCCGAGCAGCTCGGCCAGCCGCGCCGCCGACGCCTCGGGGTCGACGGGCTTGGACCCCGGCTCCCCGGCCGGCGCCTCGCCCTCCCATTCGGAGAGCCGCGACCAGGCGTCGAGCCCGGAGGTGCGGAACATGTTCCCTACCGGCGCCGAGCGCAGCGCGCCGACTGCCGCGGCGCCCCACGGCCAGCCGCCCCGCGCCAGGGTCTCGGCGATCGCCAGCGCCTCCTCGCGGCTGGGCGTCGGCTCGGCCGCCAGCTCCGACAGCAACAGCCCGCAGGCCCCGCGCAGCGCCGCCGCCTGAGCCTCCGCCCCCTTCGGCTCCGCCATCCCCAACGCCTGCGCCAGCCCCGCCGCCGACGGCGCGCAGAACCTTCCCGGCCGCACGAAGGCGAACAGCTCCAGCGCGTCGAAAATCCGTGGCGTCCGCCCCGGCGGATTGAGCCCCAACCGCCGCGCCGTCATCCCCGCATGCGCCACCAGCACCGGCGCGGTCTCGAACAGCTCCCGCGCGTCCGGCGCACGGAGGGGCTGGGCGGTGGCGGCGTCGGCCACGGCGCAGCGGGGGCCAGGCAGCACGACGAGCGCGGGCGCGAGATCGAGGGTGGCGGGGGTGGCGGTCACGAGGGAGAGGTTAGCGCGGAATCAGCGGGGAACGGAAGGGGAACTCAATATCGGGGAGACAGAGGTTTCCCCATGGGACTAGATCAGCAGAGAAGCTGCACCGGAACCCGTTTTACCAATGGCTAGTCGCTACGGGCTTTACCTCGCCGCTATCGGCGGATTAGCGACCATAGGCGCTGTTGCCGCGGACCTTTTAACCTGGCGCTACGTCTCACCTGGCGCACCCCCCGCGACCACACAGCAGCATTGGCGGAGGCCAGAACGCAGCCAAATCGAGCGCGAAACGGGTTGTGACCCCGTGCGGCTTGCGACGCTGCCAGTGGGAAAACGCAGCAGCGAGACTCAACGATGCGCGCAACAGCGTGAAGATAGAGGCATCGCCGAGGACAGCGTCGCACAAGCGGCTCTTTCGACAGAAGCGGCCGATAGAGGGCTAGTGATCGCATACCGGCAAGCGCGCAGCCTAGCTGTCCAGGCCGTTGCCACCGTCGCGGCGTTGATTGCCGCCATCGCTGCGGCCGTTGCCGCGGGATTTGC
The DNA here is from genome assembly GCA_025350685.1 of Alphaproteobacteria bacterium. GTDB lineage: Bacteria > Pseudomonadota > Alphaproteobacteria > Caulobacterales > Caulobacteraceae > Phenylobacterium. The sequence continues at coordinate 7,748 of JANXXK010000108.1, read as the reverse complement.
CGTCCACTTCGCCCGAAGGGATTTCATCGCAACGCATCGACCGCGCGTCCGCGTCCGCTTCTTCCAAGATGACGGAGGTGGAGTGGACGGTGGACGCAAGGCATGGATCACCATTGCAAATGTCGGAAACAGCACCGCGGCGATTGTAGCCATTGGAGGCGCATTGGGCGTCCGCACTAGGGACACGAAGAATTGGAGGCCACCTGGCATTCAGGCCTCGGCAGAAGGGCATGGACCACCACCAGACAACGTTTTGCGAGGCGGGGAAGCCCGCACCTATTGGGTGAGCTCCGGGGGACCGGTAAGCGCCGGCGATCTCGCGGATGTTGGAAACGGCGTCGCCGATCTCCTGGCCCTGGGCGAAATCCGCTACACCGACGACAACGGCACCCTGCGCCATACGGGCTTTATGTGGCGATGGAATCCCAAGGACCGGGAATTCTATCCCGTCGATGAACCGGGTCGAAACTACGAGGACTAGCCCTACATTTGTAGTTACAAAATAACTTGCAATCCGCACAGATCGTAACTACAAAATAACATGGCGATTGAGTTCGATCCCGCGAAGGACCAGGCCAATATCGCCAAGCACGGCATGTCTCTGGCGCTGGCCGTGGACTTCGAGATCGATGCTGCCAGGGTGATGCGAGATTCACGGAAGGATTATGGCGAAGACCGCTTCGTGGCGGTGGGTTCGCTGAAGGGGCGGCTCTGCGTTCTGGTCTTCGCCGTGCGCGGTGACAGGGTGCGGGCCATCAGCTTTCGCCGCGCTAATTCCAGGGAGCGACGGCGGTTCGCGCCTTAGCTCTTAGCCACTGAGACTTCAGCCCCTGCGGGGCGCCCAAAGAGGACAAGTCGATGATCGACGACCCGGACAACCCCGAACTGACCGAGGACGACTTCGCCCTGATGCGGCCGGCGTCGGAAGTTCTGTCGCCGAAGGTCATGAACGTCTTCAGGCGCACCCGAGGTCCGCAGAAGGCGCCAACCAAACTACAGGTCACGTTGCGCCTGGATGAGGACGTGCTCGCCGACTTCAAGGCGGAGGGCGCCGGCTGGCAGTCTCGGATCAACCAGACGCTCCGGCAGGAGCGGGCGGCCTTTCACATCGTGCCCCGTCAGGGGATTTGGGAGGTGCGCCTACCAAAGGGTGAGCGGCTCAAGACGTACAAGAGTCAGGCTGAGGCCATAAAGGCCGCTAGCAGCATGGCGGAGACTGTCGAACGTACTGGCGTTCCTGCGCGGGTGATCGTGCATTCTGCGGACGATCTGCACTAGGCGCCTCAGCCTCTCCCCGCCGCTTCCCCCTTGACGACCCGCCGCCTCCGAGCGCGACAGTAGCCCGTCGGGGGCGTCTGCAAAGGAGACGCCACATGAGTGTTTATCGGGTCACCGAGATCATCGGCACCAGCAAGACCAGCTGGGAGGACGCGGCGAAGGAGGCCCTGTCCGCGGCCGCGGGCTCGCTGCGCCAGCTGCGGGTCGCCGAGGTGGTGGAGTTGGACATCACCCTCAACGACAAGGGCGGCATCGACACCTACCGCAGCCGCCTGCGGGTGAGCTTCAAGTACGAGGCCGACAAGTAGCCGCCCCTACCCCCACCCGCCCACGCCGCGCCAGCGGAACCCCTCCAGCGGCATCATCCGCTGCGGGGCGCCCGGACGGGTGGCGACCCAGGCGCGGCCCTCTTCCAGGGCCATGACGCGATAGACCGGCAGGCCGCCGGCGTCGGCGGAGACCAGGTCGCCGATCTTCACCGGGTCGCGGGCGGTGTGGTCCAGGGGGGTCCAGTCCACGGCGGTCAGCATCGTCTTGGTCCTAGTGCGCCGCCAGATCGGCGGAGCGTGAAGACGAGACTGCGCCGCCGCCGCTGAGGCGAAGCTGAGCCGTGCGTTTAGGCGGCGTTCAGGATCGGGCCGTCAGCCCAGGAAGATCGAGGTCGGCAGCAGGGAGGACATCTGCACGCCGACCAGGATCATCTCATTGCCGCCGCCCATGTCGAGGACGGTGTCCGCGCCGACCTGGCTGATCGTGTAGGTGGTGCCGGGATCCAGCAGCACCCGGTCGCCCTGGGAGATGCTGAAGTCCATCACCTTGTCGATGCCGGCGTCCTGGCTGCCGTGGAAGAGATCGGCGCCCAGGCCGCCGGTGATGGTGTCGTTGCCGCGGTCGCCGGAGACGTAGTCGTCGCCCGAGCCACCGTTGATCACGTCATTGCCCTGGCCGCCGCGCACGGTGTCGTTCCCCGCGCCGCCGTTGACGGTGTCATCGCCCAGGTTGCCGAGCACGATGTCGTTGCCCGCATCGCCGAACAGCAGGTCGTCGCCCTTGCCGCCGACCACCCAGTCGTCGCCGGCGTTGCCGTGGGCGGTGTCATTGCCCTGGTTGCCGTTGATGTCGTCGAACCCGGACCCGCCGGAGATGACGTCGTCGCCCTCGTTGCCGCGCAGGTAGTTCTGGGCGTTGTCGGCGACGATGGTGTCGTTGCCCAGCCCGCCCGCGATCGTGCCGCCGGCCGTCGTGCCGACCAGCACGTCGTTGCCGGAGGTCGCAGCGGTCGCGCCGGCCTGGACGGTGACGGTGTAGGAGCCTGGGGTGTCGTCGCGGAACGACCCGGCCTCCACGTAGTAGGTCCCGCTGGTGGACGGGTGGATGACCAGCGCCGAATCGAAGGTCGAGGGGTTGGCGTCGTCGTTGACGGCGATCTGGACGCCGCTGGCGTCGTGCAGGGTGAGCACCGGATCGTCGAGCGACCCGCCACCGCTGTCATGGCCGGTGACCGTGATCAGGTAGTCGGTTCCGACGTTGAGCTGGACCGCGAACCAGTCGCGGTCGCCGAGCAGCTCCAGGCTGCCGACCTTGGGGACGCCGACGGTCAGCTGGCCGAACGGGGCGCTGGTGTCGCCGAAGCTGCTGGCGAAGTCGTCGGCGGGGCCGAGCGGCGAGGCCAGCGGCGTCCAGCCGATGACGTCCAGCAGGCGCAGATCGGTGGTCGAGAGGGCGGTCGGGAAGCCGCCCCCGCCGAACCCGAAGGCGTCGGCGAAGGTGTTGTCCCAGTCGCTGAGATCGAAGTTGTCGCTGGTCCCGGCGGCGTTGATGGAATTGTGGAAGACAAATCCGGACAGCAGGCCGGGCGAGAGGCCGAACACCGTCTCCACGCCATCGCGGCCGCCCGTGTAGTCGTGCTGGCCCGTTCTGCTGAACCGGAACAGATCGAGGATGGTGAACTCGGTCTGGACCACCCCCAGCGACTGGATGCGCCCGAACACCCCCTCGGTCAGCTCATGCTCCAGCGCGCCGACCGCATCCTGGCCAAAGGTCCAGGGGTCGTTGCTGTTGAGGGTGATGGAGTCATCGTTCGCGTGGCCCGTCGGGCCGCCAAGGCCCAGCGCCTGGGCCTGGCCGACGGTGAGCTCGAAGCCGACCCCAGCGGTGGGGTCGAAGGTGGGCAGGGCGGCGACGGCGGCGGCGTCGTCCGGGGTCGTGGCGTGCGCCGTGAGCGCGCCCACCACCTGGCTGTAGCTGTAGTCGTTGACGAAGAACCGGTTCTCCGCCGGATTGCCGGAGGCGAGCGGCTGAAGGTCGAAGGTGACGCCCACCGTGACCGGGCCGGTGAAATGGGCCTGCAGGAAGTTCTCGGCGGTGACGATCGCGCTGCGATAGGCGTTGGTCACGCTCGCCGTATAGGTGTTCTGGAACACCAGCGAGCTACCCGGCAGGGTGACGGTTTCACTTCCTAACGGCACAACGCACCCCCTGGGGAGCGCGCATTGGCGGTCGTCAACCCGGAGTTGTCAACGACGCGGCGCATGCGGTTCGCTATTTGCCGGCGCGAGCGTTGGCTTCCTCGTGGCGCGCGCCGGCGAGGATGCCGGGCAGCGAGTAGTTTCCCTCGTGGCAGGCGTATTCATAGATCGGGCCTTTCGAGGCGGTGAACAGCATCTGCGCGCGCCACGGCCGGGTGAAGGTCGCCGGGTCCTCGACCGTGAATTCGTAGAGCAGGGTCGTCGGGCCGGTTCGGCTGAACCGCTCGACCACGCGCGCGTCCTTGGAGACGTAGAGATCGGTCGGAAGCTTCAGGGCGTCGCCCGGATTGAAGTTGGTGGTCTCGACGACCAGGGTTTTGCCTTCCCAGTGGCCGATGGAATCGCCCATCCACGGACGCACGTTTGCGGGGAGATGGGACTTGGCGTCGAGGCGGATGACCCGCACGTCGTGAACGGTCTCCATGGAGATGGCGACCGCGTCCCGGGTCTGAACGATCTGGTATTCGTTGCCGTAGGGGCTGTTCAGCATCGGCGGGCCGGCCGCGGCCCAGCCCGCCACCAGGCACTGCTCGGAGGCCGTGCGGGTCTCGGGATTGTCGGAATCGCCATGCGCGGCGGCCTCCCGCGCCCGGATGGCCCGGCCCTGGGCCGTATAGGGCAGCTTTCCGTCCGCCGGATCGACGATCCAGGAGGTGCGGGCCTTGCCTTCGATGCGGGCGAGCTGGCCGCCCAGGTCCCAGAAATCCACCTCCGACCCGCGGCCGCCCACCGCATCGCGCTCCTTGTGGATCTCGGCCAGGTGGCGACGCGCATAGTCGGCGGCCTCCGCGTCGGAGAGGGTCAGGCTGGTGACCCCGTCGGGCCGCTGAAGTTCGGTCAGCGATGTGCTGCTCCACAGGCCGCCGAGGTCCGGGTGGCCGGAGGCGTCGCGGGACGCGCCGTTGCCCGCGGCGGCGGCCGGGCCGGCGAGAAGCATTGCGAGGGCTGCGGCGAGAAAGCGAAGTTCCGGCTTGCGCATGGGCCGACGGTACGGCCGCCGCAGCTCCGGTCAAGCCGATCAGGACCGCTGGTTGAAACGCAGCGGCATGGTCTTGGGCCCGGAGATGAAGTTCGACGGCAGCCACTCCGGCGGCGCCGGCAGTTCGAAGCCGCCCATCCGGGTCAGCACCTCCACCAGCATGGCGTCGATCTCGATGCGCGCGATGTGCTGGCCGAGGCAGCCGTGCGGGCCGGTGCCGAAGGCGATGTGCGGGTTTGGATCGCGGGAAAGATCGAGCATCTCGGGGCGGTCGAAGGCGGCGGGATCGCGGTTGGCGGCGCCGAAGTACATGACCACCTTGTCGCCCTCGCGGATCTGCTGGCCGGCCAGCTCGACGTCCTTGAGCGCGGTGCGGCGCATGTAGATCACCGGGCTCGTCCAGCGCAGCAGCTCCTCGCGCGCGGTCGGCAGGCGGCCCGGCAGGTCTTCCATCAGCCAGGCGTACTGGTCCGGATGCTCCATCAGCGCCAGCAGGCCGCCGGAGAGCAGATTGCGCGTGGTGTCGCCGCCGGCGTCGACCAGCAGCAGGAAGAACAGCAGGAACTCGACGTCCTCGAGCTTGCGGCCGTCGACCTCGCAGGCCAGCAGCCGCGACGCCAGGTCGTCGCCCGGCCGGGCCCGCTTCTCGGCGATCACGCGGGAGCCATATTCGAACATCTTGGCGACCGCCGCGCCGCCCGCGCCCGGCGGGAGCGCCTCGGGCGCGGTGTGGATCACCTCGGTCAGCTTGTAGAGCTCGCGCCCGTCGGTGAGCGGCAGGCCCATCAGCTCGGCGATGACGAAGGACGGCATCTCGCCGGCGATCTCAGCGACGAAATCGCACTCGCCCTTATCGATGACGGCGTCGACGATCTGGCGGGCCAGCGCCTTGATCCGCTCCTGCCGCAGGCGCGCGGCCGGCAGGGTGAACTCGCTGCGGATCAGCTTGCGGAACTGAGTGTGCTCCGGCGGATCCATCATCAGCATCATCTTGTGGTCGCCGAACCCGCCGACGCCCTCCAGCGGGTCGGTGATCATGATGGTCGGGCCCGACGAATAGGCCTGGAAGTCGCGGTCGACCTCCCAGACGTCGGCGTGACGGGTGACCGCCCAGAACCCCTTGCCGCCCGGCTCGTCGTGCCAGCGGACCGGCGCATTGTCGCGCAGCCAGCGGAACTGATCGTGCGGCTGGCCGGCGGCGAAGCTGTCGGTGGAGAGCAGATCGATTTTCATGGCCCCGGGGGCTCCTACTTGCTGATCCGCGACAGCTCGAATTCCACGAGATTGTCCAGGGTGCGCAAGGAAGCCGCGAGGTCGTCAAGGCCCCTGTCGCTCGCCGCCGACACATTGCCGCTGAATTCCAGCATCGCGCCGTCGTGGCTGCGGGCGTAGCTGATCTCGCCGAAGCTCACGTCGTAGGGCTTCAGCAGGGCCAGCAGGCCGTCGCGGTCCGGCGCGTCGTCGCTGCGGAAGCGGAACACCGACCAGGCGTAGATCCGGGTCGGCAAATAATCCTCGATCCAGCGCAGAACCAGGAGCGTGGTCAGCACCGCGGCCGTCGCCAGCGCGCCCGGAACATATTCGCCAAGGCCGAACAGCAGGCCGATGGCGGCGGTCGCCCAGACCGTGGCCGCCGTGGTCAGGCCCTGGACGTTGACGCCTTCCTTGAACACCACGCCCGCGCCCAGGAACCCAACGCCGGTCATCACGCCCTGGGCCATGCGGCCGGGATCGAGCGCACTGGCGTCGGGGGGGAACACGCCCGGCGCGAACTTTGGCGCATAGGCGACCATCATCGCCGACGCCGAAGCGATGGCGACCAGCGACAGGGTGCGGAAGCCCGCCGCGCGGCCGTGGAAACTGCGCTCGAAGCCGATCAGGGCGCCGGCCAGCCAGGCCGCCCCAATGTCGCCGCCGATCTGCAGGTAGAGCTGCGTCATCGCGCCTTCCCTCGGGGAGGCCCAAACCCTAGGCGCCCCGCTCCGCTGGTGGTAGCAGGCCGCGAATGTCCGGACACCTCAATATGCGCGCCATCCGCCCCGCCGCCGCCTTCTGCCTTGGCCTCGTCTGCGCGACGGCGCTCTCAGGCTGCCTCACGCCGCGGCTGAAGCCGACCCCCAGCCGCGCCGTGGTCGAAGCCCGCTCCGCCGCGGGCCGGAAGCCGGCCGCCTGCGGTATCGACAAGCTGGAGGACATCTCGCCGACCGTGGCCACCTTCGGCTTCGATCTGGCGGTGATTTCCCAGACCGGGCGCCAGCGGCTGGTCCGCGCGGCGGCCTGGCTGAAGTGCAACCCCGGCGTCGAGGCGGTGATCCTGCCCGGCGCCCAGAACCGCGGAAAGCCCGAGCACGAGAAGGACCTGGCCGCCCAGCGGGGCCAGGCGGTCCAGGCCGAGCTGCGCGCGCTCGGCGCCGGCAACGTCCTGCGCCTGATGGCCCCCGGCGCTACGGACCCGGTGCAGGCCCCACACCTGGTGATCCAGGCGGCCGACCGCGGCTGGTAGGGGGCCGGCGAGGATTACCCGCGTTACGTAGCGAGCACACCAAAGACCACGCGGGTGCCAGGAGACTGGCGGCCTATGTCACCCGAGACGGTGACGGGCTGCAAGCGTGGCTATCTAGCTGAGGCAATCCTAGTTACTTTCGTGACTCACTTCGCATTCGCTCAACTGCCCGTCGATCTCCTCGATCGTGCCGAAGGTGCAGAAGCAGTATTTAGTGTAGCGATGTTTCCCAAATATGTCGTCGTAATAAACGATCCCAGCTATGTAGTATTTCTTTCTCTTTGTAAGCAAATCTATAACGTTTCCAGGATCTATCAGCTTCAAGGGGATGTGGAATCTATCTGTCGTTTCTCCGGGGTCTATGGTGGTCGTCGGACGGGGAGCACTCTGGGGTGGCAATGGGGGAAAATTGGGATTCGGGTAGTCAAATACATCTGCGCCCCCGAAAAACTTCACGGAC
>JANXXK010000047.1 GCA_025350685.1 Alphaproteobacteria bacterium | reverse complement strand
CGACGTACAAGGCACGGTCCATAACCATTTCAACCAGGAACGCCACCTCATCAGCAGAGACCTCTACCGCGAACGACGCTCAGCCGCCCTGGCTGAGTGGCGGGAGGTCATGGGCTAGAGCCAGGCGTGGGTTGGGGCCTTTGCGCCAAAGTGGAGACCGGTTGCCGTTCGACTGACAGCACCTCGCCGAGAGGATCGTCTACTTGGCCTCGGACGCTGCTCGTCTTGTGACCGGGACGGAGTTGGTGCTCGACGGCGGGGTGTTCGCCGGCTGAAATCCGGCCGCAGGCGCCGGAGAAGGGTGCGCGGCGCGCGGCGGATATGGTAACGCGCGTTAGGTTTTGGGGACATGGGACAGTCATGGCGCGTCAGGCTAACCACGACGAGCGTCGCAAGTTGTTCGCCGCCGCGGCGCTGGCGGTGATTGCGCGCGAAGGCCTCGAGGGCCTGACGATGCGGGTGGTGGCCAAGGAAGCCGGGTTCACCACCGGGGCGCTGACCCACTACTTCCAGTCCAAGGACGAGCTGCTGATCGCCGCGTCCGAGGCGGGAGCGGACGTGGTGCGGCCGGAGATGGACGGCGCGGCGACGGGGGCGTCGGCGCGCGCGGCGCTTCGCGACCTGCTCTACACAGTGCTACCGACCAGCCCCGCGATGAAGGCCCAATGGCGGTTCTGGATGGCCTTCTGGGAACGCGCGGCCCACAGCCCCCAGGTCCAACGGGTCATGCGCGAGCGTTACTTCGAGTATACCAACCGCGTCGCCACAGTGATCCGGCGGTCCCAGGAGCAAGGCGAGACGGCCCGAAGCGTCGACGCGGAGACCGTAGCGCGCGAGATCATCGCTCTGATCGACGGCATCGGCGTGCAGGTGATGATCGGCTCGCGCAGGTTCACGGTCGCGGTGCAGCGGCAATACGTCGACGGTCTGCTGGACGTGCGCCTGGGTCCGGTGCGGGAAGCGCGGGCCCCAAGGCGCGCGTCCGTGTAACGATCGTTACGCGATCTCCGGTCGCGCCAAAACGATCGTTATAATATCCTTTGCGAAGATAACAGAACCAGCGTTATGGTTTGCGCCGAGCGGTGACGCGGAGGCGCAGGGTGTCCGGAGCGGATTGGGGGCTGACCCGTTTCTACCACACGGTGGTGAATTGCCGGGACCTGGATGAGTCGGTCGCATTCTACCGGCTGCTGGGCTTCGATATTCTCAATGACCGCCGCAACGTTGATTGGCCGGACTTCGTAGCCGGCATTTTCGGCCTGAACCGCGCCAAGGGGCGCGGCGTGCTGATGGTGCTGCCGGCCGATCCGGACGGTCCCATGATCGACCTCATCCAATGGCTTGAGCCCGCAGCCGTCTTTCCCGACCCCGGCAAGACGCCGCAGACGGTGCCGCGGATCATCGCCTTCCGAACCCGCAACGTTCATCAGGCCTATGAGGCTCTGCAGGCAGCGGGCGTGGTGTTCACTCAGTTACCGTATCGGCCCAGCGAACCGCTCGGCCTGATCGGCACGGCCTGCTGCTATGACCCGAACGGCAACATCATCGAGCTCATCGAACTCGAGGCCGGTGTCCGCCACTCGCGGGCCAACGAAGCTCTGGGAGAACGAGCCACCTGATCGGCGGCTTCGCCGCAGAAACGAAGTCCAAAACAGAAACCAAGGGGGAAGGCGTCATGACCAAGGGGATCAAGTCACGCGCGGTGCTGCTGGCGGGCGCGGGCGCCATCGCGCTGTCCATGGGTGCAGGAACCGCCCGGGCCGCTGACGAGGCTGGCAAGGTCAGTACGCTCAACGAGTTGGTAGTGACCGCCGAGCACCGCGAGGAGAACGTCCAGAAGGTGCCGATCCCGATCACCGCTGTGGAAGGCGCCATGCTTGAGAAGCAGGGGGTGGTGGGCTTCGCGGAGCTGGGCACGCGCGTGCCGTCCCTGCGCTTCGGCGGCGGAGTCACTGGCGGGGAGAACGTGATCACCATGCGCGGCCTGGGCAGCCAGAACACCACGCCCGGCGGTGATTCACCGGTCGCCTACAACATCGACGGCGTCTATGTGCAGCGGACGACCTCGATCGACCCCGAGTTCTACGACATCTCGCGGGTAGAAGTGCTGCGCGGGCCCCAAGGCACACTCTACGGCCGCAACTCGGTCGGCGGCTCGATCAATGTGATCACCAACAAGCCGGCGGGGAACTTCGCCGCCGGGGCGGACGCCCTGGTGGGCAACTATAACGCGCGCACCTTCCGGGGCTTCATGAACGTGCCCCTGGTCGACAACGGCGACTTCAAGGTGATGGCCCGCCTGACCGGGGTCGACGCGCAGCATGACCCCTACACCTCGAACCTGTCCGCTAAGCCCGGCGCCACCAACCAGCTCGACCGCCAGGACTATCAGATGGTGCGCGGCCAGCTGGCCATCGACTTCAGTCCGCAGGCGCGGCTGCTGTTGGCGGCCCACGCAAGCTGGAACCGCGGCGTGGCGGCCACCGCCACCGCCTGGTGGGAGACGCCCGCGCGGTACACCGCCCCGCCGCTGGGAATTCCCGCGGGCTCGCCCTGCGACTTCAGCACCGCAGCGAAGTTCGATGCCCGGCGGGTCTGCCACAACGCCCCGGACACCGGGCGCAACCAGACCCAGCTCTATTCGGCGACCTTCGACTACGACCTTCCGTTCGCCACCTTCACCTCGGTGACGGCCTACGGGAACAGTGATGTCAGCCAGGTGAGCGATGGGGACGGCTCCGACCTTCCGCTGGCGGTGGGCAGCCGCTGGATCATGAAGGCCAAACAGTTCTCGCAGGAGTTCCGCCTCGCCTCGGGGGATCAGAACGCCCTGCGCTGGTTGGTCGGTGGCATCTATTTCGCCGGCAAGAACTTCGAGAACTTCGGCTACCAGGACCTGGGCTACAACGACCTGAGCCCGACGGCGCCCTTCGATCAGTTCAACTTCTTCAGCTACGGGACTAGCAAGACTCAGTCCTGGGCGCCGTTCGCCCAGGTCGACTACGACCTGTCGAAGACCGCGGTGGGCCTGCCCCTGACGCTGACGCTCGGCGTGCGTTACACGCACGACAAGAAGTACGGCTTCAACTCTTTGGACTACCAGCTGCCGCAGGTCTGCGGCGGCAGTTGCGGGGTTACATCCGGCCCCTTCAGCAAGACCTGGAGCCAGACCACGGGCAAGGTGGGCGCGAGCTACCAGGTCAATGATAAAAACATGCTCTTCGCCTCGGTTTCCAGCGGCTATCTGGCCGGCGGGAACATCATCGGCCTGCCCAACATCTACGATCCCGAAACCCTGGTCTCGGTGGACGGGGGCTGGAAGTCCCGCTTCCTCGACGACCGTCTGCAACTAAACATCGCCGCCTACCACGAGGAGATCAAACACCTGCAGGTATTCATCCAGAGTTCGACGCAGTCGGGGATCAACAACGTCGACGGCACCACCAAGGTCAACGGGCTGGAGGTGGAGTTCACCGCCCTGCCGACCCCGAGCCTGCGCCTCAACGGGACCCTGACGCTGTCGGACGCGAAGTACGGCCGCTACATCACCACGGACACCCGCTTCGGTGGTCCCGGCCCGGGCTGCGACGCCGTCACCAAGCTCTGCAATTTCGAAGGCCACCAGCTCAACGAGACGCCGCCCTACGCCTTCAACCTGGGAGCCGAGTACCGCTTCGAGACCGAGTTCGGGGCGATCACGCCGAGAGTCGACACCTATGTCTCGGGGCGGGTGGACTTTCTGCCGGACAACTATGTCACCTCGCGGCAGAAGGCCTACCACATGACCAACGCGCGGGTCACCTGGACCAGCATGGACAAGCGCTACCGGGTCGACGCATTCGTCAACAACATCGAGAACAAGGACGTGATCTCGAACGACGGGCTGCAGTCGATCTCGCTCGGCCAGCAGGGGCTGGAGCCGGATAACTTCGTCTATTACCCGCCACGCACCTATGGCGTGCGCGTCGGCGTGAACTTCTGACCCGGCCCCCCGCCACGCTCACCGGATGAAAGGCTGATCCGCATGTCGATGGAGTGGCCGGTGCGCGCGGACTGGCTCGCGAAGGTGAGCGAGCCGCCGCTTGAGTCGGACCTGCCGATCGTCGACGCGCACCATCACCTCTGGCGGCTGCCGCACGAGACATATCTGCTGCCCGAGTTTCTTGCTGACGCCGACCGCGCCAACGGCGGCCACAATGTGGTGGCCAGCGTGTTCGCCGAGTGCGCGGCGATGTACCGGCCCTCAGGCCCGCCGGAACTCCGCTCCCTGGGGGAGGTGGAGTTCGCCAACGGGATCGGCGCCCAGGCGGCGAGCGGGGCGTTCGGACCGGTGCGGGCCTGCGCGGCGATGTTCGGGTCCGTGGACCTGACACTCGGTGAGGCCGCCGGCGAGATCCTCGACCTGCACGTGGCGCGCGCGCCGGATCGCTACCGGGGCGTCCGTCCGATCGTCTGCGCCGATCCGCACGGCGTGCTGGACCCCTGGCCCAGCGCGCCGGCAGAGATGATGGCGGGCGCCGCGTTCCGCGGCGGGGCTCGAGCGCTCGCGCGGCGCGACCTCGTGCTGGATCTCTGGGTGTTCCATCACCAGCTCGATCAGGTCGCCGGCCTGGCGCGCGCGGTGCCGGAGCTCACCATTGTGCTCGACCATCTGGGCACGCCGCTGGGTATGGGATGGTACGCCGACAAGCGCGCGGAAGTCTTCGGGGCCTGGCTGCAGGATTTGCGACTGGTCGCGGCCTGTCCGAACGTTGTGGTCAAGCTGGGCGGCCTCAACATGCACTTCAACGGCTTCGGCTGGCATGAGCGCGAAGGACCCCCGACCTCAGAGGAGCTGGCGGCGGCCAACGGACCCTATTATCGCGCCGCGATTGACCTGTTCGGCCCTGAGCGCTGCATGTTCGAGAGCAACTTCCCTATGGACAAGCGTTCGGTGGGCTGGGGCGTTCTGTGGAACGCGCACAAGAAGATCGTCGCCGGCTTCAGCGCCGACGAGAAGCGCCAGATGTTCAGCGAGGTCGCGATGCGCACCTACCGCATCGCCGGCGGGGAGGCGGGCGCATCATCCTCCACGCCATAGACCTCCTGCAGACGAGAGGTCGTCAGGCCCGGGGCGAGCTCGATGAGCTCGATGATGTTGCCGTTGGGATCATAGACGCCGGCCACGGCCAGGATGCCGGCGCCGGCGTTGCCGGCGTAGGGGTCCGGGGTCGTGGTGCGATAGCCCTTGGCCTGCAGAGCGCGCATCGCCGCGGCGACGTTGCGCGTGCGAAAGGCGGTCACGCGGGGGACGTGGTTCGGCGACACTGGCGGGAAGGTCGCCTCCGGCTCGAGCCACTGGATGATGTCGAGCATCGGCCCGTCCGGCGGGGATCATGCCGAACACCACGCCGCCCCCCGGCGGCCATTTCATGTTGCGCCGGTCCCGCACGATCTCGAACCCGACCGCCAGGCAGAAGGCGACCGTCTCATCGATGTCCCGGGCGTTGATGATCGTGTGGAAGAAGCGCTCGAGCGCCCAATCGTCGTCGGCCATCGGTGTGCTCTCCCTGGTCGCCAGAATAACATACCAAACGTTATGTAAAACGTCGTCAGCGCCTTGACTCGGTGACCCGCGGATCGGATACATAACAAGCGTTACGTATTGAAGGGAGCGGCGGCGTGAAGTTCGACATCTTCTGCGAGATCCAGCGGGCGTTCCCGTGGGCTGACGGCGAGGACGAGGCCAGCCTGTTCCGGGAGATCCTCGAACAGGCCGAAGCGGCCGACGTTGCCGGCTTCGTCAACTGGTGGCAGGTCGAGCACCATGGCGCGCCGGAGTTCAGCTACTCGGCCGCGCCGGAGGTTGTGCTGACCGCCATCGCCATGCGCACCAAGCGCCTGCGCGTCGGGCACGCGGGCGTCCTCGCTCCGTTCAATATCAACACACCGCTGCGGGTCGCCGAGCGCGGCGCGACGCTTGACGTGCTGTCGGGAGGGCGTTTCGATCTCGGGCTCGCGAAGTCGGGCGGCAAGGAATGGGAGACCTTCGGCGTCGATCCGGAGTCGGCGCGTGACCAGGTCCGCGACGCCATGCACATCATCCCGCGGATATGGACGGAGCCGGAGTTCTCTTGGGATGGCTCCGGGTACAAGGTGCCGCCGCGCGAGATCGTGCCGAAGCCGCTGCAGAAGCCGCACCCGCCCCTCTGGCAGACCTGCGGCTCGCCGGAGAGCTTCTTCATGGCCGGCGAGATGGGGGTCGGCGCGCTTGGCACCACCCTGCTCAGTCCAGTTGCAGTCCTGGGGGAGATGCTGCGGGAACACGACCGTGGCTTGGCCGCCTGCGTCACGCCCGCCGGACGCTTCGTGAACCGCGAGAAGGGCTGTTTCACCTTCGTGCACGTCGCGGAGAGCCGCGATGCGGCGATCGCCAACGGCGCCGCCTGGTCGGCGCTCTGGTACGTCAACGCGGCGCCGGTGGTGTTCAAGGTGCCGCGGCGGGTCTGGTACGACATGATCAAGGCCGGACTGCATCCGAATTCATCGCGAGACACCGCTGCGATGGACCGGCTCGATCCCAACGAGACGGTCATCCACGACGACGATCCGCCGGTGCTGGTGCTCCTCAAGCGGATGGCTCAGGGGGAGGTCATCAGCCGGCAGGAGGCGCACGAGGTTCTGGAGCCGCTAGACTGTGTGGTGATCGGCGATCCTGAGCATTGCATCCACAAGCTCGAGGGCTACGCGGCCATCGGAGCGGACCGGATGATGTGCATGATGCAATACGGGTCCATTCCGCATGCGGCGGTGCTGAAGAGCATCGACCTCGCAGGCCGCCTCCTGCGGCCGGCACTCTCCGCGGCGCGGGCGGATAGCGTCGAGGACGCCTAATCGACGGCGGGAGGCGGAGGCGAACAGATGAGCGGGCTGGAAGTTCCGGACGTGCTGGAGGGCGGTCCGTCGAAAACCTCTGCGCGACGCTCGCAGATGCTTTGGCCGCCCCGCGACGGGGCCATTGCGGCCTAGTCGTCGGGTGATATCAGGTTAACTGCCGATGGACGCGAGAGCCCCACCCGTCGCGGATCAGGCGGTGGCGGTTGCCTCCGCCCAACCAACGTGAGCCGTGCCACGGAACTCGCGGAGCGTCGGGCGTCGGATGAGGTGAGGCTGGGTGTTGAAATGGAACTGACACGTTAACCCAGCCAAGCCGCAGGGCGGCCTTCCCCGCCCCTTCGTTCAGGCTGCCGCGGTGGCGATTGCCCACGCGTGATGGGCCTGGGCTCGCAGGGTTCGGAGTGCGGGTCGAGAGGTCAGATGAGGCTGGGTGTTGAAGGTGTTGTAGACGGCGGCGTGGCTGGCGAGGAACCTCTGGGCTGAGCCCTGGGACTTGAACCTCTGCTGTTTCCGCTCTCGTCGTCGGATGGCAAGGTGAGAGTTTTCGGCGCGGTTGTTTTCGCGCATCCCACCAGGTCGATGGCGGCTGGTAAGGCCGAGATCCCGAGCCGCGGCGCGGTAGGAAGCCAGCTTGTCCGTCGTGATCGTCTCGGGGTGGATGCCCTGGTTCTTGAGCAGCCGCCGCATCAGTTTCAGGGCGGCATGCTTGTTGCGGCGCTTCTGCACCAGCACGTCAAGCACCTCGCTCTGGTACTGA
>JANXXK010000079.1 GCA_025350685.1 Alphaproteobacteria bacterium | reverse complement strand
CCAGCAGCAGCGGCGTCGCCTTCGCCGCCCTGGGATCGGCCTTGCCCGTGGCAAGTTCCTGCGGTGTGAGGAAGCCGAGTGAAACAAGCCGCTCGCTCAGCCCGCGGAACCACTTTTGATAATAGGACATCGCCAGATATTCAGGCCCGGGAATCAGCTCCCGCTGATGACGTCCAGCGTCGATATTGGCGCGCGTCGGCGAGGAGACCGAGAGCGCGTGGACGCGGCTCTCCCAGGCGTGGTGGAACACCGGCTCGTCGGCCTCGAGC
Source organism: Alphaproteobacteria bacterium (assembly GCA_025350685.1). Classification (GTDB taxonomy): domain Bacteria; phylum Pseudomonadota; class Alphaproteobacteria; order Caulobacterales; family Caulobacteraceae; genus Phenylobacterium. Next base: position 11,168 of record JANXXK010000079.1, on the reverse strand, counting down.
TCGATCGGGCCCATGTTGGTCATGCCGCCCATGTCGTGGACGCCGTTCATAGGCTGGCCGTACCGATCATGCCGTCGCGGGTGACCAGCGCGGCGAGGACTTCCTCGCTGAGGGCATCGGTCCCCGCCGGGCGTTGCGGAAGCACCAGGTAGCGGATCTCGGCGGTTGAATCCCACACCTGGACCTCGACGTCGTTGCCGACGGGCGTCCCGAATTCGGCGATCACGCCGCGCGGATCGATGACGGCGCGCGAGCGGTAGGGGGCGGACTTGTACCAGACCGGCGGCAGACCCAGCACGGGCCACGGGTAGCAGGAGCAGAGCGTGCAGACGACGAGGTTGCGCCGCTGTGCGGTGTTCTCCACGACCACCATGTGATCGCCCTGGCCGCCCGTATAACCGAGCTCGGCGATCGCCGCGTTGGCGTCCGCCAGCAGCCGGGCCTTGAAGGCCGGGTCGGTCCAGGCGCGGGCCACGACCCGCGCGCCATTGCGCGGGCCGACCTTAGTCTCGAAGTGATCGACGATCGCGTCCAGCGCCGCCGGATCGACCAGCCCCTTCTCGACCAGCAGCGATTCGAGGGCTTTCACCCGGAGCGCCATATCTGAGGGCGGTTCCTGGCCGTGCCCGTGGTCGGGCCCGTGGTCATGATCGTGATGGTCGTGCGCCATGCGGACAAAATGGGGAAGATATGCAGCCGTGTGAAGGGTCGGCAGGTGACCGCCGGCCGATCTCCTGCAATGCTGGAGCGTGCTGGAGGGCTCTACGCCATGACCGCGCCCCATCTGATCTACTTCTCCGACCCGATGTGCTCGTGGTGCTACGGGTTCTCGCCGGTGATCGAGGATATTCGCCGCAATTTCGGTCGCGCCCTGCCAATCCGGGTGGTGATGGGCGGCTTGCGTCCCGGGACTGAGAGCCCGATGACCGAGGAGGCCAAGCTCGAGGTCGGCGACCACTGGGCCCATGTGCACGAGGCGACCGGCCTGCCGTTCAACGGCGCGGGCATGTCGGCGCCCGGCTTCGTCTATGACACCGACCCGGCGGCTCGCGCCGTCGTCGTCGCCCGGCGCGACGGTGAGGAAATGGCCGCCGCCTTCCTGGCCCGCGCCCCGCGCGCCTTCTACGGCGAGGGCCGGGACGTGACCCAGGCCGATGTGCTGGGCGAGATCGCTGATGAGCTTGGCCTCGATCACGATCCATTCCTGCAGGCCTGGGGAGCGGAGGACGCCAAGCAGGAGACCTGGCGCGACTACGCCATCTCCCAGCGGGCCGGCGTGACCGGCTTTCCCACCCTGGTGGCCGGTCCGAACGAGGACGGTGTCTACGGCGTTGTCACCCGCGGCTACGCGCCGCCCGAACAGGTTCTGGGCGTGCTCAAGGAATGGCTGGAGCGCATCGCCGCCTGACGCTGGGCCGCGGTTGACGCAACCGTAAGCATGCGGCGCTAGGCTGGGCGCCCCATCCGACGGTCAGGGCCGCCGCCATTCCCAAGAAAAAGAAAGAATCGTACTTCGACCGCAAGCGGCGCGAGGCCAAGGTGGCGCTCCGGACCTGGCCGGTTCTGACCGTCGCGGGCTTTGCGATGTTCTTCGTCGGCGCGTTGACCGCCGATCCAGGCGCGCTGCTGAAGCACGGATTCGACGCCCACAATCTGTCCGGACCGATCGGTTCGGCGTTGGGGTCCTCGGCGCTCAGCGGCCTGCTGATCGGCGGGGGCACCTGGCTGGTCGTCTATTTCGCCCTTGTCCGCCAGCGCAACCGCAGGGCCGGCCTGCGGCACTTCTTCCTCCTGGTGGGCCTGGCCACGGTCTCCCACCTGGCGGTCATGCTGGTCCCGGTCTATGGCGCGCTTGGCCGCGATACGCGCCAGGAGGACCTGGCCGCCCTGGGCATCGCCGACAGCTACCGCAAGCTTAAGGCCGGCGCCGCCGCCATCGACCGCCAGCCCCTGGCCCATGGCGACGCAGGCGCGGTCGAGGCCTTCGTGCGAGCAAACTTGGATCAGACGCTGGGGCTGCATCGGGCCTATGTCGGAGAGGTCCGCGCCGCCGGCATAGAGGCGATCTTCTCGCAGGCCAGCCTCGCGCCCGACACCAGCCTGTCGCAGACCGAAGGCCGGCTGCGCGACATCGCCGACATCGTCGAAAAGTACCGGCGGCTGAGCCTGATGCACGCCGACCAGATTCAGGTCGACGCGGCGCGGCTGCCGGTGTCGGAGGCGAGCCGACGCTCGGTGATGGCCGGGATCGCCGCGGCCAGGCCCCGCCAGGATGCCGACCTCAAGCGGTCGTGGGACAACGAGGCCGCCATTGTCGTCGAGTATCAGGCGGCGGAAGCGGTGCTTCACACCTCGCGAGGCCATTGGGCGTTTGTGCAGGGCAAGCTCAGCTTCGAACGCCCCGCCGACCTGAGCGCGTTCCGCGTCCGCCTCGCCAACGTGCGTCGCATCGTCGAGGAAGAGCGGCGGCTACAGGCCCGGATCGCTTCGGAAAATCCGGCGGGCGCCTGAGGGCCGCGCGCCGGCCAGGTCGAGCCGCGGGACGATCTCCTCGCGATCCTTCAGATCGACGCCGGTGAATCCCAGCCGCAGCGCCGCCCTGACCAGCCAGGCGATCTTGTCGGCCGCCGGGGCCGGCGCCAGGCCCCCGGGCTCGCGGATGTTGGACACGCAGTTGCGCTCGCTGTCCCGCCGGCCTGGCCTGGGGTCCCAGGTGAGATAGGCGCCCAGGCTGTCGGCGGCGCTCAGGCCCGGCCGCTCGCCAATCAGCACCACGACCAGTCGCGCGCCCAGCCCTTGCCCGATCGGGTCGCCGATGGCCACGCGGGCTTGGCGGGCGACGACCATCGGCGCAATCCGCAAGTCCGCCAGCCGCGCCAGCAGAGCCGCCGCCACCGGCGCCGCATGCGCATGCAGGGCGGTCGCCGACAGGCCGTCGGCGACCACGATGGCCAGGTCATACTCACCCCACGGCAAGGCGGGCGTGCCCGGCGCGAGTCGCCGCCCGAGGTTGGGGTCGGCCAGATAGGCGGCGCGGTCGGCGGCCGCGGAGCTCACCACGATCGCCGGCCGGGCCAGCGCCCTGATCATCCGCTCGGGGTCGAGTTCGGCGCGGACCGCGTCGCGGGCCCGGGCATGGGCCAGCTGGAAGGCCAGCATGGGCGCGGTCGGCAGGCCCTGGCCCGCGCGCCCCAGCGCGACGCGGGCCGGCGTCGCCCGGCGCAGCACGTCCAGCGGATCGCCGCGTCCGACCGGCGTGTCAGCCATGATCCAGACGCCCCAGCAACTCCTGCTGCGCGGCCTGGGCCTGGTCATAGGGCAGGATCCGGCCACCGCCGCCGCTCAACCCGATCCTGGCCAGCCAGGCTTCGAACTCCGGCGCGGGTCGCAGCCCCAGGACCTCGCGGACGTAGAGGGCGTCGTGAAAGCTGGTGCTTTGGTAGTTGAGCATGACGTCGTCGGCGCCGGGGACACCCATCACGAAATTGACCCCGGCGACGCCCAGCAGGGTCAGCAGGTCGTCCATGTCGTCCTGATCGGCGGCCGCATGGTTGGTGTAGCAGACGTCAACACCCATCGGCAGGCCGAGCAGCTTGCCGCAGAAATGGTCCTCGAGCCCCGCCCGCGTGATCTGCTTGCCGTCATAGAGGTATTCCGGGCCGATGAAGCCCACGACGCTGTTCACCAGCAGCGGCCGGAAGGGCCGGGCAACGGCATAGGCGCGAGCCTCCAAGGTCTGCTGGTCCACCCCGTGGTGAGCGTCGGCGGAGAGCGCGGAGCCTTGGCCGGTCTCGAAGTACATGACGTTGTCGCCGAGCTCATGACGGCCCAGCGCGAGGGTGGCCTCGTGCGCCTCGCTAAGCAGAGCGAGGTCGACGCCGAAGCCCCGGTTGGCGGCCTCGGTCCCGGCGATCGACTGGAAGGTCAGGTCCACGGGCGCGCCCAGCGCGATCAGCTCCAGCGTGTTGGTGACATGGGTCAGGACGCAGCTCTGCGTCGGGATTTCCAGCCGCAGCCGGATGTCGTCGATCAGCTCCAGCAGGCCGCGGGCGGTGTCGATGTTGTCGGTCGCCGGATTGACCCCGATCACGGCGTCGCCGCAGCCCATCAGCAGGCCGTCGATGATCGAGGCGGCCACACCGCGCAGGTCATCGGTGGCGTGGTTCGGCTGCAGGCGCACAGCGAGGCGGCGTGGCAGACCCAGCGTGTTGCGGAAGGCGCTGGTGACCGTGATCTTTCGCGCGACCGCGATCAGGTCCTGGTTGCGCATCAGCTTGCAGACCGCCGCGGCCATTTCCGGGGTGACGCCGGGGGCCACCGCTGTCAGCCGCGCCGCGTCAGTGTCGTTGGACAGCAGCCACTCACGAAAGGCTCCGACGGTCAGGTGGGAGATTTCGGCGAACGCCGCCTTGTCGTGAGTATCGATGATCAGCCGCGTGACCTCGTCGGACTCGTAGGGCACGACCAGATCTTCGAGCAGGGTGTCCAGCGGCAGATCGGCTAGGGCGTAGCGGGCGGCGATGCGCTCTTCCGCGCTGGCGGCGCCCAGACCCGCCAGCTGGTCGCCGGAGCGGAACGGCGTCGCCGCGGCCAGCAGGATCTTAAGGTCCCTGAAGCCGTATCGCGTTCCGGCGAGGTCGCAGGCGTACATCGCGTCCTCCGGCTGCCGCTACTTGAGCCGCGGCGGCGGCGCGTGGCCCAGCTCCTGGATCAGCTTGGTCAACAGGTAGAGCCGTGGCGTCACCGTCTCCAGCACCAGATATTCGCTTTCGGCGTGGAAACCGCCCGCCGCCGGGCCCAGGCCGTCCAGAGCCGGGATGCCGCCATCCACTGCCAGGGCCGATTCCGAGGCGCCGCCGTTGCCAGAACGAGTGATCTTCAGCCCGAGGCCCGCATAGATCGCCTCGGCCCGCGCCGCGAGCGCGTCAGTGCCGGGATTGATCGGCAGGGGCGGGAAGACCTTTTCGCCGATCCGGCTGATCGTCACCTTGGTGTCTGGAACCGCCGTTGTCCTGGCGTTCTTCTCGAGCACGCCCTGCACCCTGTCGTAGTCGGCCTTGTCGCGGACGCGGACGTTGATCTGGGCCGAGGCGTCCTCGGGGATGATGTTGGCCCGGCTGCCCGCGGACATCAGGGTCAGGTTGGCCGTGAGCCCGTCCCCGGATTTCGGGAACACGTCGTCCGCCTGAATCTGGTGGATCAGCTCGGCTGCCGCGTTGCGGCCTTCCTGCGGAGCGATCCCCGCGTGGGCCGCACGGCCCTTCACGTCGATGCGGAAGGTGGTGGAGCCCTTGCGCCAGACTGTCAGCGCGTCCGGCGTGTCGCCGGGCTCCAGGTTGAGCTCGACGTCGGTGTCGGCCACCAGCTTGGCGATCAGGCCCTGGGTTCCGGTCGAGCCGCCCTCCTCGGACGTCTCGATCAGGAAGACGATCTGCTTGAAGTCCTTGAACCCCAGGTCATGCAGGATTTGCAGGGCGTAGACGCCCTCGACCACGCCCCCCTTCTCATCGGAGACGCCAGGGCCATAGGCCTTCTCGGCGTCCATGCGGAACGCGCGTTTGGCCACCGTGCCGGGGCCGAACACGGTGTCGATGTGGCCGATCAGCAGGATGCGGCCCTTGCCGGTCCCGGTCAGGGTGGCGACGGTGTTTTCCGGCAAGCCGGGTGCCTCGGCCCTCACGCTCTCGACCGAAAGACCCAAGGCTTTCAGCCGGGCGCCGAGGATCGCCGCGACCTTGCGCCCGCCCTCGACGTCACCGGTGCCGGAATCGATGTTGACCACCTGCTCCAGCAGCTTGAGCTGCTCAGGCCTGGCCGCCTCCGCGGCAGCCCAGACCTTGGCGTCTTTGGCCGGGGCCTTGGGGGCGGCTTCAGCGGGCAGGGCGAGCAATGCGCCGACCCCGGCCGCGGCGATCAATCCGAGTTTCATGAATGTCCCCAAAGGTGACGCGGCTTCACCATGGCTGGGCGGCGGGCAGGATCAAGCTGAAACCCGGCGCGGCCTCAGGTCACCTTGCGCCCAGACGCAGGGCACGCGATATCGGGGGGTGTGGGCGCACGGCACGCCCGCCAGACCCAAGAAGGACTTCTCCCCCATGCGTGACCCTGTCACCACCGCGCTTGGCCTCGTGCCGATGGTCGTCGAACAGACGAGCCGTGGCGAGCGCGCCTACGACATCTTCTCCCGGCTCCTGAAGGACCGGATCATCTTCCTGGCGGGTCCCGTCGAGGACAATATGGCGGCGCTGATCTGCGCCCAGTTGCTCCATCTGGAAGCGGAAAACCCGAAGAAAGAGATCCAGATGTACATCAACTCGCCGGGCGGCGTGGTGACGTCGGGCCTCGCGATCTACGACACCATGCAATACATCAAGAGCCCGGTGATCACCCTTTGCCTGGGCATGGCGGCCTCGATGGGCTCGTTCCTGCTGATGGCCGGCGAGAAGGGCCAGCGGATCGCCCTGCCCAATTCGCGCATCATGGTCCACCAGCCCTCGGGCGGCTTCTCCGGCAAGGCCAGCGACATCGAGCGCCACGCCGAGGACATCATCAAGACCAAGCACCGCCTGAACGAGCTCTACGCCAAGCACACCGGCCAGACTGTGGAGACGGTCGAGAGCGTGCTTGACCGCGACAGCTACATGACCGCCGAAGAGGCCAAGGACTGGGGCATCGTCGACCACGTCTGGGAAAAGCGCGAAAGCGAGACCTAAGTCTCCAACCGCTGGCGGGCCGCCTGCATTAGGCGGGCCTGGCCGGGCGCCTCCGTCACGTCGAACCGCTCATCAGGGTCGCTGAGGTCAGCGAACATGCCCTTCGGATCCTCGTGGAAGTGCAGGAAAGACTTGGATTTCCGGCAGAAGACCCCGCGCTTCTTCTCGATCAGGCCGGGCAGGGTGCGAACCTGCGCGAGCAGGCCGGCGATCCGGTCCAGATCCTGGCCGCGGGCGTGCCTCATGGCTCCCCCTTGAAGATGCGGTAGCCACGGATTTCCGCCATCGCCAGCATCTCACGATCGCCGGAGGTGTCGCCATAGGCGGCCTTCAGCTCAAAGTCGGCCCCGAAGGCGGCCTTCAGCCGAGTCACCTTCTCCGGCCCCCGGCAATTCGGCGTGACGAAACCGCCCTGCACCCGGTCCTGGGCGTCGAAGGCGAGCTCGGTGCCGATCAGCGCGTCAGCCCCCAGCCCGCGGGCGAAGGGCGCCACCAGGACCTCGGGCGAGGCGGTGACGATCACCAGGCGCACATGGTCGGTCCGCCAGCGCTTCCAGGCCGCCACCGCATCGGGCCGCAGCAGCCGCCGCACCTGGGTCTCGGCGAACTCCCGCGCCTGGACCTCGAGCTGTTCGCGGGGCAGGCCTTTCAGGAATTCCCGAACCGCCGCGGCCTTAACCTTTCCGCGATCGCGGTGGACCAGAAAGGCCAGCATGGCCGGCGCCAGACGCAGCAGGCCCAGCCCATATCGCGTACGGTTCACGCGCCACCGGAGGAAAGCCATGAAGCTGTCGCGGACGGTGAGCGTGCCGTCGAAGTCGAACGCCACCACCGGCGGCTCCGCGGAGGCGTCAGGAGCGTCCAGCAGCGCCTCGTCTTGTGACATTTCGGCGAATTCCCATGTAAGCTGCCCCCGCGCCCACAATCCGGGCGCCGCGCCGCCAATTGTCGCTGCCCGGCTGCAAGGCTTGTGATCCGCGGCGTGATCGAGGAATGTCAAGACTTAGACAACCCGCGGCACGTATTCTGCAGTGATGGGCGTTACGCCCCTTCAGGCGATACAGGCGAGCTTCAGCCCCCGGGTCGCCTAGAGAGTGAGAAAGACCGATGACCAAGGCCGCGAGCGGAGATTCAAAGAGCACGCTGTACTGCTCTTTCTGCGGCAAGAGCCAGCATGAGGTTCGCAAGCTTATCGCGGGCCCCACCGTGTTCATCTGTGATGAATGCGTTGAGCTGTGCATGGATATCATCCGCGAAGAACACAAGATTTCCTTCGTGAAGTCTAAAGACGGCGTGCCGACGCCGAAGGAAATCCGCGAGGTCCTCGACGATTACGTAATCGGGCAGGATCACGCCAAGAAAGTCCTCTCCGTCGCGGTCCACAATCACTACAAGCGCCTGAACCATGCGTCGAAGAACAACGACGTCGAACTGGGCAAGGCCAACATCCTGCTGATCGGCCCGACCGGCACCGGCAAGACGCTGCTGGCCCAGACCCTGGCCCGAATCATCGACGTTCCATTCACCGTCGCGGACGCCACGACGCTCACCGAGGCCGGTTACGTCGGTGAAGATGTCGAGAATATCATCCTGAAATTGCTGCAGTCGGCCGACTACAACGTCGAGCGCGCGCAGCGCGGCATCGTCTACATCGACGAGGTCGATAAGATCAGCCGCAAGTCCGACAACCCGTCCATCACGAGGGACGTGTCGGGCGAGGGCGTCCAGCAGGCGCTGCTGAAGATCATGGAGGGCACCGTAGCCTCCGTGCCGCCGCATGGCGGGCACAAGCATCCGCAGCAGGAATTCCTGCAGGTCGACACCACCAACATCCTGTTCATCTGCGGCGGCGCATTCGCGGGCCTGGAGAAGATCATCTCGGCGCGCGGGCAGGGCGCCTCCATCGGCTTCGGCGCCAAGGTCTCCGATCCGGACGAGCGCCGCACCGGCGAGGTCTTCCGCCAGGTGGAGCCGGACGATCTGCTGCGCTTCGGCCTGATCCCGGAGTTCGTCGGCCGCCTGCCGGTGATCGCTACCCTGGACGACCTCGACGAAAAGGCCCTGGTGAAGATCCTCACCGAGCCGAAGAACGCCTTCGTCAAGCAGTACGTGCGCCTGTTCGACATGGAGAATGTCGGCCTGACCTTCACCGACGACGCGCTGAACGCGGTGGCCCGCAAGGCGATCACGCGGAAGACCGGCGCGCGCGGCCTGCGCTCGATCCTCGAGGCGATCCTGCTCGACACCATGTACGAACTGCCCACCTACGACGGCGTCGAGGAGGTGGTGGTCAACGCCGAGGTCGTCGAAGGTCGCGCTCAGCCGCTGATCATCTACGCCGAGCGCCGCGACAAGGGCGGCGCGGCCTAAGTCCGCGTTCAGGAAAGTTCGAAGGGCCCCGCTGGTGACGGCGGAGCTTTTTCGTGCGCCATACTCGCCGTCCTGACAGGAGTCCTGCATGGCGATCCTCGACCTCGATCACGTCAACATCCGCACGACCGATCTGGCCAGGACCCAAGCCTTCTTCACCGAGGTGCTGGGCCTGACCGTCGGCTGGCGGCCGGACTTCGATTTCCCCGGCGCCTGGCTCTACGCCGGCGACAAGGACATTGTGCATCTGGTCGCCGTGACGCGTGAGCATCAGCCCTCACGCGGGTCCTCGCTCGACCACTTCGCCTTCGCTGTCGACGACTACGAGGACGCCCGGCGGCGGCTGGATGCGGCCGGTATCGAATACCAGGCCAGCGAGGCCCCGGGCGGCGGCATCCGCCAATTCTTCCTCACCGAGGCCAACGGCGTGACCTTCGAGCTCAACTGCCGAATTCCGGCGTCGGCCTAGCCTCAGCGCCCCGTCTTGCCGTGCAAAGTCGGCATTCCCACATATCCGCTTAAGGGTCGGGGCATAGTCTCGCGCTGGTTCCCGTCATTTCCGCGGTAAAGCGAACTGTGGAATCGGACTGGGACCGAGTGTCGCGCAAGGATATGGCTCCGCTTGAACCGTGGATCAAACAGTCCACATCTATCCATGAACAGGCGCTCTGCGGAGCGTACGGATCGTCCGACTCAGACGCATCGTCGGAGTAACTGCGATCCGGTAGACCGGGCCCTGCGACCAACGGGGCCGGTCAGGAGTTGAGGCATTATGTCTGAGATTAAAGTTCTACCGATCCTGCCCTTGCGGGACATCGTGGTCTTCCCGCACCAGCCCGTGCCGCTCTTCGTCGGCCGCGAGAAGTCGGTGCGCGCGCTCGAAGAGGCGATGAAGAACGACGGCAAGCAGATCCTGCTGGCCACCCAGAAAGACAAGGACGACGACGATCCGGCGCCTGAGGGCATCTACGACGTCGGCGTGGTCGCCACCGTCCTGCAACTGCTCAAGCTGCCCGATGGCACCGTCAAGGTGCTGGTGGAGGGCCGCGCGCGGGCCGGCATCTCCCGCTTCACGAGCCAGGAAGAATATTACGAGGCCGAGATCGCCTATGTGGCCGAGGACGGCTCCGGCTCGGCCGAGGCCGAGGCGCTCAGCCGCGCCGTGGTCGAGCAGTTCGAAAACTATGTGAAGCTGAACAAGAAGGTGCCGCCGGAGGCCCTGGCCGCGATCCCGCAGATCGACAACCCAGGCGAACTGGCCGACCGCATCGCCAGCCACCTGTCGGTGAAGATCGCCGAGAAACAGCAGCTCTTGGAAATCTTCAACGTCGTCAAGCGGCTGGAGAAGGTCTACGCCCTGATGGAGGGTGAGATCTCGGTCATGCAAACCGAGAAGAAGATCCGTAACCGCGTGAAGCGGCAGATGGAGAAGACCCAGCGCGAGTACTATCTGAACGAACAGATGAAGGCGATCCAGCGCGAGCTGGGCGAACAGGACGATCAGCGCGACGAGCTGATGGACCTCGAGAAGCGCATCAAGAAGGTCAAGCTCTCCAAGGAGGCCCGCGCCAAGGCCGAGAGCGAGCTCAAGAAGCTGCGCAACATGAGCCCGATGTCGGCGGAGTCGACGGTCGTGCGGAACTACCTGGACTGGCTGCTGACCATTCCGTGGGGCAAGGCCAAGATCAAGCCGATCGACCTGCAGAAGGCGGAGGACATCCTCGAAGGCGACCACTACGGCCTGGAGAAGGTCAAGGAGCGGATCCTCGAGTACCTGGCGGTGCAAAGCCGCGTAGGCTCGCTGAAGGGCCCGATCCTCTGCCTCGTCGGCCCTCCCGGCGTCGGCAAGACCTCGCTCGGCCGCTCGATCGCCAAGGCCACCGGCCGCGAGTTCGTGCGGGTCTCCCTGGGCGGCGTCCGTGACGAGGCCGAGATCCGCGGTCACCGCCGGACCTACATCGGCTCCATGCCCGGCAAGATCATCCAGTCGATGAAGAAGGCCAAGTCGACCAACGCCTTCTTCCTGCTGGATGAGATCGACAAGATGGGCTCCGACTGGCGCGGCGACCCGTCCTCGGCCCTGCT
>JANXXK010000059.1 GCA_025350685.1 Alphaproteobacteria bacterium | reverse complement strand
ACTTCGACCCGTTGACCCGATCCGGAAAAGGCTGGTCGCCGGACCTGGCCCAGGTCGACGGCGCCGGCGAGATCGCCGGGCGGGTCATCGGCTTCGTCGGCTATGGCGCTGCGCCGTCGCGGCTTGGCGCGGCCCTGGAGGCGCTGGGCGCGCGGGTGATCTACGCGGCGCGCGAGGCGAAGCCCGGGCTTCGCGGCCGCTTCGTGACCCTGGACGAATTGCTGGCGGCGGCGGATATCGTCTCCCTGCACGTGCCGCTGACACCGCAGACCCGCGGCCTGATCGGCCGCGAGGCGCTGGCCGCCATGCGCCCGGGGGCGATCCTGATCAACACCGCGCGAGGCGATCTGGTGGACGAGGCGGCGCTGGTCGAGGCTCTGAGGTCGGGACGCCTGCGCGGGGCGGGGCTCGACGTCTTCGCCCACGAGCCGATCGATCCGCACAGCCCGCTGCTGGCGCTCGACAACGTCACCCTCGCCCCGCACATGGCCTGGCTGACGCCGGAGACCCTGGCGCGCAGCCTGGCCGCGGCGATGGACAACTGCCGGCGGTTGGCGTCCGGCGAACCGCTCACGAACCGGATCGTCTGATGACCCGCCCCCCCGTCGTCATGGCCTCAGGCCAGCTGCTCACCTCCGAGGCCTGGGGGCCGCAGGTCGCGGCCCTGTCGGTCGACTACGACCTGCGCCTGTCCGATCACACCTGCGACGAGACCATCGCGGGCCTGGCCCAGCGCCTGCTGGCCGAGGCGCCAGCCAGGTTCCACCTGGTCGCCCACGCCATGGGCGGCTTCACCGCCTTTGAGGTTATGCGTGCGGCCCCGGAGAGGGTGAGAAGCCTGGCGCTCATCGCCACCCTCGCGCCGAACGACGGACCGGCGCAGACCGAGCGGCGTCGGGGCTATATCCGCCTGGTCGAGGACGGCCGCTTCGCCGAGGTGGTTGAGGAGCGCATTCCCATCCTGGTGCATCCGGCGCGGCGCCAGGACGCCGCGCTGCTGGCCACCGTGCGACGCATGGCCCTCGACACCGGCGCGGCGACCTTCCTTCGCCAGCAGCGGGCGATCATGTCCCGCCCCGACAGCCGCCCGTCGCTAGAGGCCATCACCGCGCCGACGCTGCTGATCCGCGGCGAACAGGACGGGATCACCACCTCGGCGCACCAGGAGGAGATCCTCGCGGGAATCGCCGGCGCACGGCTGGAGTCCATCGCCGACTGCGGCCATCTGCCGACCCTGGAGGCGCCGATCACGACCAATCGGATTCTCGCGGACTGGCTGGCCGCTCGGTCTTAACTGCCCGTCAGTTCCCGGCGCACGATCGCCGCGCCATCCGCCATGGCCTTCAGCTTGCCGAAGGCGACGTCGCGGCTCTGGTATTTCATCCCGCAGTCCGGGGCGACGATCAGGCGGTCGGCGTCGATATGGGGCAGGGCGCGGCGGATCCGCGCGGCGACCGTCTCGGCGGACTCCACGTTCGGATCGTTGAGGTCGATCACCCCGTACATGATGTGCTTGGTGGGCAGCTCGCGCAGGATCGACGGGTCGAGGTTCGGCTGGGCGGCTTCGATGGAGATGATGTCGACGTCCGACGCCTCGAGCTCTTCGAGGAACGCATAGCCGCCGGGCTTGGCGGCGCCTTTGTGGACGTAGGCGTAGCCGAAACAGATGTGCAATGCCGTCAGTCCACCGACGCCCTTCACCGCCCGGTTGATCGCCTCGACCGCGAAGCTGCGGGCCTCGTCGGCCTTGGCCTGCAGGTAGGGTTCGTCGAGCTGGACGATATCCACCCCGGCGGCGAACAGGTCGCGGGCCTCCGCATTCACCGCATCGGCGTAGTCGAGCGCGAGCGCGCGCGCGTCCGGGTAATAGTCGTTCTGCGCCTGCTGGGTCATAGTGAAGGGGCCCGGGATGGTGATCTTCACCGGCGCGCCGGCGCGCGCCTTCAGGAAGGCCGCGTCCTGGGCCTCGATGGGGCCGATGCGTCGAATGGGTCCCGCGACCCGCGGAACCGGATTGAGCGCGCCTGTGCGGTCCATGGCCACGCCCGGCGTGTCGATGTCGATCCCGCCCAGCGCCGTCGCCAGCCGGTTCGAGTAGCTCTCGCGGCGCATTTCCCCGTCGCCGATAATGTCGATGCCGGCCAGCCGCTGGTCGCTGATCGCGATCAGCGTCGCGGCCTCCTGGGCGTTGGCCAGGTGCGGCGGCTTGATGCGCCAGAGCTCCTCAGCCCGAACCCTGGGCGGCAACCGTCCCTTCAGGCCCTCGCGGTCGATCAGCCAGTCCGGCTGGGGATAGCTTCCGACAATCGTCGTCGGCAGCAGGGGCAGGCCCAGAACCGGCATGTTCACAGATCCAATTAGTTAGTATTCTATGTATTCCTTCGGAAGCCGGCGGGCCTGTCAATGCACGCGATTGCCGGGCACGGCTGAGAATGGAATGGTCCGCCGATGAACCAGACCGAGTTCTACGCCGACCCGAGCAACAGTATCGGCTACCTGACCCGCATCGCCTTCCGAGCCTTTTCCCGCGCCCTGGAGAGCCGCACCTCACCGCACGGGGTTTCCAGCGGCCAGTGGCGTTTCCTGCGCGTGCTCTGGCGCGAGGATGGCCTCACCCAGCGCGAGCTTAGCCGCCGTGTCGGCATGCGCGAGCCGACCACGGTGATCGCCCTGAAGAGCCTCGAGCGCAGCGGCTTCGTGGTGCGCCGCAAGAGCGTCGAGGACCGTCGCAAAGTGCACGTCTACCTGACCCCGCCGGCCAAGGCCCTGCAGAAGACCCTGATGCCCGCCGTCGCCGAGGTGAACGCGGTCGCGCTCGCCGGCCTTTCGAAGACCGAGGTGGAGGTGCTGCGAAAGGCGCTCGTCCAAGTCGGTCGCAACCTGGCGGAAGGCGCCGAGGACAACGCCACCGATAGCGCCGTCTGAACGCGGCAAAAGGATTTCGATGACCGTCAAGCTTCTCGCTTTCGCCGGCAGCACCCGCGCGGGATCGCTCAACCAGGCGCTCCTTGACCTTGCTGTAGGCGAGGCGCGCGCGCGCGGTGCGCAGGTGACGTCGATCCGCCTCAAGGACTTCGCCCTGCCGCTCTATGACGGCGATCTGGAACAGTCGGATTTTCCGCCCGCCGCGCGCGAGCTGAAGGCGCTGTTCCAGGCGAACCAGGGTTTCCTGATCGCCTCGCCGGAATACAACGGCTCGGTGAGCGGGGTGCTGAAGAACGCCATCGACTGGGCGTCACGCCCCACGGACGGCGAGTCGATGGTCGCGCTCAGCGCGTTTCGCGGCAAGGTCGCGGGCCTGATGGCGGCCTCGATGGGCCCGTTCGGCGGCCTGCGCGGCATCACCACTATGCGCCAGATCCTGCAGACGATTCAGACCCTGGTGGCGACCGAGCAGGTGCTGGTGCCGATGGCGCACACCGCGTTCGCAGACGGCGCGCTCAAGGACCCGCTGCCGGCCCAACTCCTCGGTGGGCTGGTCGCGCGGGTGATCGACCTGGCCGAGCGCCTCGCGCCCTGAGCGCAGCTGCTTCGGATATGGATTGGCGATAATGATTAGATTACGAAGTATCTGTTGCGAGGCGGCGCGAAGCCGGCCCGGTCAACGACGCTAGGGGAGAGACACGGTGATTGACGACAGTGACCTGCTGGCCGCGCTGGACCGGGAGTTCATCGGACTGGTGTCGCCGACCTCGCCGCGCATCCAGGCTGGCGGCCACCCCTGCCAGGGGATCTACACCGCGCCCAAGGGTCAGCGGCCGAAGACCGCCTTCATCGCCACCCACTACAACGTCGACTTCTCCGAGCACTACATCGCTCCCTACCTGGCCTCGCGCGGCTACGGCTTCCTCGGCTGGAACACGCGCTTCCGCGGCGCGGAGGACCAGTTCCTGCTCGAGCACGCGGTTATCGACATCGGGGTCGGCATGCGCTGGCTGCGCGAGGTGGCCGGCGTCGAGACCATCGTCATCCTCGGCAATTCCGGCGGCGGATCCCTGATGGGCGCCTATCAGGCCGAGGCCATAGCGCCCACTCTGAACACCCTGGTCGACGGCGCCGGGCGCGCGGCGCTGGAATCCCTGGTCAAGGCCGACCTCTATGTGTCGCTGAACGCCCACCAGGGCCGCCCGGAGGTGCTGACCGACTGGATGGACGCTTCGGTGGTGGATGAGTTCGATCCCACCCTCACCAACCCCGATCTCGATCCCTTCAACCCCGGCCCGCCCTATTCGGCTGAGTTCATTGCCCGCTACCGCGCCGCCCAGCGCGCCCGCAACCAGCGGATCACCGATTGGGCCAAGGCGGAACTGGCGCGGCTCAACGCCGCTGGCGTGCCCGACATCCTTTTCCCGCTCTACCGCACCTGGGCGGACCTGAGGTTCATGGACCCGGCCATCGATCCGTCAGACCGCCCCTGCCCCGGCTGCTATCGCGGCGACCCGGTGATGGCCAACCGCTTCCCCGGCATCGGCCGGGCCAATTCCCTGCGCACCTGGCTGTCGATGTGGAGCCTGTCGGATTCCAAGTGTAACGGCGGCGACCAGCTCGCCCGCTTCACCCTGCCTTCCCTGGTGGTGCAGAGCACTGGCGACATGGGGGTCTTCCCCAGCGACGCGCGGGCGATCCACGCGGCGGTGGCCTCGCCGGACAAACAGCTCGAGATGGTCCCCGGCGCCCACTATTT
>JANXXK010000055.1 GCA_025350685.1 Alphaproteobacteria bacterium | reverse complement strand
CAGCTGGATGACGAACTTCTGCACCACCTGGCGAATGATTTCCGGCGTCAGCGGCTTGAAGGCCACCACCGCGTCGAGGCGGTTGCGGAACTCCGGGGTGAACACCCGCTTGATCGCTTCCTCGGCCTCGTCGTCCTGCTTCCCGCGGCCGAAGCCGATGGAGTTGCGCTGGGCGTCCGAAGCGCCGGCGTTGGTGGTCATGATCAGGACCACGTTGCGGAAGTCGATCTTCTTGCCGTTGGAGTCGGTGAGCGACCCGTGGTCCATCACCTGCAGCAGGATGTTGTAGACATCCGGGTGGGCCTTCTCGATTTCGTCGAGCAGGACCACGGCGTGCGGATGCTGGTCGCCGGCGTCGGTCAACAGGCCGCCCTGGTCGAAGCCCACATAGCCCGGAGGCGCCCCGATCAGGCGGCTCACGGTATGGCGCTCCATATATTCGCTCATGTCGAAGCGCAGGAGTTCGATGCCCAGCGTCGAGGCCAGCTGACGGGCTGTTTCCGTCTTGCCGGTGCCGGTGGGGCCCGAGAACAGGTAGCAGCCGATCGGTTTTCCGGCGTCGCGCAGGCCGGCGCGGGCCATCTTCATGGCCGCCGACAACTGGTCCAGCGCCTCGTCCTGGCCGTAGACCGCCCGCTTCAGGTCGGTCTCCAGCTGCTTCAGGGCCTCGGTGTCGGACTTGGACACCGACTTCGGCGGGATGCGGGCGATCTTGGCGACGACGGCCTCGACCTCCTTGATGCCGATGGTCTTTTTCCGTCGGCTTTCGGGCAGCAGCATCTGGCTGGCGCCGGCCTCATCGATGATGTCGATGGCCTTGTCCGGCAGCTTGCGGTCGTTGATGTACTTGGCCGACAGCTCGACCGCCGCCTTGATCGCTTCGGCGGTGTAGCGGAGCTTGTGGAACTCCTCGTAGTAGGACTTCAGCCCCTTCAGGATCTTGATCGTGTCGTCGATCGTCGGCTCGTTGATGTCGATCTTCTGGAAGCGGCGGACCAGCGCGCGGTCCTTCTCGAAGTGCTGGCGGAATTCCTTGTAGGTCGTCGAGCCCATGCACCGCAGGCTGCCCGAGGCCAGCGCCGGCTTTAAGAGGTTGGAGGCGTCCATCGCCCCGCCGCTGGTGGCGCCGGCGCCGATCACGGTGTGGATCTCGTCGATGAACAGGATCGCGTCGGGGTGGTTCTCCAGCTCCTTGACGACCTGCTTCACGCGCTCCTCGAAGTCGCCGCGATACCGCGTGCCGGCCAAGAGCGCGCCCATGTCGAGCGAGAAGATGGTCGAGCCGGCGAGCACGTCGGGGACCTGATTGTTGACGATCTTGCGCGCTAGGCCCTCGGCGATGGCGGTCTTGCCGACGCCCGGGTCGCCCACCAGAAGCGGATTGTTCTTGGTCCGCCGGCAAAGGATCTGGATGCAGCGCTCTACTTCCGCCGAGCGGCCGATCAGCGGATCGACCTTACCCTGCTTGGCCTTCTCGTTGAGGTTCACGCAATAGGCTTCGAGCGCCTCGCCGCCGGTCTTGACGGTCGGCTTGTCCTCGTCGTCGCTGGTGCCTTTGACGGGCTTGGCCTCGGCGGCGCCGGCCTTTTTGGCGATGCCGTGGGCGATGTAGTTCACCGCGTCGTAGCGGGTCATGTCCTGCTCCTGCAGGAAGTAGGCGGCGTGGCTCTCGCGCTCGGAGAAGATCGCCACCAGCACATTGGCGCCGGTAACCTCCTCGCGACCGGAGGACTGCACGTGGATGACCGCGCGCTGGATCACCCGCTGGAAGCCAGCCGTGGGCTTGGCGTCCTCGCCGTCGTCGACGACCAGCGAGCGCAGCTCGGTGTCCACATAGTTGGTGAGGGTGGTTCGAAGCGCGCCGAGATCGACGTCGCAGGCGCGCATCACCCCGGCGGCGTCCTCGTCGTCGACCAGCGACAACAAGAGATGCTCAAGCGTCGCGTACTCGTGCTTTCGCTGATTGGCGTAAGCCACCGCGCGGTGAAGGGACTCTTCGAGGGGCCGTGAGAATGAGGGCACTGGGGACCTTAATCCTTTTCCATGGTGCACTGCAGCGGGTGCTGATGCCGCCGCGCTGTATCAACGACCTGGGCCACTTTCGTTTCCGCCACCTCGTAGGTGAACACCCCACAGACCCCGACGCCGTGTTGATGAACGTGGAGCATTATGCGAGTCGCATCTTCGCGCGACTTGTTGAAGAACTGCTCAAGAACATAGACGACGAATTCCATGGGCGTGTAGTCGTCATTGAGCAGCAACACTCGGTAAAGCGAGGGCTTCTGGGTCTTCGGCTTGGTTTGAGTGACCACAGCCGACCGAATGCCGGTGTCCTGGTCACCCATTTTACGTTCGGCCATCGAACGGATCTCCTGGCGCGCGGCCGGTGGCGCCCTCGTTCGATTAGATATGCAAACCCAACCCATTTGGAAGGGTCGAAATCGCCACGCTCCATGTCGAAACCCGCCATTGCGCGAAATTCACGCGTCAATCGGGCGCGCAAAAGGTTTCAATCGGGCTTCGAATGGCCTTTTGCCCGGAAGATGCGACCAGACGTCACGGCCCCGGCGCCGAATCGCGCGCGCAACACATCCAGCGTCTTCTCACCGGCCAGCGCGCGCCGCTCGTCGCCGGCGAAGAAGTCGTCCTCCGCCGCGCCCGCCTCGATGAGCTCCGCCATACCGATGCCGATCAGGCGATAGGGCTTCCCCGTCGCTTCCTTCGCCAGCATCTCGCGGCCGACCGCGAACAGGGTCGTGGCGGTCTGGGTCGGCACCGCGATCGTCTTGCGGCGCGTGTGTATGCGGAAGTCGGTGGTCCGCAGCTTCAGGGTGACCACCCGCCCGGCGACACCGTCAGCGCGGGCGTGGCGCGCGACCTTCTCGCTGAGCTCGGCCAGCACGTCCTCCAGGTCCGACAGCGCCGACAGGTCTTCGTTGAAGGTGGTCTCGGCGCTGATCCCCTTGCGCTCCTCGCTGGGATTGACCGCCCGATGGTCCTCGCCGTGGGCCAGGGCGGAGAGCCGCAGGCCATGCGAGCCGAACCGCTCGGCCAGGTGCTTGATGTCGGCGCGCGCCAGGTCGCCAACTGTGCGCAAGCCGGCTTTCTCCAGGCTGGCGACCATGGCCGGCCCGACGCCGGGCAATATGCCCACCGGCCTCGGCGCCAGGAACGCCTGCGCTTCCGAACCGATCACCGAGAAGCCGCGCGGCTTGTCGAGGTCCGACGCCACCTTGGCCAGGAACTTGTTGGACGCCAGGCCGATGGAGACCGTCAGCCCGGTCTGCGCCTCGATCCGCGCCTGCAACTTCGCCAAGGTGATCGCCGGTGGCGCGCCGTGCAGCCGTTCGGTGCCCGACAGGTCCATCCAGGCCTCGTCCAGCGACAGGTTCTGGATCAGCGGCGTCAGCTCGCCGGCCAGCCCCAGGATGATCCTGCTGGCCGCCCGGTACTTGGCGAAGTCCGGCTTGATCACCACCGCCTCGGGGCAGAGCTGCAGCGCCTTGAACATCGGCATGGCCGAGCGCACGCCCTTGATCCGGGCGATGTAGCAGCAGGTGGTCACCACCCCGCGCTTGCCGCCGCCGACAATCACCGCCTCGTCGCGCAACTCCGGCCGGTCGCGCTTCTCCACCGAGGCGTAGAAGGCGTCGCAGTCCATGTGGGCGATGGCGAGGCTGGCCAGGTCTTCATGCGCCACGATCCGCGGGCTGGCGCAGTTGGGACAGCGGCGCACCGCGGCCTCCCCCTGCCAGAAGCAGTCGCGGCAGAAGGCTTTCATCCGCCTGGCTCCAGCGGCCATAGCCACGCCGCGCCGCGCACGCCGGAGCTGTCGCCGTGCAATGCCTTCACCACCGGCGTCGTGAAGACGTCGGAGAAGGCGTAGCTGCCGATCGCGGCGGGTAGCCGGTCGTAAAGCGCGTCCACGTTGGACATGCCGCCCGCCAGCACGATCACGTCCGGGTCGATGATGTCGGTGATCACCGCAAGACCGCGCGCCAGCCGGTCGACATAGTCGTCGAGCGAGGCCGCCGCCGCAGGGTCGCCAGCCGCAGCCGCCTTGGCGATCGTTTCAGCATCCTCGCCGGTTCCATGGGCCCGCGCAAAGCCGGGCCCGGAGATCCACTGCTCCAGGCAGTTGAGATGGCCGCAGAAGCAGTCCGGCCCCGGCAGTTCGTCCGGCCTCGGCCAGGGCAGGGGCGTGTGCCCCCACTCGCCGGCGACGCCGTTGCGCCCGGCCAGCACGCGCCGGCCCACGGTGGTTCCCGCCCCGCAGCCGGTGCCGATGATCACCCCGAAGACCACGTCGAATGCGGCGCCTGCGCCGTCCGTCGCCTCCGACAACGCCAGGCAGTTGGCGTCATTGGCCATTCGCACCGGTCGGCCCAGGACCCTCTCCAGGTCGGCCTGGAACGGCTGGCCATTCAGGTGGGTGGTGTTGGCGTTACGGATCAGGCCGTTCACCGGCGAGGGCGATCCGGGCGTGCCCAGGCCGACGCTGGCGCCGCTCATGCCGGCCTGCCGCTCGGCCTCGGCGATCAGGTCGCGCACGACCTCCAGGCTCGCCTGATAGCTGCCGGGCGAGGCCTCCCGCACCCGCGCCTGGAAGCGGCCGTCAGCGTCCAGCGCCGCCGCCTCGATTTTGGTCCCGCCGAAGTCCACGCCGATCCGGATCATGCCGCTCGTATAGCCGATCTGTTCACTGGTCGCGCCGGCCTACCCACCGTCTCTGCAAGCAAGTGGACAGCCTCGCCACCGCCGCTAGGTTGCCCGCCATGAAACTCACCCTGACTCCGCTGGCGCTTGCCGCCGCCCTGGCCCTCGCGGGTCCCGCCGTCCTCGCCCAGCCCGCTGCATCCCTGGTCAACGACCATCCGACCGGCCTCGATCTGGCCGGCATGGACCAGGGCGTGAAGCCGGGTGACGACTTCTTCGCCTATGGCAACGGCGGCTGGATGGCCAAGACCGAGATCCCGCCGGACCGCTCCAGCTGGGGGACCGGCGGCGAGCTGGTCGAATTGACCACCGCCCGCGTGGCCGACCTGATCAAGACGGCGGCGAGCGCGCCCGCCGCGACCGAGGCCCGCAAGATCGGCGACTACTATTCGAGCTATCTCGACGAGGCGAAGATCGAGTCCCTCGGCATCAAGCCGCTGCAGCCGACGCTCGCCCGCATCGCCGCGGTCAAGGACAAGAAACAGCTGGCCGCCGAGTTCGGCCGCGAACTGAGGGCCGATGTCGATGCGCTGAACTCGACCAATTTCGACACCGATCACCTGTTCGGCCTGTGGGTCGAGCAGGATCTCAACGACCCCAAGCACTATGCGCCCTACCTGCTGCAGGGGGGCCTTGGCATGCCCGACCGCGACTTCTACGTCTCGACCAGCCCGCGGATGGAGAAGATCCGCGTCGCCTACAAGGCCCACATCGCCAAGCTGCTGAGCCTGGCCGGGGTGAAGGACGCCGACGCCCGCGCCCAGCGGATCTTCGACCTGGAGCTGAAGATCGCCCAGGCCCACGCGCCGCGCGCGGACTCCGAGGACGTGCTAAAGGCCAACAATCCGTGGGCCGCGGCCGATTTCGCCCGAAGGGCGCCGGGCCTCGACTGGACCGCCTATTTCGCCGCCGCCGGCCTTTCCAAGCGCCCGCAGTTCATCGTCTGGCATCCGAGGGCGACGGCCGGTGAAGCTGCCCTGGTCGCCAGTCAGCCGCTGTCGGTGTGGAAAGAGTACCTCGCCTACCACCAGATCAACGACTACTCGAACGTGCTGCCCAGGGCCTTCGCCGACGAGCGCTTCGCCTTCTACGGCACCGTGTTGTCGGGCACGCCGCAGCAGCTGGCACGCTGGAAGCGGGCGGTCAATTCGACCAACGGCGCGCTCGGCGAGGCGGTCGGCAAGCTCTACGTCGCCAAATATTTCCCCGCGGATTCCAAGGCCAAGGTCCAGGCCATGGTCACCGACCTGATCGCCGCCTTCCGCGTGCGTATCGACAAGCTCGACTGGATGGCGCCGGCCACCAAGGCCGAGGCCAAACGCAAGCTCGCCACTCTGAAGGTGGGCGTGGGCTACCCCGACCACTGGATCGACTATTCGGCGCTGAAGATCATCCCCGGTGACGCGCTCGGCAACGCCCAGCGCGCGGAGCTCTTCGAGTACCGCCGCAACCTCGCCAAGTTCGGCCGCCCGGTCGACCGCGGCGAATGGGCGATGACCCCGCAGACCGTCAATGCAGTGAACCTGCCGGTGCGCAATGCGCTCAACTTCCCCGCCGCGATCCTGCAGGCCCCGGATTTCAATCCCGCCAATCCGATCGCCCTGAACCTGGGCGCCACCGGGGCCACGATCGGCCACGAGATCAGCCACAGCTTCGACGACCAGGGGGCGATGTTCGACGCCGACGGCAAGTTGCGCAACTGGTGGACGCCGGCCGACCTCGCCCACTTCCAGGCCTCGGGCAAGGCGCTGGCGGCGCAGTACAGCCTCTACCATCCGTTCCCCGACATCGCCCTGAACGGCGAGCAGATCCTCAGCGAGAACATCGCCGACATCGCCGGGCTGAACGCCGCCTATGACGCCTACCGCCTGGCCAACGGCGGCAAGGAGGGACCGGCCCAGCAGGGCGTCAGCGGCGACCAGCAGTTCTTCATCGCCTTCTCGCAGAGCTGGCGGACCAAGAACCGCGAGGCGCTGGCCCGCCAGCAGGCGGTCACCGACGGCCACGCCCCGGCCGAGTTCCGCGCCGACACGGTGCGCAACATGGACGCCTGGTATTCGGCCTTCGACGTGAAGCCCGGCGAGAGGCTCTATCTGGCCCCGGACCAGCGCGTGCGAATCTGGTGACCGCGCGGAGCTAGCCGCCGAAGCGTTCGATGTGGCCACGGCCCCAGGTCCGCACGGTCTCGGCGATCGGCAGCACGGATCGTCCATAGTCGGTGAGCGAATAGATCACCGGGGCAGGCACCTGGCCGGTTTCCCTCCGCTGGACGAGCCCGTCGTCGATCAGTTCGCGCAGCTGCTGGGTCAGCACCTTCTGCGAGACGGCCGACATCTCGTGCCGCAGGCCCGCGAAGTGCTTTGGGCCCTCGGCCAGCCAATAGATGATGATCAGCTTCCACTTGCCGCCGACCGCGGTCAGCGCCGCGGTCAGCGGGCAGTCACTCACCGTATTGGATCGTCGCGCCTGGACCATAGGTACCTGGAGGTGCCTTCTCGTTGAGTACTCAATGATCGGTTAGGCCGTGTGTCTTGCCAACCCCCAGCGAGGCATTCCGCGCGTGGCGATCCTGACCAAACCCCTGGCCGCGCTGGCGGCGTGCCTGCTGCTGGCGACCGCGCCGGGGGCGTCCGCCCAGCCCGCCCGGCCAACGCCCCCGACGGTGGGCGGACCGCACGATTTCGACTTCGAGTTCGGCGACTGGAAGTGCCATCTGTCGCGGCGGCTGCGTCCGCTGACCGGCTCCAACGACTGGGTGCAGTACGACGGGACCTCGATCGTCCGCCCCTGGTGGACCGGCAAGGCCAACGTCGGCGAGATCGAACTCGACGGCGCCGCCGGCCACCTCGAGGGCATGAGCGTGCGCGTCTACAACCCGGCCACGCACCAATGGGGCGTGAGCTTTGCCAACAGCGCCGTCGGGACGCTGGGGAGCGCGATGTTCGGCGGCTTCCAGAACGGGCGGGGGGAGTTCTACAATTCCGACACCCTGAACGACAGGGCGATCCTCGTGCGCTTCATCTTCTCGAGCATCACGGCCCGCACGTTTGAGTTGGAACAGGCCTTCTCCGACGACGGCGGCAAGAGCTGGGAAGCCAATTGGATCGCCAAATTTAGCCGCTGAGGAGACTCCCATGGAGCTGACAGTCTTCGGGCGCTTCCACGCCCGGCCGGGTCAGGCCGAGGCGGTGGCCCAGGCGATCCGCGAGGTCGGCCGCCCGACGCGCGTGGAGCCCGGCTGCCTCGCCATCCAGGCCTATCGCTCCATCCAGGACGCCGACCTGTTCTTCATCCACTCGCGCTGGACCGACGACGCGGCGTTCCAGGCCCACGCGGTCCTGGCGCACACCGTGCGGTTCCTGGCGACCGTAGAACCGCTGATCGACCATCCGCTGTCGGTGTCGCGCACGCAGCCGCTCGACGGCTACTAAGCGCCCGCCTTCGCCAGGTTTGCTTTCGGGATCGGCGCGGTGAACGCGCCCCTGGCCTTGGTCTTCTCATAGGCTTCGTCCGCCCAGGCCTTGGCGAAGGCGCCAGGCGTTCCGGCTGCCAGGACTACGACGACAACCCGGACCGCGCGGCCCTGGGTCGCGGCCTGCAACTGGGCCCAGAGGTCGAGGTCGTCCTGCGGCGCCTCGCCGCCGGCCCGTAGCTCCGCCAGGCGCCGCCAGGCAGCTTGGATCGCCTTGTCCGAGCTCCGGATCTCCACCGCGGCTCCCGCCGCAACGTCCTTGAGCCCCGCCGCCAGCGCGGCCAACGCCGCCCGTTCGGCAGTGATCGACCGCTCGCCGCCGGCGAGTCCGGCAAGGGATTCGCCGCCGCGGCGCACATAGGCCCAGCCGCCGCAGCGGTAAGCATTGTTGTGGGAAGCTTCGACCCAGATTTGGATGGGAACAGACATGATTGTGCCCTAACAGCTGGGCACTGCGGAGTCGCCTCCCGGCGGCCGGATCACCGTTCGGCCGCGGCTCGGAGTTTACGCATATGAGCACTGCCCCCAAAGCGCCCAGCCCGACACCGGCCCCGTCGCCGACCCTGACGCCGGCGCCCGCGCCGGTGACCTCGGCCCTCGACCTGATCGGCCACACCCCGGTTCTGGAGCTGACCGGGATGTTCGACACCGGCCCCTGCCGGCTGTTCACCAAGCTGGAGAGCGCCAACCCGGGCGGCTCGATCAAGGACCGTATCGCGCGGACCATGATCGAGGCGGCCGAGGCAGACGGCCGGCTGAAGCCCGGCGGCGTGATCATCGAGGCCACCGCCGGCAATACCGGCCTGGGTTTGGCCCAGGTCGGCATCCTGAAGGGCTATCGCCTGGTCCTGGTGGTGCCCGACAAGATGGCCCGCGAGAAGATCCAGCATCTGCGTGGCCTGGGCGTCGACGTGCGGATCACCCGCTCCGACGTGGGCAAGGGCCACCCGGACTACTACCAGGACATCGCCCAGCGCCTGGCCGACGCCATGCCTGGCGCGGTCTACATGAACCAGTTCTCCAACCCTTCGAACCCCAAGGCGCACGAGACCACCACCGGCCCGGAACTCTTCGAACAGCTGGGCGGCGATGTGGACGCCATCGTCGTCGGCGTCGGATCCGGCGGCACGCTCACCGGCCTTGGCCGTTACTTCGCTAAGGTCAGCCCGAAGACCGAGATGGTGCTGGCCGACCCCACCGGCTCGATCCTGGAGCCGCTGGTCAACCGCAACGAAATGGTCGAGCCGGGCTCGTGGATCGTCGAGGGCATCGGCGAGGACTTCGTGCCGGACAACTGCGACCTGAACCTGGTCAGGAAGGGCAACGCCTTTGCCGTCACCGACCGCGAAAGCGTGCAGGCCGCCCGCGACCTCTTGTCCAAGGCCGGCGTTCTCGGCGGCTCCTCGTCCGGCACCCTGCTGGCCGCGGCCCTGCGTTATTGCCAGGCGCAGACGACGCCGAAGCGGGTGGCGACCTTCGTCTGCGACAGCGGCAACAAGTACCTCTCCAAGGTGTTCAACGACCACTGGCTCTCCGACCAGGGCCTGACCGACCGGCCGATCACCGGGGCGCTGCGCGACCTGGTCGCGCGCAACGCCCAACTCGGCGGGGCCGAGACCGTGGGTCCTGACGACACCCTCGACACCGCCTACAAGCGGATGCGCACCGCCGACGTCAGCCAGCTGCCGGTGCTGGACGACGGACGACTGATCGGCCTGCTCGACGAGAGCGACCTGCTTGCCGCGGTTGAGGGGGGACACGACCGGTTCGGCGACCGCGTGGCCAGCGCCATGGTCGCCAAGCTCAACACCCTGCAGGCCAACGAGCCGATGGACGCGCTGATCCCGATCTTCGAGCGCGACGAGGTGGCGATCGTGCTGGACGGCCGCGAATTCCTGGGCCTGATCACCCGCGTCGACCTGATCAACCACCTGCGCCGATCTTAAGCGAAAACTGGCCTGAGCGCGCG
>JANXXK010000048.1 GCA_025350685.1 Alphaproteobacteria bacterium | reverse complement strand
TCACGCGGCGCGGCGGGGTCTCCCAGGGCATCTACGCCAGCCTCAATGTCGGCCTGGGCTCCAACGACGACCTAGAGGCGGTCGCCGAGAACCGCGCCCGCTGCGCCGCCCACTTCGGAGCCGCAACCGTCGTCACCGCCTATCAGGTCCATTCGGCCAGCGCGCTGCTGGCCGAGGACCCTTGGCCGGCCGGGCCACCGCAGGCCGACGGCGTCGTCACGGCCACGGCCGGCGTTGTCTGCGGCGCGCTGGCCGCCGACTGTGCGCCGGTGCTGCTGGCCGACCCGCAGGCCCGGGTGGTGGCCGCCTGCCATGCGGGCTGGAAGGGCGCGCTGACCGGGATCGTCGAGGCCACGGTCGCGCGGATGGAAAGCCTCGGCGCCGAGCGCGGCCGCCTGTGCGCCGCCGTCGGCCCCTGCATCGGGCCGAGGTCCTACGAGGTGGGCGCGGAGTTCGTCGATCGGTTCGCACGGGAGGACGCGGCCTACGCCCGGTTTTTCCAGGCGGGCGACAGCGCCGAGAAGGCGATGTTCGACCTGCCCGCCTTCGTGCTCGGCCGCCTGGCCGCCGCCGGCGTCGGAACCTGCGAATGGATCGGTCGCGACACCTGTGCGGAGGCGGACGATTTCTTCTCCAACCGCCGCGCCTTCAAGCTCGGCGAACCGGACTATGGCCGGCTGCTGTCGGCGATCGTGCTCACTTGACGCGGGGGCGGGGATAGACAGACGCCGCCCCCCTGCTACAAGCCCCGCCCATAAGCGCATTCGCATCGTGGGGCTCCGATGAAGCTGCTGACCGGCAACTCCAATCGCACGCTTGCGGAAGCCGTCGCCAAGCACCTCGACCTGCCGCTTACCAAGGCCCAGGTGAAGCGCTTCGCCGACAACGAGGTCTGGGTGACCATCGACGAGAACGTCCGCGGCGAAGACGTCTTCGTGATCCAGTCGACCAGCTACCCGACCAACGACAACCTGATGGAGCTGTTGATCTGCATCGACGCGCTGAAGCGCGCCTCGGCCAAGCGGATCACCGCCGTCATGCCCTATTTCGGCTACGCCCGGCAGGACCGCAAGACCGAGGGGCGCACGCCGATCTCGGCCAAGCTGGTGGCCAACCTGATCACCCGGGCCGGCGCCGACCGGGTGCTGACCATGGACCTGCACTCGGGCCAGATTCAGGGCTTCTTCGACATCCCCACCGACAACCTGCTGGCCGGGCCGCTGATGGCCAACGACATCAAGGCCCACTACGCCAAGCCTTCCGACCTGGTGATCGTCTCGCCGGACGTGGGCGGGGTGGTGCGGGCCCTGGCGGTGGCCAGCCGGCTGAACGCCGACCTGGCCATCGTCGACAAGCGCCGCTCCGGACCCGGCAAGAGCGAGGTCGCCAACATCATCGGCGACGTCGCCGGCCGCCGACTGATCATCTACGACGACATCGTCGATAGCGCCGGCACCCTGTGCTCGGCCGCCAAGTCGCTGATGGAGGCCGGCGCGGCGGAGGTCTCGGCCTACATCACCCACGGCGTGCTCTCCGGCGCCGCCAGCGAGCGGGTGAGGACCTCGGTGCTCAAGGAGCTGGTGATCACCGATTCCATCGACGCCGCGGACCACGCCAAGCCCGAAAACAAGATCCGCCAGGTCACCTGCTCGACCCTGATCGGCGAGGCGATCCGCCGCATCGCCAACGAAGAGAGCGTGTCGAAACTGTTCGACTGAGGCCTCGCGCCGCCCCGGTCACGCTTGCTCAGAGGGCGTTTACCGTGCGAGTCCACACTGGCGTCGGGGGACGACTACAAGACAGGGTGATTCCGCGTCACCTGTGGGGAAAGCTCTCGATGACGTCTGCAAGACCCGCCCATTTTGCGCCCCTGTTCGCCGCCGCTGCTCTTGCGACGCTGATGGCCGCCTGCTCCAGCCCCGCCCCGCCGCCGCCCGCGCCGCCGCCGCCGGCCCCGGTCGCCGTGGTCCCGCAGGTGAACCTTTCGCCCCGGGTGGTCGAGCAGGCGAGCGCCTATCGCGCCTATGTCGACCATGCCAGCGCCATATCCCCCGGCTTCACCGCCGGCGACGATGTCGCTCAGGGCCTGAAGACCGGCGCCGCCTACGAGCCGCAGGCGCTGCTGCGCGGGGCCATCGCCTATGGCGCGGTCGCCGCCCTGCAGGACCCGGCGTTCGTGGCCGGCGTGCGCAAGTACTCAGGCGATCCCGAACAACGCCGCACGGTCGCCTACGAGATCATGAAGGACCCGGCCTACGCGGTCGGCTTCAACGGCTCCGCCAGCGCCGCGGGCCTGGTGATCGCCGCCCTCGGCGCCGACGGCCAGAAGCTGGTCGACCTCGGCCGCTCGGTGAAGCAGGCGGCCTATGACATGCAGCGCCAGGCCTGGTCGAAGGGCGAGGTGCCCGGCCGCGACGGCCGCCTGGCCACGGCCAAGGCGCTTTCCTCGACGCCCGGCCTTGGCGAGGTGAACGAGACCGCCAGGCTGCAGATGGCGGTGACCGGCGCCGCCCCGATGGGCCTCTCGGCCCAGACCGCCGGGCCGCCCTATACGCCGGTGGTCATCAAGAGCCTGGCGGTGGCCGCCTTGGCGGCCCTGGGCTACGCCGACGACGCCAGCCTGGGCCAGGTCATGCCGATCCTGGCCGAACCGGCGTCCGCCAGCTGCCTGAACATGTCCAAGCTCAACCTCTACCAGTGCCTGGCGGTGGCCAAGCCGCACTACGAGGACGTCTTCTGCCTGGGCCAGCATGTCCTGCTGGACACCGGCCACTGCCTGATGGCCGGCGCGGGCGTGCCCGATCCCATCGAGATCAAGGCTGTGAGCGAACGAAAGGCGCGTGAAGCGGCCGAGCTCGCCAAGACCTCGAGCAAGACCAAGACCCGCGCCCGCAAGAAGGGCTAGGAAATACCGCCCCGCCCGTTGCGCGGACGGGGTGTTTTGTGTATCTACGCGCACCTTTTGGCCCTGAGCGGCCATCTTTTGCGTCGCCGCGCACGCTTTGCGCGGCGGTTTCGTTTTGAGGCAAGGCCATGGCCGAGATCGTTTTGAACGTTGAAGTTCGTGAGCAGACCGGCACCGGCGGCGCCCGTGTCGTGCGCCGTTCAGGCCTGGTGCCCGGCGTGCTCTACGGTGGCGACAAGGATCCGGTGGCCATCGCCGTGAAGGCCAACGAGTTCCGCAAGGCGCTCTACACCGGCAAGCTGCTGGGCCACCTGGTGACCCTGAAGTACGGCGACGAAAGCCAGCCGGTCATCGCCAAGGCCGTGGACATGCACCCGGTCACCGATACGCCGATCCACTTCGACCTCTACCGCGTCGATGCGCATCAACAGATCAAGATCAATGTGCTGGTGCACTTCTCGCACCAGGAAGAGTGCCCCGGCCTGAAGCGCGGCGGCACGCTGAACGTGGCCCTGCACGACGTGCAGGTCTCCACCCCCGCCGACCAGATCCCGGAAGACATCATCGTCGACCTGACCGGCCTGGACATCGGCTCGACCATCCGCATCTCCGACCTGAAGCTGCCGGCCTCGGCCAAGGCGGTGCTGGACGGCGACACCGTGGTGGCCTCGATCGCCGGCGCCATGGCCGAACAGGCTGAAGACGAGGCTTCAGCGGCCGAAGGCGGCGAAGACGCCGCGGCGCCGGCCGCTGAAGCCAAGGAAGGCGGCGAGGAGTAGTCCTCGCCTCCCCCCATTCTTGCTAGAGGTCTTTTGGGGGGCCCATGCTGCTGATCGCCGGCCTGGGCAATCCCGGCCAGACGTACGCGAAGAACCGCCACAACATCGGCTTCATGGCTGTGGACGAGATCGCGCGCCGGTGGGGCTTCGGCCCCTATCGCTCGCGCTTCGGCGGGTTCGCCGCGGACGGGTCGATCGAGACGCCGGCGGGGCCGGTGAAGGCGCTGATCCTCAAGCCGCAGACCTTCTACAACGAGAGCGGCCGCGCGGTCGGCGAGGCGCTGAAGTTCTTCAAGATGGATTCCGCCGACCTGGTGGTGTTCTACGACGAGATCGACCTGGCCCCGGGGCGCTTCCGGATGAAGGCCGGCGGCGGAGCGGCCGGCAACAACGGCGTCCGCTCGATCACCGCCAGCATCGGCCCCTACTTCCGCCGCGCGCGGCTGGGCACCGGCCATCCGGGCGAGAAGGAGCTGGTGCACGGCCACGTGCTCTCCAACTTCCACAAGGCGGACCTCAAGTGGGTCGAGCCGCTGATCGCCGCCATCGCCGACGCCGCCCCGCTGCTGGCCGCAGGCGAGGACGAGAAATACCAGACCGAGGTCATGCGCCTCGCCCCGGCCGAAAAGGCCGACCCCAGAAAGCTGGCGCGCGGAGACGGTTGAGATGATTCCCGCCTTCCTGGTCTCGCTGGTGATCGCCGTCCTGCTCTGCGTCCACGTGGTGCGGACCGGGCGCGACACCTTCTGGTTGTGGATCATCCTGATGTTCCAGCCGATCGGCGGCATCGTCTACGCCGTGATCAACATCGCCCCCGATCTGCTGGGCGGGCGCACCGCCCAACGGGTCAGCCGCGTGGCGCGCGACACGCTCGATCCGCACCGTGAGCACCGCGAGGCCAAGGCGGCCTGCGACGACACGCCGACTGTGCGCAATCAGTCCCGCCTCGCCGCCGCCTCGGCGCACCTGGGCCGTCACGAAGACGCCGAACGGCTCTACCGCGAGGCCGCCCAGGGCGTGCATGCCGACGATCCGGTGCTGCTGCTGGGGCTGGCCAACGCGCTCCTCGAATTGCGCCGCCCGGCCGAGGCCCTTGAGGTGCTGAGCCGGCTCGGCGAGGACGAAGGCCGTGGCCGCACGCCCGGCGCCGCGCTGGCGATGGGCCGCGCCTACGAGGGCCTGGGACGCGTCGCCGAGGCCGACACCGCGTTCAAGTGGGCCCTACAGCACCTGCCCGGCTTCGAGGCCATCGGCCGCTACGCCGCCTTCATGGCCCGCAACGGCCGCCAGGACGAAGCTCGCGAGGCCATCGCCGACATGGACAAGCGCCTGGCCAAGCTGAAGCCCCAGTTCCGCAAGGAAGGCCGCGCTTGGCGGGATTTGGCCGCCGAGGCCCTGGGCTGAACCACCCATCCGCTCTTCCCCGCGAAGGCGGGGACCCAGGTTTTTTTCGTTGCTGAGCAACCCTCACCCGACCCCGCGACCCGGCCCGCTGAAACACAATACGCCTGGGTCCCCGCCTTCGCGGGGAAGAGCGGGTTTTAATAGCTGCGACCCGCGTGCTAGGTCCCGCGCCACACTAGGAAACCGAAAGACCTCATGGCCCTGAAAGTCGCCATTGTCGGACTGCCCAACGTGGGCAAGTCGACGCTGTTCAACGCGCTCACGCAGACCGCCGCGGCGCAGGCCGCGAACTATCCGTTCTGCACCATCGAGCCCAATACCGGCGACGTGGCGGTGCCGGAGCCGCGGCTCGACAAGCTGGCGGCGATCATCCCGAGCAAGGAGATCATTCCGGCGCGGATCAACTTCGTGGATATCGCCGGCCTGGTGCGCGGCGCGTCCAAGGGCGAGGGCCTGGGCAACCAGTTCCTGGCCAACATCCGCGACTGCGACGCCGTGGCCTTCGTGGCCCGCTGCTTCATCGACGACGACATCACCCACGTGGAGGGCAAGGTCGATCCGCTCTCCGACCTCGACACCATCGAGACCGAGCTGATGCTGGCCGACCTGGAGAGCCTGGAGAAGCGGGTCTCCAACCTCGAGAAGCGGGCCAAGGCCGGCGACAAGGAGAGCGCGCAGACCCTTCGCCTCGTCCAGCTCGCGCTGACCGAACTCAACGCCGGGCGACCGGCCCGCAAGGCCGCCGTCGCCGCCGAGGACGCCAAGGCCTGGCAGATGTTGCAACTCCTCACGTCGAAGCCTGCGCTGTACGTCTCCAACGTCGACGAAGCCTCGGCCGGCGACGGCAACGACATGTCTCGCTCGGTCGCCGAGCGGGCCACCAAGGACGGCGCCGATCACGTCGCGATCTCCGCCCAGATCGAGAGCGAGATCGCCATGCTCGACTCCTCGGAGCGGGCCGAATATCTGGAGACGCTCGGCCTCACCGAGCCCGGCCTCAACAAGCTGATCCGCGAGGCCTACCATCTGCTGGGCCTGCAGACCTATTTCACCGTCGGACCCAAGGAGACGCGCGCCTGGACCATCCACAAGGGCGACACCGCCCCGCAGGCCGCCGGCGTCATCCACACCGACTTCGAGAAGGGCTTCATCAAGGCCGAGACCATCGCCTATGACGACTACGTCCGCCTGAACGGCGAAGCCGGCGCGCGCGACGCCGGAAAGCTGCGCCAGGAAGGCAAGGAATATGTCGTCAAGGACGGCGACGTGATGAACTTCCGCTTCAACGTCTAGGGCGCCGGGCAGGCCCGTCCGAACTCCCCCGGCAGTAGGGTTACGCTCCACGAGCCAAACTTCTGCGGCCCGCGCTGGCCGAGAAATTCCTCGGACTGCCAGATATAGGTGTAGCCGACCCGGACGCCGCACCAGCGCAGCACCGCGCCCGACGTCGCCTCCCAGACCAGCAACCGCTTCTCAACGCTCGGCGAGCCGCGGAAGGTGTTGCCGTCGAGGAAGATGTCGTGCGCCACGGCGCGCCCGTCCAGACCGGCGAAGAGATAGGCGCTCCACCGGCTTGCGGGCTTGATGAACGCTGAACCCGATGGCGCCGGGCGGATGCGCGGCGGGCCGAAATCCGAGCCCAGCCCAATCCCCGCGCGCAGGCCGCGCCCGAAGTTGGCAGAATCCTGTACGGTGCCGACCGTGAAATCGAGATGGTCGGCATAGTC
>JANXXK010000024.1 GCA_025350685.1 Alphaproteobacteria bacterium | reverse complement strand
GCGACCCAACCGGCCTTATCGCGCCGCTGATCGTGCCGGGCTGGACCCTTACCTACGAGGTCTGGTTCTACCTCCTGTTCGCGGCCTGCCTGCTCGCCCCGTTCCGGCGGCGAATCTGGCTGAGCACGGCCATGCTGGTGGGGCTGGTCGCGCTGGGCCCGCTGGGCGACCGGCAAGATCCTCTATGGGCCACGGCCACCAATCCCCTCCTCCTGGAGTTCGCCGGGGGCCTGTGGATAGGCTGGGCGCGCACCCAGGGCCGGCTGCCGGGACAGCGGCTGTCCTGGCTGGCTTTGATTTCTGGCCTGGCCGCACTGGCCACAACAGCGATCAGCGGCATCGACGTCGAGCCTGCTCGCGCGCTCTACTGGGGTCTGCCCGCGAGCCTGATTGTTGCGGGCTCCGTCGGGCTCGAGGCCGCCCGTCCGCTGCCGCGTGTGGGGATGCTGCGGACGCTGGGGGACGCCTCATACTCCGTCTATCTGGTGCATGGACTGGCGATCTCCGCCGCGTTCAGGCTGCTGCAAGCCTGGCCGGCCCCGCGTGGTGTCGTGTTCGTCGCGTCCCTCCTTGCCGGCCTAGCTGCTGGCTTTGCCGTCTATCGCGGGATCGAGCAGCCTTTGTCGCGCCTGTTTCGGGCGCGGCGTGGGGGACGAGCAGGCAGCGGTGTGGCGGCCGGACCCGCCACCTGACCTCCCTTGCCAGAGGTCACTCCAGAAACCGCGCAGAAAAGCCGCGTCCAGCATCCAACAGTTGCATGGCCAACCGATGTGATTTTCTGATATGGACGACGCGATTTAAGCGCCCAGCCAGTTCTAAGCTGGACCATGTTAGGAAGCCCGATGCCGACTGACAACGAGCCCATCGCCGGTGTGATCGACGCGACGGCAGGTCGCCGCGCGACCGTGCGCCCCCGGCGCTACCGGTTTGTCGGACGCTACAATGGCGTTGAGAACGACACCATGGGCTCCACGGCGGGCGCGTGGACGGCTCCGCGCCGGCTCGGCTTCCTTCTGGTGGCGGGCGGGCTGGCTTGGGGCGCCATTTGGGGTTTGGCCGCCCTTTTCGGCTGAACGCGCCCTTCACCTAGTGGATGATCAGGTCCCCCGTAGATATCTGCGCGGGCGTCACGTGGTCGATAGTGACGATGAAGGTTCCCCACTGATCAGCCGCGCCATGGCCGTCCCTGTCGAAGTAGACCCAGGTGTCACCGTGACCGTCGTCCAGCAGCTTCACATAGCCGTCGGCGACAGCGTCCGACCCGGAATAGCCCACCTTCGATAGCAGGACCGAGAAGTCCAGCTTGTCGGTGCCGTGCACGAAGTCCGTGATGTGACCCGGGTTCCACGGCACCACGCCGAACTGGAAGTGATCAGCCCCGCCGCCCCCGGTCATGGTGTCGGCCCCAGTGCCGCCGATCAAGGTGTCGTTCCCTGAGCCGCCCACGAGGTTGCTGCCGCCATCTGTAGCCTTGAGGACCGCGCCTCCGGCAGGCGGAGGAGGCGGTGGCGGAGGAGGCGGTGGCGGTGGCGGTGGAGGTGGTGGTGGAGGTGGAGGTGGAGGGGGCGATGACGCGCTGTTGATAATCAGGTCGCTGGCGTGCACGGCGGCGGGCACGACGTGATCGAGAGTGGCGATGAAGGTTCCCCACTGGTCGGCCGTCCCTGGCCCATCTCGATCGAAATAGATCCAGGTGTCGCCGTGGCCGTCGTCGAGCAGCTTGACGTAGTGGTCGGCGATCGGATCGGAGCCCGCATAGCCGACGTTCGACAGCAGCACCGAGAAGTCCAACTTGTCGGTTCCCGGCACGAAGTCAGTGATGTGGGCCGGATTCCAGGGCACCACCCCGAAGCGGAAGTCATCCGACCCAGCGCCGCCCGTCAGAGTATCAGCGCCATGGCCGCCGACGAGCGTGTCGTTCCCGGAGCCGCCGGAGAGTTTGCTGCCGCCATCGGTCGCGGTCAGGACGACTCCGCCTCCAGGAGGCGGGGGGGGCGGAGGCGGTGAAGGCGGTGGCGGAGGTGGCGGAGGCGGCGGCGGAGGGGGCGACGGCGGAGGCGGCGGAGATGGCGGTGGAGGCGGTGGAGGCGGGCTGGCCACGACCGAGGCGTTCATCAGGTCATAGATTTCCTGGCCCGAGCCATTGGCCGCGATGAGGTGGCTGTCGGCCGTCGCGCCCACAAGGTCGCCGGTGATCTGGCCCACCGGACCGAACCATCCCGGCACGTCCCCGCCATAGGCGTATTCATCGTAGCCGCGAGCCATCACGCTGCCGTTGGGATCGTGCCAGCTCGCCGCGAAGCCCCCATCCTGGGTGGCCACGAAGTGAGCCGCAGCCGTGGCTGGGCCGAGATCCTGGCGCAGGAATGTCAGCTTGACCGGATCAAAGACGATTGCCCACGCGTCCTGTCCCCCGGTGCCGTTGGGTTGCAGGTAGCCGGCCACCACCTTGCCGTCGGTGAGCCATGTCCCATCGCCAGTAAACGGGTTGGTGGTGAAGGCGCCCAGGCCGGTCTGCTGAGCAAGTGTCTGCCCATCAGAGACGGCGCCAAATACCGCGCCGGATTGCTCCCAGGTGATGAAGGTCTTGCCCGGGGGAAGCGTCGCGGGCTTGGCGGCCAATGCTGCGATCTTGGCGCTGGTGACCGGCCCGCTGCCGTCGGCGAAGGTCTGAGGGACGCTGGCCTGACCCGTGCTTGCGCCATCGTCGCGTAGCGTGTCGACCGCCGCGACCGGGGCCGTGTGCTGTACGATGCTTGAGCCATCGGCGAGGGCATATGCGCGCACATAGTCGATCTTCATCTGGGCCGGGAACGCCGATGGGTCTGGGTTTCCCCCAAAACCCCCCACCGCCATGTTCAGGATCAGGGCCATCGGGTGGGTCCAGGTCGCCGGGGTTGGCCCGCTCAGCACCGACACGCCATCGTAGTAGAAACTGACCGTGCTGGGGGTCCACAGCATGCCGTAGGTGTGGAAGCCGGTCGGATCGACCTTAAGCCCGTTGTCGTAGATCGTATCGCCGGCGCCGTACGCGCGGCGATAGTCAACGTTGGGCGTTGCCCCCAGAGCCTCGAAGACGTCGCCCTCGATATTGGGCTGGTAGGGATGCGGCAGCATCCAGAAGGCCGGCCAGGCGCCCGCCGCCGCCGGCAGCTGGGCGCGAACCTCGAAATAGCCGTACTGCTGCTGGAAGGTGTCCAGCGTGTTCAGCATCCCGGAGGTGTAGGCCAGACCGTAGTTGGCATGCAGATCCGCCGTCGGGGTCGCGGCGGCCGTTATGGTCAGCACCCCGCCCGAAACGGAGAACGGGTTGATACCCAGGTTGCCTTCACCCTGGCCCTGGAAGCCCGGCGCGACATAGGCCTCGCGTTCGCCGTTGGCGGTCAGCGTATAGGCCTGCTGATCCTTCAGATTGCCGCCGAAGTTCGTCTCCCAGGTTCCGGCGCCGGTCGCGGCGTTGGCAAGGTTGAGGCTGTTGAACTCGTCGTCGAAGGTCATCGCGCCGAGTTTGGAGGCGTCTAAAGGCAGCAGGAACTGGCGGTCGGCGAATGAGGCCGCGGTCACCCCGCGGAAGGTGAGGGTTTCCGAATTCGAAAGATGGAGCACCACATCCGACCCGCTCTGGGTCATCGCCGCGCGAACCTGTGTCGGCGTCGTGAATCCGTATCCGAGCAGCTGCACCTGGCTGTTGCCTTGCCAGTTGTAGATGACGTCGTTGCCGTCCCCAGCCTTCTCAACAAACGTCGTGCGCTGCGAGGGCGACCCTACCAGAACGTCGTTGCCGCCGCCGCCGTAGACCCATTGGCTGCCGTCGACGATGATCAGGTTGTCCTGGCTGTTGCCGACGGCGAAGTTGAAATCGCCGTGGACTGTCAGGTTCTCTACATTGGGCGCCAGGCTGATCGATGTCCAACCGATCTCAGTGTCGATCCCGCCCCCTGGAGCTTCCTGCACGCGGTCGTGCGGGTCGTCGATGTAGAAGCTGTTGTCGCCGGAGGAGCCGATCAGCAGATCCCCCCCGCCATCGCCGGCGATACCTGAGTTTCCGGCCGGGGCCTGGATCGTCTCGTTGCCTGCCGTCGTGCCGTCGATGTGCGATTGTTCAGGCCCCGTCACCGGCATCGCATTGCCAAGGTAGTTGTAATAAGTAGTCACCGGCAGCCTCCAGCAAGTTCCGGAGGGACAACTACAAACGTGCCGTTCGGTTCAATTTTCCTGAGATTTGATTACAGTATAGGTACGAACGCGATCGCCAAAATCGGATGAAACCAAATTGCCAGTGCTAAAGTTCCCGCCCACGGACGCATTGCGGCCCGCCAAGCCGAATTTCTAGGAGTGCACTTCAACGAGACTCTTCGTGTTGTGGCCGTTTCAACCGGCGCTTATGTACGTGTCCTCGCGGTGAGGGGCCGCCCCGCTCCGGTGGCTGGCCCTTGAAGTAGAAGCGCTGCCAGGATTCCTTCAGAGCTTCGGGGTCGCCCTCCGAAAGGCGCGCGTTGAACGAACTGCGAGACGTCGACCACGCCAGGTACTGATCCTTGAGCTCCGGTTCGCTATCCAATGAACGGATCACCGGATTGAAGCGGTCGAGCTTGATATGCTCCACCACGTTGATGAAGCAGAACGGCTCGCCCGCCTCGAAACGTACGCGGCCCGGGGCCGTGAAGATCCAATTCATTGTGAAGGGAAACGGCAGCCAGTCCGTTTCGACCAATCCGTCGAGCGGCTGGATGCCGTGCTTCAGGTGATTGGGCGCCCCGGACGCCAGCACCGCCCAACCTGGCTGGGTCCGGAACAGGTAGCCAGTGTGGAAGGTCAGGGTCCCGTGCGAGAAGTGCGAAACCACGAACGAGTGGTGATCTTCGATCTGCCCATCCGGGACGATGCGAACGTCAGTTGTGGCAGTTCCGCCGTTCCATTCGGCCGTGAACCCGAACGGGCACAGGATTTCCCATCCCGTGGTGTTGGCCATTGTGAGCGGCAGGCAACGATAGGGCGCCCGCCCGGCGAACGCGTCCATCCACGGACGTTCGGGTCGCCCCGGGATCAGCCGGGGCGGCTTTTCCACGGTGGAGAAGCATTCCAGATCCATGACCTTGACCGTGTAGCCGCCTGACAGGTTCTCAACGCAGAGAAGCCGTGTTCGTGCCAAACGACTCTCAGCCGACCGTGGCGCGACGGGTCAGGCGACCTCCGACGGCCTTGGGCGGACGCGAAATTGTCTTGCGCCGGCGCCATAGCGCGGCCCGCGCTCCCAGCGCATCGCGTCGGCGACGATCTCGTCCAGGGATGAGTGCGCCGCGCGCCATCCCAGGAGCTTTTCGGCGCGGGCGGGATTGGCCACCAGGCTGGGGGGATCGCCCTCCCGTCGCGGGCCGATCGAATAGCGGGCCGGTCGTCCGGCCACCCGCTCCACGGCCTTCACAACCTCCAGAACCGAGCGCCCGTGGCCAGTGCCCAGGTTCAGCGGTTCGAATACGCCTGGAGCGAATGGCGCCTCCACGGCCGCCAGGTGGGCGGCGGCGAGGTCGGTGACATGGATGTAGTCGCGCAGGCAGGTGCCGTCGGGGGTATCGAAATCCTGCCCGAACACTGTCAGCGGCTTGCCATCGCCCAGCGCAGCGGAAATGGCCAGCGGTATGAGATGGGTTTCCGGCTCGTGAGCCTCACCGATGGCGCCGCCGGGGTCCGCGCCGGCGGCGTTGAAGTAGCGCAGCGCGACCGCTGTAAGGCCATAGGCGCGACATTGCGCGGCGATCATCCATTCCGCGGCGTGCTTTGTGTCGCCATAGGGGCTCGCAGGCGCCTTCTCGGCGTCCTCGGCTATGGTTTCCATCGGGCCGCGGCCGCCCTGTCCGTAGACTGCGGCGCTCGAGGAGAAGACCAGACGACCGACGCCGCACCGGCGCATGGCGGTGAGCAGGCTGCAGGTCGCCGCCACGTTAACCTGCCAAAACAGATCGGGGTTGGCGACCGAGCGCCCAACCTCAATGAGTCCCGCGAAGTGGATGACGGCCTGCACGCGGTGCGCCCCGATGACGCCGACGAGGCGTTCTTCGTCGGCGACGTCGCCCTCCACCAGCGGCCCCCATTGCACCGCGGCGCGGAAGCCCGAACTCAGATTGTCGTAGACGACCGGCGTGTAGCCCCGTGAATGCAGCGCCTTGGCGGTATGAGCGCCGATGTAACCCGCCCCCCCTGTCACCAGCACAGCAGGCCCGCGTCCCTGATCCATGCCGCAATAAATTCGGAGAGTTGCGTCAAGTTCCCGGG
This sequence comes from Alphaproteobacteria bacterium, assembly GCA_025350685.1. Lineage (GTDB taxonomy): Bacteria > Pseudomonadota > Alphaproteobacteria > Caulobacterales > Caulobacteraceae > Phenylobacterium. Next base: position 1,458 of record JANXXK010000024.1, on the reverse strand, counting down.
CCGGGAGCCCCAAGCCTTGCTTCAGACGTGTGCGGAGCAAACCCAGGTTGTGAGCCGACTGCCCCCACCGGTCCCTCTGGTCGCAGTCGCGCTGCATCGGTGCGCGCTTCGTGGATCGGCGCCGAATGAATGAACCCCAAGGGCTTCATGTCCTCGATAGTGCGCGGATCAGACAGGCCGCAGCGGTGGTCCTGTTGGGAGCCACGCCCTGGTCGGCGACTCGGCCCAGGGAGTCGTACGCGGTCCAGTGCCAGCCCTTCGAGGATTGGGCCACTTCGAAACCAACGGGCGGAGCGGCCGCACTCTCGCCGGACAAGCGGGCCTTACGACTGAGCTCAGTTGCAGCACGCGCCATCGCAGCCCTCCGCCATTTCGAGGCGAAGCGCTTATCTCCACCCGGAGTTCCCGCAAGAGTTTGGCCCACAGGCCTACAGCTCAGCTCGGCCAGGCGCGCCTTCCGACGCTTCGATGACCCCGGTATCAGGCTCTCGCAGCGTTTCTGTGCCGAAGGCCCGGACGTCGTCGTTGTCCTCGGCCACGAGGACAACCTCGTCCGGACTCCCGCGAGGCGCCAGCCTCAGGTCGTTTCTCCTCGCCATCGAAGCGGGGAAGATACCGCTTCCCCGCAGGCGCGACGCTGAATTGGATCAGCCATCGGACGTGGTGGTCGTTTCGTGGGGGTTGGGGCGGTCTCCTGGACGGAAAAAAACTCCGAGGCCCTTGGAACGCGGAAAAGGTTTGGCCGTTAGCGAATTTAGAGGGGGGGAAGCACGACAGCTCAGCGTGGAAGCACGTCGAAATCGTCTATCCCGTTTCACTGAGCCTCGGGCCTCCGGTCACCCCGCAAACGACGGCCTTACGGCCGGGTTGCTGGAGAGAGCGTCATGTCCCAAGCCCTGGCGGCCCGCCGTGAACCGGTCCTCGACAATCGCCAGTTGCTCGCCGCGTTACGCGCCTTCCGCCGCGGCGACTTCTCGGTGCGGTTGCCCGGCGACCTTACCGGAATGGACGGGGATCTTGCGGAAGCCTTCAACGACGTCGTCGAGCTGAGCGACCGGATGAGCCTGGAGTTCAGCCGGCTCGGCGAAGTCGTCGGCCGGCAAGGCAAGATCAACCACCGGGCCAAGGTGCCGGCGGCCAGCGGAGCCTGGGCGGCGAGCGTCGATGCTGTCAACACCTTGATCACCGACATGGTGCATCCCACCGCAGAGATGGCCCGGGTGATCGGCGCTGTCGCCAAAGGCGACCTCACTCAGACCATGGACTTGAAAAACGAGGAGCAGCCGCTGCGCGGCGAGTTCCTGCGCATCGGCAAGGTGGTCAACACCATGGTGGGCCAGCTGGGCTCCTTCGCCTCGGAAGTGACCCGCGTGGCCCGGGAGGTGGGGACCGAAGGCAAGCTGGGCGGCCAGGCCAACGTGAAGGGCGTCGCGGGGACCTGGAAGGACCTCACGGACA
>JANXXK010000001.1 GCA_025350685.1 Alphaproteobacteria bacterium | reverse complement strand
CGCTGGACTACCCGCATCATCGTCATCCCCGGCGAGGCCCACGTGAGGAAAGGGCCCTACCGCTTCATCGCTCATCCGAACTACATCGTGGTGGCGTCCGAGATCGCGGTGCTGCCCCTGACTTTCGGTCTCGTGACCTATGCGATCGTGTTTTCCCTGCTCAACGCCTCGATGCTCTGGCTGCGCATCCGGGCAGAAGACGCCGCTCTGCGCGCTGGCTGATCGACAGATGCGGCTTGCCTTCCGCGCTATGTTACGGCTTTTGGCGCGTCCGCTGCGTTTCGCCCCTGCTGACGTCAAGATCGGCGGACGCCAAGGAATTCCGATGCCCTTCCCTACGACCCATCCCGCCCTGTCGAGCGCGCTCGATAAGCAGGGCTATGCCGAGCCCACCCCTGTCCAGGCCGCCGTGCTGGCCGCGCCGGACGACCGCGACCTGCTGGTCTCGGCGCAGACGGGCTCCGGCAAGACCGTGGCCTTCGGCCTTGCCCTGGCGCGGGGCATCCTGGGCGAAGCGCCGCGGTTCGGCCGACCCGGCGCGCCCCTGGCTCTGGTGATCGCCCCGACCCGGGAACTCGCCCAGCAGGTCAGCCGCGAGCTGAAGTGGCTCTATGCTGAGGCCGGGGCCTTGGTGGTCGACTGCGTCGGCGGCATGGACCCACGGGCCGAACGGCGGGCCCTGCAGGCCGGCTGCCACGTGGTGGTCGGCACGCCGGGCCGCCTGCGCGACCACACTGAGCGGAGCGCCCTGGACCTGTCGGCGCTTGAGGTCGTGGTGCTCGACGAGGCCGACGAGATGCTCGACCTCGGTTTCCGCGAGGATCTGGAGGAAATTCTCGACTCCACGCCGAAGGAGCGCCGCACGCTCTTGTTCTCGGCGACCATCGCCAAGGAGATCGCCACCCTGGCGCGGCGCTACCAGCGCGACGCCGAGCGGATCGACACCCTGCGCCGCGACGAGGCGCACGGCGATATCGATTACCGGGCCGTCCGTGTCGCGCCGGGCGAGACCGAGCACGCGGTGGTCAACCTGTTGCGCTATTTCGAGAGCCCCGGGGCCCTGGTGTTCTGCAACACCCGCGAGGCGGTGAAGCGCCTGCACAACGGTCTGCGTGAGCGCGGCTTCGCCGCCGTGGCGCTCTCCGGCGAGATGACCCAGAAGGAGCGCTCCGATGCTCTGCAGTCCCTGCGCGACGGGCACGCGCGGGCCTGTGTGGCCACCGACGTGGCGGCCCGGGGATTGGACCTGCCGGACCTCGGGCTGGTGATCCACGCCGAGCTGCCGGTGAACAAGGCGGGCCTGTTGCACCGGAGCGGCCGCACGGGTCGGGCCGGCAAGAAGGGCGTCTCGGTCCTGGTGGTGCCCTACAACAAGCGCCGTTTCGCCGAGCGGCTGCTGGACTCAGCCAGCATCGAGGCCGGCTGGTCCGGCCCGCCGCTGGCCGAGGAAATCCGGGCCAAGGACCAGGAGCGGCTGCTGGCCGACCCCATCCTCACCGAGGCGGCCTCGGAGGAAGACCTGACGCTGGCGCGCCGCATCCTGGCGGACAGCTCGCCAGAGATGGTGGCCGCGGCGCTGATCCGCCTGCATCGCCAGCGCCTGCCGGAGCCGGAAGACGTCTACGACGACGTGCGCGACATCAATCGCGATGTTCCCTCGCCCGTACCGCGCGGCGGCAAGAGCTATGATCCTCTGCGGGAGGGTCCGGTCCGCCAGGGCGGAGAGGGCGAGACTGCTTGGTACCGGATGCCGATCGGGCGGCAGAACAACGCCGACCCCAAGTGGCTGATCCCGCTGATCTGCCGTCTGGGCCACGTGACCAAGAAGGACATCGGCCAGATCCGCATCTTCGATCGCGAGACCAAGTTCGAGATCATCGCCGAGACCGACCCGCGGTTCCGCGAAGCGGTGAAGGGCGCGGCCGAGGGTGATATCCGCATCGAGCCCGCCGGCGCGCCGCCTTCCGCGGACCGGCCGCGCGGCCCCAGGCCCCCGCCGCACCGCGGCGGGCCGCCGCCCCGAAATGGCCCGCCCCCGCGCGGCGGCAAGCCGAAGCGTCGGGCGAACCAGGCGCCCGGCTAGAGCAGGTCAGGGTGAAATGGAAACCATTTCAGCCGTCCGACGTGCTCTAAGTGTTTGAAGATAGACCCTTCTTTCCCGCTCAGATGATTCCATCTGAACGGGTCAGGGTCTAGGGCCGGGCCTAGACCGGCTTGAGGGCCGGCAGGGTCGGTTGGAGGTCGGCACCGTCGAAGCGCACCTGCGAGCGGCCAAAGTCGAGGGCGACGGTGTCGAATTGGGTGAGCAGGTCCATGCCGAGCGCCACCGCCGGCTGGTCCCGCAACCCCCACAACTCGAAGATCTCCGCATTGGAGCAGACCACCGGTACATTGCCCATGCGCAGCCCGCCGAGCCGCATGAACGGCACATAGAGCATTTCGCCCCAGAATGATTCGCCGATCAGGCTCTCCAGCTTGACCTTCTGCGACGTGGTGACGATCCCCCTGCGCCCGTTGGTCTCGATCAGCAGGTCGCGCAGGGAGGTGTTGCACAACGAGATCTGCGAGCCGGAATCAATCATCGCGCTGATGCGTTTGCCGGAGAGATCGGCGTCGACGATGGTCAGCTGCCCGAGGCGCCGGCGGGCCGGCACTACGACGCTGCCGCTGGCCGAGACGTCCGCGCGCGAGCTGGTAATCGCCAGGCTCTTGGCCTTGAAGTCCAGCTCCAGGCGCTGGCCCTTGAGCCAGTCGACGCCCAGCACCCCGTCGAGGTCGTCGGTCAGCGGCAGAGCCGCGGCGAGAACCGCCCTGCGGCTGCGCTGTCCCACCTGGAGGTGGTCGAGCAGCACGCCTGGCCGGTCGCGCACGCCGACGACGGTGTGCACCCGCTGCACGTCCCCTGACGGCAGCATCAGCTTGTCGACCAGGGCGCGGGAAACGCAGGAGACGTTGGCGCCGGTGTCGAGCAGGAATTGGAATGGCCCCCGACCGTTGATCGTCACCGGGGCCAGCATGTGCTCGAAAAGGTCGCGTCCGGCGCCGACCTTCGTCGGGTCTTCATTGGGAATGTCGGGCTGTTCCGCCGGCGGCGAGGGTATCGGCCCTGCGGCGGCGTGCACCATGGGCGCCGCGGCGCTGGCGGCGAACAGGCCCATGGCGGCTTGGCGTCGACTGATAAGCATGGTGCGCTGTCTACCTCGCAACGTGTTTCAGGTTAGCATTGTTTGGCCGGGCGGTCATCCTGCTCAACTTTGCGGAAACCCGCGCGCCGGTAGGAATGAAGGCATGCACCGACGCCCGCTGATTCTGGCTGTGACGCTCCTGGCGGCGATCCTGGCGCCGCGTGCCGGCGCCGCGGCGGCCGAAAAGGCCCCGACCGTGGTCGGCCAGTACATCGACCTGCAGCCGGTGGCCTTGCCCATCGTCATCAACGGTCAGCTCGTGAACTACGTCTTCGTCTACGTGCGCATCAATCTCAGCAGCGGGGCCGATGTCACCAAGCTGCGCGACAAGGAGCCGTTTTTCCGCGACGCGCTGGTGCGCGAGAGCCACCGCACGCCGTTTATCGTGCCTGGGGACTGGCAGAAAATCGACGAGGCCAGGCTCGACGCGACGCTGATGCGCGACGCGCCGGCGATCGTCGGCGCCGGCGCGGTCAGCTCGGTCGTGGTCACCTCGCAGGCTCCGCAGCGGCCGGTGATGCCGCCCAGACCGGCCGCGCCTGCACGCCGCTGACACCCCTCCAGCAGCCCCGGTTGCGTGCGCGGACCAAACTTGGCACTTTCCGGCCTCTTTTCGGGACGCTAAGAGAGCGCGCCCCGGGTTTGGGCAATTTTCTGGGTTGGGAACGAGCCGGGGGCCGCAACTAGGCGGTGGCCGTCGATCCCCCTCCGCGCGATCAAAGGGGTGCGCACGATATGAATTCCATACTTATGCTGGTGATCGGGGCTGGCCTGCTGGCCGTGCTCTACGGCGCCTTGCAGACCGCTTCGCTGCTTCGGGCCTCGCCCGGCAACGAGAAGATGCAAGAGATCGCCGCCGCCATCCAGGAGGGTGCGCAGGCCTATCTGAACAAGCAGTACACCGCGATCGCCGTGGTGGGCGTGATCATCCTGATCGCGGTCTTCTTCCTGATCGGCAAGTTCGCCGCCATCGGCTTTGCGACGGGCGCGATCCTGTCGGGCGCCGCGGGCTTTGTGGGCATGCTGATCTCGGTCCGCGCCAACGTCCGCACCGCCCAGGCGGCCTCGGAGGGCCTCGCCAAGGGGTTGTCCCTGGCGTTCCGGTCCGGCGCCATCACCGGCATGCTGGTGGCGGGCTTCGCGCTGATCGGCGTCGCCGGCTACTTCGCGTTCCTCACCGGCCCGATGGGCTTCGAGAACACCAGCCGTGAAGTGCAGGACTCGATGATCGCGCTGGGCTTCGGCGCCTCGCTGATCTCGATCTTCGCCCGTCTCGGCGGCGGCATCTTCACCAAGGGCGCCGACGTCGGCGGCGACATGGTGGGCAAGGTCGAGGCCGGCATTCCGGAAGACGACCCCCGCAACGCCGCGACCATCGCCGACAACGTCGGCGACAACGTCGGCGACTGCGCCGGCATGGCTGCCGACCTGTTCGAGACCTACGCGGTGACCACGGTCGCCACCATGGTGCTGGCGGCGATCTTCTTCCGCGGCACGGAAATGGTCAGCAACATGATGCTGCTGCCGTTGGCCATCTGCGGCGTGTGCATCGTCACCTCGATCATCGGCACCTTCGCCGTGCGCCTGGGCAAGAGCAACAACATCATGGGCGCCCTCTACCAGGGCCTGATCGTCACCGGCGTGCTGTCGGTAGGCGCGATCTACTGGGTGATCTCCAAGCTGGTCACCGCCCCGATGACCGTCGGCGACAAGACCTTCGACGGCATGAGCCTGTTCTGGTGCGGCATCGTCGGCCTGGTGGTCACCGCCGCCATCGTGGTGATCACCGAGTACTACACCGGCACGGGCTTCCGCCCGGTGAAGTCGGTGGCCAAGGCGTCGGTCTCCGGCCACGGCACCAACGTGATCCAGGGCCTGGCCATGTCGCTGGAATCCACCGCGCTGCCGGCGCTGACGATCATCATCGGCATCATCGTCACCTACAATCTGGCGGGCCTGTTCGGGATCGCCATCGCCGTGACCTCAATGCTGTCGCTGGCCGGCTTCATCGTGGCGCTGGACGCTTTCGGCCCGGTTACCGACAACGCCGGCGGCATCGCCGAAATGGCCGGCCTGCCGCCGGAAGTGCGGGTGACCACCGACGCGCTCGACGCGGTCGGCAACACCACCAAGGCGGTGACCAAGGGCTACGCGATCGGCTCGGCGGGTCTCGGCGCGCTGGTGCTGTTCGCCGCCTACACCGAGGACCTGAAGTTCTTCGCGGCCAACGCCACGCCGGGAAGCTTCTTCGACGGCCTCGGCCCGGTGGCCTTCGACCTGTCCAACCCCTACGTTGTCGTCGGCCTGCTGTTCGGCGGGCTGCTGCCTTTCCTGTTCGGCGGCAGGCCGGCCATTTCGGCGATGCCGCCGGCGTTGTCGGTAACCGGGCCGAAAGCGTCCAGCGCCACGATGAAGCCGGCCAGCGACAGCATTGAGG
>JANXXK010000331.1 GCA_025350685.1 Alphaproteobacteria bacterium | reverse complement strand
TATCCGCGAAAAGACCCTGCATTCGATCGCGCCGGCGCTGATCTACGAGGAAGAAGACCTCGTGAAGCGAGCGATCCGCGACCTCTATGACAAGGACATCGACGGGGTCTTCGTCGAGGGCGAGGCCGGCTTCAAGGAAGCGCGCGACTTCATGCGCATGCTGATGCCCAGCCAGGCGAAGAAGGTGCAGCTCCATCAGGAGCCGATGCCGCTGTTCGTGAAGCACCGGGTCGAGGACCACCTTTCCCAGATCTATTCGCCGGTCGTGCCGCTGCGCTCGGGCGGGTATCTGGTGATCAACCAGACCGAGGCCCTGGTGGCCGTCGACGTAAACTCGGGGAAGTCGACCCGCGAGCGCAACATCGAGGCGACCGCGCTGAAGACCAACATGGAAGCGGCCGAGGAGGCCGCCCGCCAGCTGCGTCTGCGCGACCTGGCCGGCCTGATCGTCATCGACTTCATCGACATGGACGAGAGCAAGAACAACCGCTCCGTCGAAAAGAAGCTGAAGGACTGCCTGAAGGACGATCGCGCCCGGGTGCAGATGGGCAAGATCTCCGCCTTCGGCCTGATGGAAATCAGCCGCCAGCGGCGCCGAACCGGCGTGCTGGAGGGCACCACCCACGTCTGCGAACATTGCGGCGGCACCGGGCGGGTTCGTTCGGTGGAATCCAGCGCTTTGGCGGCCCTGCGCTCGCTGGAGCTGGAGGCCCTGAAGGGCGGCGGCGAGGCGACACTAAAGACGCCGCGCGCGGTCGGGCTGTATATCCTCAACGAGAAGCGCGCCCATCTGGGGCGCCTGCAACAGACGCTCGGCCTCTACGTGACCATCCTGGTCGACGACGACATGGCCCACGCCGACTGCCTGATCGAGCGGACCTCGATGGAGACCCGGCCGGACCACGCGCCGGTGGCCCAGTCCGCCGTGGCCTATCAGCCCGTCGCCGACGATGACTTCGACGACGAAGCCTACGAGGACGAGGAAGAAGACGAGGAAGACGAAGAGGCGATCGAGCGCGAGGACACCGACGACGATGAGCCTCGAGCGGCCCGCGAGCATCGCGGCGACGACGAAGGCCAAGACGACGCCGATGGCCAGCGCCGTGGCCGCCGCCGCCGTCGCGGCCGCCGGGATGGCGAGCCGCGTGAAGCTCGCGACGGCGCTGCCGCGCCTGCTCCCCGTCATGACGGTCTCCGTCAGGATGGCCCGCGTCCGGAAGGCCCGCGCGGCGAAGACGATGCGGGTGGCGAAGGCCGCCGCCGCCGCCGGGGCCGCCGGGGCGGTCGCCGGATGCGCGACGATAGCCGCCCGGCCGACGCCTTCTCCTGGACGCGTCCATGGGTGCCCTACGGCGACGACCCCTTCGTCTGGTACGACCCGGCGGAAGACTTCAAGAAGTCCGCCCCGGCCAACGACGCCCTGGCCAATGAAGAGCGACCTCAGCGGGTCGCCGCCGAAGCCGCTTCGCAGACTTCAGTGACCAGCGAGCCGCGCTCTGAGGGCGGCGACGACATCTGGGTCGAACTGCCGCCCCAGGAAGACAAGCCCAAGCGTGGCCGCGGGCGCGGTCGTGGTCGAGGCCGCGGCGGTGACGCCCCGACGGACGCCCTAGCCGAAGCGCCCGCCCCGATGGCGGCGCCCGAGCCTGCACCGGAACCGGAGGCCGCGATCGAGGCCGCAGCGGAACCCGTCGCCGAGGCGCCGGCCAAGAAGCCGCGGGCCAGTCGGGCCAAGGGCAAGCCGGCCGCGACGGAGGCGGCTCCCGTCGCCGCCGACCCGATCACTGCCGAACCGGTGGTCGCAGCCCTGGCGGAACCCGTGGCTCCACCCGCCCCTCGCGAGCCCGATCCGGCGGAGATCACCACGCCGCCGTCGGCCCCGCGCAAAGGCTGGTGGCGACGCGGTTGAGGCGTTAGGCTCTGAACGAAGGCTACGGGGGGCGCAGTCGAGGTTTGAAGATGGCGTCCCCTGCCCGTTCGATGTCCGGCCGCTCCGCTTCCCGCATCGCACTCGCCGCCGTCCTGGCCGTCAGTCTGGTGGTGCGGCCGGGAATAGCCGCCGCACAATTCGCGCCTGGCGACACCCTGATCCGCGACACCGAGATCGAGGAGGTCCTGCATAAGGACGTCGCGCCCATCTTCCAGGCGGCCGGCATCGATCCCAAGGGCATCGAGATCATTCTTGTGGGCTCCAAGGAGGTGAACGCCTCCGCCGGCCCCGGCGTGATGATGGTCACCACCGGGCTGATCCTGCAGTCGAAGAACCCCAATGAGCTGCAAGGCGTCATGGCCCACGAGGTCGGACACCTGGCCGGCGGCCATAGCTTCCGGTCAGGCGATTTTTCACACGCCGGCATGGTGCCGATGATCCTGACCATGGGGCTAGGGGTCCTGGCAGCCCTGGCCGGCGCCGGCGACGCGGCCGCGGGCCTGGTCACCAGCGCTCCCTATTTCGGCGCCCTCGCGCAGGCGGGCTATGGCCGCGAGCAGGAAAGCCGCGCCGACCAGGCCGGCGCCACGCTCCTGGAAAAGTCGGGCCTTTCCGGTCGGGGGCTCGTCGAGTTCTTCGACAACTACCGCTACCAGGAGATCCTGCAGCAGTACCGCCGCTACAAGTACTTCATGGACCATCCGCTCTCGTCGGATCGGATCGAAGCGCTGCAGGGCCGGGTCGAGCGGTTGCCGCACTATGGCCAGAAGGACTCGCCCGACGCGCTGGCCGAGCACGAGATCATGAAGGCCAAGCTTGACGGCTTCATCAATCCGCAGGTCTCGATGGGCAAGTACGACGAGAAGGACACCTCCTTCCCGGCGCGCTATGCGCGGGCCATCGCCTACTACCAGATGAAGGAACCGGACAAGGCGCTGAAGCGGGTCGAGACGCTGATCGCCGAGCAGCCGGGCAACCCCTACCTCTATGAGCTGAAGGGCCAGATCCTGTTCGAGTTCAACCGGATGCCCGAGGCAGAGGCCCCGCAGCGCAAGTCAGTTGAGCTGAAGCCGGATTCGGCGCTGCTTCGCGCCAACCTCGGCCAGACCCTGATCGCGCTCGATGACCGCAAGAAGATCGACGAGGGAATCCTGGAGTTGAAGAAGTCGCTCACCCAGGAAGAGGATAACGCCGTCGTCTGGCGGATGCTGGCCGAGGCCTATGACAAGCGTGGCGAGGACGGCATGGCCCGCCTGGCTACCGCCGAATACGAGTACAACATCGGCAACATGCGCCAGGCCCGGGAGTTCGCCATCCGGGCGCGCGAGCGGCTGGACAAGAACAGCCCCGACTGGCGGCGCGCCACCGACATCGTGCTGGTCTCCAAGCCGAGCCAGCAGGAGCTGCGGGAAATGCAGCGCGGCGGCGGCTCGCTCGAGGCAGGCCCCCCTTCTCGCTGACCTCGGGCGCCGATCGTCGCTTTTCGCCCCGCAACCTCCTATCTGGCTGACATGACCACCCCCACCCGCTTTTCGGCCCTTCGCCTCCTGGCTCTCGCTGCCGCCGCCCTGTCGCTCACGGCCTGTCAGAAGATGGACGACGCCGCGTTCGGCCAGAAGGTGCACGCCTATCTGCTGGCCCACCCTGAAGTCCTGCGCGAGGCGTCGGAGAGGATGGCGCAGAACGACCGGCTGGCGGCGATGAAGGCCTCCACCGACGCGATCTCCAAATACCGTGGGGAGCTGGA
>JANXXK010000299.1 GCA_025350685.1 Alphaproteobacteria bacterium | reverse complement strand
TCCCGCCGCCCGCTTTTCCCCTTACGGAGCGTAGGCGCCAGAAAGCCCTGCGACAGGAGAGATGGAAAACAAGGTTGCGGCCTTCGCAGCCACCCCCGATCCCACCTTCGGCCAAAAGCCAGCACCGTCGCGCCCCGTTCTCGGGACCGCGACGACGGTGGCTACGGTCCACGGCCCGGATCCGGCGGACCTGCGTTTGGTCATCGAAGAGGACAAGGCCACCGGTACCTACATCTACAAGACCATCGATCGGCGCACCGGCGACGTGATCCAGCAGCTGCCCAGGGAACAGATCCTGAAGCTGCGCGATCAAGTCGCCTACGAAGCCGGCGCCGTGGTCCGCACCAAGGCCTGAGCCTCAGAAGCGCTCCCGAAAGGGGGCAAACCGAGCCCGAAATACCGCCCCGGCGCGCCGGCGGCGGCAAATCGCGTTCGGCGTTAACCATCTGCTCACCACGAATCCGTAGCTTCACCTCGAAAGCGCCGAGCGACTCGAGGTTGAGGACGTCGGCGCCGAGGAGAGATTTCTATGGCCTTCAGCGTCCATACGAACGTCGGCGCTCTGACCGCGCTGCAGAATCTGACCAAGACCCAGACGGATTTGCAGCAGGTCCAGGAACGCATCAACACCGGCCTGTCGATCGGCTCGGCTAAGGACAACGCCGCGGTCTGGGCCATCGCCCAGGGGCAGCGGGCGGACATCGGCTCGCTGGGGGCGGTGAAGATGAGCCTTGACCGGGCCAAGTCCATCGCTGACGTCTCGGCGACGGCCGGCGCGACCATCTCGGACCTGCTGGTGCAGATGAAGGAAAAGGTGGTGGCCGCGATGGATCCGTCCATCGACACCGCCTCGCGCACCGCCATCGACTCCGATTTCAAGTCGATCCTGCGCCAGATCACCCAGATCACTGCGAACGCCCAGTTCGACGGCGCGAACATGCTCAACGGCAGCGTCGCGCAGATCAAGTTCATCGCCAACGCCAGCGCCACAAGCTTCATCACGCTCTCGAGCCAGAACCTGACGCTCGGCGGCGCGATCATCACGGTGCCGGCGACGGCCTCGCTCGGCACGATCACCTGGGCGACGACGGTGCTGGGCCAGCTAACCAGCTCGATCAGCAACACCAACCAAGCGCTGGGTAACCTCGGCTCGCAGACCAAGCAGCTCAGCAATCACGCCGATTTCGTCTCCAAGCTCACCGACCAGCTGACCGCCGGCGTGGGCAACCTGGTGGACGCCAATCTGGCGCAGGAAAGCGCGCGGCTGCAGTCTCTGCAGGTGCAGCAGCAGTTGGGCGCGCAGGCGCTGTCGATCGCCAACCAGGCGCCGCAGGTAATCTTGTCGCTGTTCAAGTAGGGCGCTCGGGCGCCTACCCCGTTTCCGTTGGGGCGTAAGGAAAAACCCGGGCAGCCGCCTGGGTTTTTTCTTGTCTGGTTCATTGCGGGTTTATTGCTGAATTGTCAGAGGTTTTTCTACCTTCGCCCACCGCAAATTAACGAACTCCAAACGCTGACGGGGGCATGATCAACGCGCGGAGCTTTCCTCCGCGTTGAGCGTTTCATGGTCGTCAACGTCACCGGCAACGGTTATCTCCTCGGGCTGTTCAGCTCCGCAAACTCCGCTGTCGATGGCGTGGTTGCGGTGGACCTGACGACGCTGGCGATCGCCACGAGGTCGGCGGCCCAGAACGCTACGCCCTTGAAGCCCATTGCGCCGACGGCGCCGTGGACAAGCCCGGAGACGCCGGCGGGGATCAGCGCCTCGATCACTGCCGCCCTGGCCGGGCTTTCGTTCGTGAACGAAGGCGCCGCGAAGCTGGATCTGCCAGGCGCTAGCGCCGATTATCGCAAGCTTTTCGCCCTCTATCAGGGGCTTACAACCCTCACCGACCTGGCGAACAAGGCGTCCACCAAGGGCGTTACGCCGCTCGACCAGAGCCAGCTGGCGAAGGCCTTCGCCAACGGCCTGACGGAGGTCACAAACTACGTCGGCGCGACCAAGTTCGACAATCTTCGCCTGGCTGAGGGGAGCACCTCCAGCCTCGCCAAGGCGACCCTCGCGGTGCCCAAGGCGGCGACCAGCTACACGACGCCGCCCGTGACGCAGTCGCTGACTACGCCGGTAGCCGCGTATCAGGGAAATGTTCAATTCAATATAGCTGTCAAAAAGTTGTCCTCCACATTTAATGTGGCGATCGACCTCTCGCAGATGGGCGCCCAGCCGCGGACCCTCGGCAATGTGGTCAACTTCATCAACCAGCAGCTGACCGCGGCGGGCGTCACCACCCAGTTCGCCACTAGCCGCACGGTTACAGCGCCGAATACCATCAAGGTTGGCGGCAAGACCGTGATGCTTGACCAGGGCGTCAGTCAGTGGGCGCTTCAGGTCAAGGTCGGCACCAGCGAGACAGTGAGCTTCAGCGCTCCGGCGACGGCGGGCGCGGTCTACGTCGCCCAGACCATCGGCGATCCGAATCCCAGCAAGGATCCGTCGAAGAAGGACTCCACGACGCAGCAGCAACTGTTGAAATTCCAGACCGACACCACCGCCGTCGACGCTCCGCCGCAGATTGCGGACCAGGCCAACTTCGTCTCCGGCCGTGTGTTCGCCGACACCCTGGGGCCCGAGGTAAAGGTGGTGCATGCGACCCAGGTGGCGTCCGACGGCTCTGTGTACATGCTGGCAGACATCACCGGGCCTTCCGCCGGCCAGGCGATCCGCGGGACCCAGGACACCGCCCTGCTGAAGTACGATTCCGCCGGCAAGCTGATCTACAGCCGCACCCTAGGCGCGTCGGGCTCGGCCACCGGCCTGGGTCTGGCGGTTTCGGCCGACGGCCATGTGGCGGTGACCGGATCGGTCACCGGGACCTTGGATGGCGCGGTCGACGGCCCGCTGAATTCCGGCTCGACCGGCTCGTTCGCCAAAAACACCGACAGCTTTGTCTCGCTCTACGACGCCGGCGGCCAGGAGGTGTGGACCGAACGGCGGGGTTCGCGCCTGAACGACGAGGCCAGCCAGGTCGCCTTCGCGGCCGACGGCACGGTCTATGTCGCCGGCCGCGCCCAGGGCCAGATGCCTGGCGCGGGCGCGCCGCAGGGCGGCATGGACAGCTATATCGAGGCGTTCAAGACCGACACCGCCGGCAAGCCCTCGGTGGCCTTCACCCAGACGTTCGGCACGGCGGGAGAGGACAAGCCCCAGGGTATCGTCGTCAACGGGAGCACCCTCTACACTGCCAGTGTCGAAAACGGCCGCGGCATTCTGCGCAGCTTCGATGTCTCGTCCGGGACGGCCGTCCCGTCGGCCACCCGCGACCTGGGCGACCTGCAGGGCGGCAGCATCGCCGGCATCGCCATGAACGGCGGACAGCTGATCGTGGCGGGCACCACTTCGAACGCCGCGCTCGCGGCCGGGTCGGTGACCCGCGCGGCTTCGGGCGGCAGCGACGCCTTCGTCGCCAGCCTGGCGGGCGACCTCTCCAGCCAGCCCAGCGATGCAATCGCCTACTACGGCGGGACCGGCGATGACCGTGCGACCGCGATGGCGGTGTCGGGCGGCCAGGTCTGGATCGGGGGGCAGGCAGGGACCGACCTGCCGGGACAGCCGGCGGTGGGGACCAAGGACGGATTCCTGGCCCGCCTAGATCCGATCACCGGGGCGATCGGCTGGTCCAGCCGCTTCACCGGCAAGTCCAACATGGCCACGCCGACCGCGATCGCTTTCGCCCCCACCGGCGCCAGCGTGCTCGATCGTCTGGGCCTGCCATCTGGCGCCTTGACCCTCTCGGATTCGCAGCAGCTCAGCGCTCAAAGCGCGCTTCGCGCCGGCGATCAGTTCACAGTCCAGGGCGGCAGCGGCGTGAAGCACACCGTCACCATCGACCCTGGCGAGACACTCAACACCCTGGCGACCAAGATCACCCGCGCCTCGGGCTTCGAGGCGACGGTGACCGTCGTGTCCAACCTAACTGGCCAGCGTCAGCTGAGCATCGCACCGGTCAATCCGCGCGCGACGGTGACCCTCGGCGTCGGTCCGGGCGACAAGAACGCCCTGCCTATCCTGGGCATTCCGGAGGGCGTGCTGCGCGCCACGACCGTTGTCAACGGCGTCACCCTGCCGGGCGACGGCGGCAATCCGATATATGGCCTGGGCTTGTCGAGCACGCTCACCCTCAGCGGCAGCGCCCAGATCAGCCACGCCCTGGCGCAGGTGACCACCGCGCTGGGCGTGATCCGCACCGCCTACAAGGCCATCGTCGACGCCCAGACGCCGCAAAGCGTCAAGGACGCTCAGGCGCTTGCCGCCAGGGCTCAAGGGCAGGTGCCGCAATACCTGACCGACCAGCTCGCCAACTACCAGGCCGCCCTGTCGCGCCTGACCGGCGGGCAGCAGTAGGCCGGTGCAGCGGGCCTGCGCAGGGCGCCGAGCGGGGCGGCTTGAATCGCGCGTCGGCGGGGTCTAGCGAAGACCATGGATTTCCTGAACGACCGTAGGACCCAACTGGCCCTGGCCGGCGCCGCCGTGGCGCTGCTGGCCGGCCTGGCGCTGGCCTGGACGCTGGTGGCGCGCCACCGCGGAGAGGCTACGCCGCCGCCGCCGGCCTCGCGCGGCGGGCTGGTGATCGATGCCGCCGGCGCCGCCGAGGGCCACGCCGACCCAGCCAAGCCGCTTCGTTGCTTCGTCGGCGGCCAGTCGGTCGGCGAGATGACCCTGGCCGACTGCGCCAAGCGCAACGGCGTGGCCACCGACGCGCTCGACGTCGGCCTCGACAAGACCGGCGCGCTGGCCGCCGCAGGCCAGGCCGGGGCAATGCTGATCCCGCTGCCGCCGACGGCCAGAAACGTACCCGAGGCGCCGGCGCCGGAGCAACAGCAGGGGGCGGCTCCGCCACCGTCGCTGGCGCTCAGTGGTCCGCCGGCGACCTGCCTGCGCTATGGCGAGGGCCAATGGCGCCGGCTGCCCGTCGACATGGCGCTGGGGGCCTGCGTCCAGGCGCTGTTCGCCGGACGCTGCGAGCGGCCGGGCGGGGCGACCTACGGACGCTGGGGCCAGCAGACCCTGCGGCTGGTGCCGGGCAAGGTTGAGATCTCCGCCGACAACCACAGTTTCAAGTCGGTGATGGACCAGCCCGGCTGCGCCTCGCCCCCGGTGGGTTGAGGGCTGGCTGGGAGCTGTCCGGCTGACCGCTCGCGCTCGCCGAATTGCTTGTGTAGGATTCAGCTATGCAACGCCTCGTCCTGACCGCCGCCCTCGCAGTCGCCGTCGCCGGCCTGGCCGCCTGTCAGAAGGAGACCGAGCCGCCGGGCGACGTGGGCGTCTGCTACCACGTGGTCGCGCAGAAGGACGGCTCGCTAAAGTACAACAAGCTGGTCACCGCCCCGAACCTGGAGACCTGCGCGGCCAACCTGGAAGCGATGCGGATCAAGTTCCTGATGCTGGGCGGCAACCAGCAGGAGATCTTGGGTGCCTACCAGGCCAACTTCCTGTTTTTGCAGAAGGAAGGCGTCATGAGCTCGACCAGCCTGGAGGGGCCGCGCTACCCGGCCCTGGTGCGCACCGGCGACGGGCGGCTGGCCATTCCCGGGGCCATGCCGATGGCGCCCGCCCCGTAGCCGCAAATCCTCTGTGGACGGTTCCGTGCAAACGTGAACGAAGAGTGAACATTTCGCTTGCCGCGCCGAGGCTGTCCCGTTAGCGTGCAGGCGGGCTCGAAGCCCGCAACCACGGAAACTTCAGGACAGCGACATGGCGGGCAGCGTCAACAAGGTCATTCTCATCGGCAATCTCGGGGCCGACCCGGAGATCCGCTCCCTCAACTCCGGCGACCGCGTGGCCAACCTGCGGATCGCGACCTCGGAAAACTGGCGCGACAAGGGTTCCGGCGAGCGCAAGGAAAAGACCGAGTGGCACCGGGTGGTGGTGTTCAACGAGAACATCGTCAAGGTCTGCGAGCAGTACCTGAAGAAGGGCGCGAAGGTCTATGTCGAGGGCGCGATCCAGACCCGCAAGTGGACCGACCAGGCGGGCCTGGAGAAATTCTCCACCGAGATCGTGCTGCAGAAGTTCCGCGGCGAGCTGACCATGCTGGACGGCCGCGGCGAGGGCGCCGGAGAGGGCGAGGCCGGGGGCTACAACGGCGGCTTCTCGTCGGGCCCGCGCGCCCAAACCTCGGCCCCGCGGGAGGAATTCTCCGCCGACCTCGACGACGAGATCCCGTTCTAGATTCTCTTCACCCCGGCGCAGCCGAGAGGGGAGAGGGGATCAGTCCGCCGGGCAGGCGTCGGCCAGACGCGTCGCGTCGGTGCTGGCGCGCACGTTCACCGTCAGGCCGCCGAGCTGCGGGGCGATCTTCGCCTCCAGATGCAGGGCGTCACTGGTGAAGGTTCCCTGGCTGGAGATCGGCACCGACGGGCCGTCCTTGGTGGCGCAAGTCCCTTCCAGCCGGATCTTGCCGCCCCCGATCTCCTTGGTCGGGTAGGTGCAGGTGTAGATGTGGTTGATCTTGCCTTCCATGAACTTGGCCACGTCGGCGGGCTTGAGGCAGCGCCGCTCGGTCTTGTGGGTTGGGAAGGGCGAGGTGACCTTGCTGGTGGTCTCCCAATAGCCGGGGCTGATGGCGCTCTGGGCGAGCGCCGGGCCGGCCATCGCCACCGCGGAAAGGGCCGCCAGGGCCAGCACGGGGGCCAGGATCAGAGGGATCGCCGGGGTCAGGGGGATCGACTGTCTCATGGTCACCATCCAAGCACGGTCCGTCTGAACGGGGCCTGACCGAACAAACGACCATCTGCGCCGAGTCTTGCGCCGGGAGTTAGGGCCGCCTGGCGGTCATCTCAAGGCGCAGCCTGAATCGCCGCCTGATTGGCGTCGCGGATCACCTGGCCCGCCTCGTCGTAGAGGAAGGGCAGGAAGGCGTAGCGGCGGCCCCTGGTCACCGGCGTGGCCTCATGCTGCAGGCTGCAGCAGAACACCACCGCTCCGCCGGTGGGCGGCCGGTAGGTCCTCGGTCCGAATTCGGGGAACCGCAGGTCGCCGCCCTCGAAGTCCTCAGCGTTGAGGTTGATCGAGACGGCGAAGCGGCGGTGGGCGGTGCCGAGGGTCTCGTTGTCGCGGTGCGGCTTGAAGAAGCCGCCTTCGTCAGCGTCGTAGCAGGCCACCAGGTAGCGCTCGAGCCGGGTGGCCTCGAACTGGAAGACCTTGCGGATCTCCGGGATCAGGCAACGGCGCAGGCGCGCCATCAGCTCGCCGCGGAAGCCCTCGTCGGCGATGATCACGTCGCGGCGGCGCTTGAAGCCGTCCAGCACGCCGACCGTGCGCCCGTCGATGTCGCGCATGACGCCGGACGGCCCGCCGCCTTGGGCGTCGTAGGCGGCGATCAGCCGTCGGCAGAGGTCGGTATCGAACACCCGCGGCGCGATCAACACCGGGGCGTAGAGCTCGGCGCCAGCGGCATGGGCCAGGTCCGGCAGGCGGGCGATCTCGTCGAACAAGGCGTCTGTATCGGCGATCGTCCAGGCGCTCAGCACCCGGTGCATCGGGTCCAGCAGCAGCCAGTGCGGATGTTCGCTCCCATCGGCCTCGACGGCGCCATAGAGGCCGCTGAGCACGCTGTCGTGGTCGAGGAACCAGCGCAGGCCCGGCGGCTGGTTGCGGGCGATCCCGATGGAGTGCGCATCGCGCAACACCATGAAGGCGGTCAGCTCGTCGTCGTCGAAACGGGCCCGGTGGACCATGAAGGCGGCGAGGGCTGTGTCCCGCATCGGTCCCGGCGGCGGCAGAAAGCCCAGCAGCACATAGTGGCCGACGGCGCTGCTGAAGTGATAATCCGGCTGGCCCGGCGTGGCGGCGACGAACCAGGGGGCCAGGTCGCCGCGTTCCAGCGGCGCGGTCCAGGCGGGCAGGGGGGCGTCCATCAGACCGCCGCCTCCCCAAGCGAAAGATCAGAGGTCGGGGCGCCGACGCGCGCCTGATAGGCGGCCAGCACTTCGGCGGCCGCTTCGTCGTAGAAGAACGGTAGGAAGGCGTAGCGCCGCCCGGCGGTGACATGCATCGCCTCGTGCAACATCGCGCACGAGAACACCACGGCGCCGCCCACGGGCGGGCGGTAGGTCTTGCGGCCGTATTCGGCGAAGCGCAGGTCGCCGCCGGTGAAGTCGTCGTTGAGGTTGATCGAGCAGGCGAACTTGCGGTGGGCGGTGGCGAAGGTGGTGGAGTCGCGGTGCGGGTGGAACACCGCAGCGTCAGCCGCGTCGTAGCAGGAGACGATGTAGCGCTCGATCCGCGTGGCGGTGAAGCCGAGCCCCCGCGCGATCAGCGGGAACAGGCGCCGCTGCAGGCGCTCGCGCAGCAGGTCTTGCAGGTCCTTGTCGTCGATGACGATGTCGCGCCGCTTTTTCAACTCATCCATCACCAGCATCGTGCGATCGCCGGCGTCGCGCATGACGCCGGTGAAGCTGCCGCCGTCGGCTCGATGTAGGGCGATGAGCTGATTGCACAACTCCGGCTCGAAGATCCTGGGGGCGATCAGCACCGGCGCATGCAGCGGCGTTCCGGCGTAGTCGCCGGGCGGGGCGAGGCGGACCAGGTGGTCAAAGACCATCTGGGCGTTGGGCAACCGCACGCGGCCCATGATCCTCAGCGCCGGGTCGAGGAGCAGCCAGGTGGGGTGCTCCGTCCCGTCCGCGCCGAGCATCCCGTAGCGGCGGCTGATCTCGCCATCCAGGTCGAGGAACCAGCGCAGGCCCACCATGTCACGGGCGCTCGCCGCGGTCGCTGCATCGCGCACGACAACGAAGGCGGCCAGCCGGTCGTCATCGAACATCGCCCGGTTCGCCGCCAGCGCGCGCACGGCGGCGCTCGCGGCGTCCGGGTCGTCCTTCGGCAAGAACGCCATCAGGACATAGCGGCCGGCGGCCGTGTCGAAGACGAACTCGGAGGAGGAAGGCGTGGGCGCCGTGAACCAGGGCGCCGGCTCGCCAAGCTGCAGCGGCATGGGGATCCTTTCGATAGACGTCTTAGGACGCCGCGGGGCCTCGGTCACCGTCAGTCTTTGGGCCCGTCTTTGGGGCCGTCTATAGGTCCTTCCGCGGGCCTGCGCGCGCGTGCGCGTACGCGCGAGTGGCGTTCTCCCCTTCAGAATGCTAACAACAGACCCCACATCAGCACTCCGATTCCCACGGCTAAATCCCCGCTTTGACCGACGAAAACACCACCCCGCCGGCTGACCGGCATGGGGGCATCGCCCCTATCGCCATCGAAGACGAGCTGAAGCGCTCCTACCTCGACTACGCCATGAGCGTGATCGTCAGCCGGGCGCTGCCCGACGTGCGCGACGGCCTCAAGCCCGTGCACCGGCGTATCCTGTTCTCGATGAACGAGCAGGGGCACACGCCCGACCGCTCCTACGTCAAGTCGGCCCGCGTGGTCGGCGATGTGATGGGTAAGTACCACCCGCACGGGGACCAGGCGATCTACGACACCTTGGTGCGGATGGCGCAGCCGTTCTCGATGAACCTGCTGCTGATCGACGGGCAAGGGAATTTCGGTTCGGTGGACAACGATCCGCCGGCGGCCATGCGCTACACCGAATCGCGGATGACCAAGGCGGCGGTAGCGATCCTCGCCGACCTCGACAAGGACACCGTCGACTTCAAGGACAACTACGACGGCTCCGAGAGCGAGCCGATGGTCCTGCCGTCGCGCATTCCCAACCTGCTGGTGAACGGTTCGGGCGGCATCGCCGTCGGCATGGCCACCAACATCCCGCCGCACAACCTGGGCGAAGTGGTCGACGCGTGCCTCGCCTATATCGACAACCCCGAGGTGACGCTGGACGAGCTCCTGGACATCGTCCCGGGGCCGGACTTCCCGACCGGCGGCCAGATCATCGGCCGCACCGGCGCGCGCGCGGCGCTGATGACCGGCCGCGGCTCGGTGATTATGCGCGGCGTGGCGACCATCGAGGAGATCCGCAAGGACCGCGAGGCGATCGTCATCCATTCGATCCCCTTCCAGCTGAACAAGGCCGGCCTGGTCGAACGGATCGCCGAGCTGGTCCGCGAAAAGCGCGTCGAGGGCATTTCCGACCTGCGCGACGAGAGCGACCGCCAGGGCATGCGCATCGTCATCGAGATGAAGCGCGACGCCTCTCCCGACGTGCTGCTGAACCAGCTCTACCGGTTCACCCCGCTGCAGAGCTCGTTCGGGGTCAACATGCTGGCGCTGAACCGCGGACGGCCCGAGCAGATGGGCCTGCGCGACATGGTCACCGCCTTCGTGGATTTCCGCGAGGAAGTGGTGGTCCGGCGGACCCGCTTCGAACTCGGCAAGGCGCGCGACCACGGTCACGTGCTGGTGGGTCTCGCCATCGCTGTGGCCAATATCGACGAGTTCATCCACATCATCCGCTCGTCCAAGGACCCGGCCGAGGCCCGCGAGCGGCTGATCGCCAAGGACTGGCCGGCGGGCGACATGCTGCCGCTGGTCGAGCTGATCCAGGACCCCCGCACCCTGGTGATCGACAAGAACCTGATCCGGCTGTCGGACGAGCAGGCGCGCGCCATCCTGGCGCTGACCCTGTCGCGCCTCACTGGCCTGGGCCGCGACGAGATCTTCGGCGAGGCGCAGACGCTGGCCGACGCGATCCAGGGCTATCTCGAGCTGCTGGCGTCGCGCCAGGCGATCATGGCCATCGTCCGCGAGGAGCTGGTCGAGGTCCGCACCGCCTTCGCGGTGCCGCGCCGCACCGAGATCGTCGACGGCGACGCCGACGTCGAGGACGAGGACCTGATCGCCCGCGAGGACATGGTGATCACCGTCACCCACGGCGGCTATGTGAAGCGCACGCCGCTCAGCATCTACCGGACCCAGCACCGCGGCGGCAAAGGCCGCTCGGGCATGTCGACCAAGGACGAGGATGCGGTGACCCGCGTCTTCTCGGCCAATACCCACACGCCGATGCTGTTCTTCTCCTCCGGCGGCAAGGCCTACCAGCTCAAGGTCTGGCGCCTGCCGGTGGGCACGCCCACCTCGCGCGGCAAGGCGTTCGTCAACCTGCTGCCCATCGAGCCCGGTGAGAGCATCACCTCGATCCTGCCGCTGCCCGAGGACGAGGCGACGTGGGACCAGTACGACGTGATGTTCTCCACCCGCTCCGGCGGCGTGCGGCGCAATAAGCTCAGCGATTTCATCGGCATCAAGCGCAACGGCAAGATCGCCATGAAGCTGGACGAGGGCGACTCGATCGTCGGCGTCGGCGTCTGCAACGCCAAGATCAACGACATCCTGCTGACCACGGCGCTCGGCCGCTGCATCCGGTTCGCGACCGAAGAGGTCCGCGTCTTCGCGGGCCGGGATTCCACCGGGGTGCGCGGCATCCGCCTGGCGGAGGGCGACCACGTGATCTCGATGGCCATCCTGCGCGCCGTCCAGGCCACGCCAGATGAGCGGGCGGCCTATGTCAAGCACGCTCGGGCCATGGCCAAGGCCGTGACGGGTGAGGGCGACGACGGCGAGGAGACAACCGTCGCGGATGACGAGGGCGAGGAGGGCGCCGGCGACGCGGTCAGCCTGCCGCCGGAACGTATCGCTCAACTGGGCGCGGCCGAGGAGATCATCTTGACGGTCTCGACCGAGGGCTACGGCAAGCGGTCGTCGGCCTATGAGTTCCGCCGCACCGGCCGCGGTGGGCAGGGGCTGCTGGCCCAGGACCTCGGCAAGAAGGGCGGCCGCCTGGCCGCCTCCTTCCCGGTCGATGAGAGCGACCAGATCCTGCTCGTCACCGACCAGGGCCAACTGATCCGCACCCCGGTCAGCCAGGTCCGCATGGTCGGCCGCAACACCTCCGGCGTGATCATCTTCCGCACCTCCGAGGAGGAGCACGTGGTTTCCGTCGAACGCCTGGCCGATACGGGTGAGGACGACGAATCGGACGGCGACGAAGCGACCGGCGCGATCGCCCCCGACGACGGGCCTCCGGACACCAACGCCGCGGTTGATTGACCCCGCCCGGGGTCATTCAACACAACGATCGGTGAACGATGGCGCCCGAGTTTGACAGGCCTTTCGGCGGCGCGCAGGTTCCCGCGCTCAATCGCGGGAGGCGAACATGGGCAAGGTTCTTTCGGTTCTGTACGGCGTCGTTTGCTACGGCATCTTCTTCGCCGCCTTCCTCTACGCGGTTGCCTTCGTGGAGGGACTGCCGGTCCCCAAGACCATCGATTCGGGGCCCGTTGGAGCCTTCCTGCCCAGCCTGATCGTCGATGCCCTGTTGCTGGGCGTGTTCGCCGTGCAGCACAGCGTGATGGCGCGGCCGGCCTTCAAGGCGGCCTGGACGAAGATCGTGCCGAAGGTCATCGAACGCTCGACCTATGTGCTGCTGTCCTCGCTGGCCCTGGCCCTGCTGTGCTGGCAGTGGCGGCCGATTCCGAGCGCGATATGGACCGTCGGGCCGGGGCCGGTGGCGACCGTGCTGGTGATGCTGAGCTACGTGGGCTGGCTGACCGTGCTGACCAGCACCTTCCTGATCAACCACTTCGACCTGTTCGGCCTGCGCCAGGTCTGGGCCTATGCGTCCGGCAAGGAGACCCCGCCGCAGGGCTTCCACACGCCGCTGTTCTACCGCGTGGTGCGCCACCCGCTGTACCTGGGCTTCATCATCGCCTTCTGGGCGACGCCGACCATGAGCCTGGGCCACTTGATCTTCGCGATCGCCACGACGCTCTACATCCTGATCGCGATCCAGCTCGAGGAACACGACCTGGTTGCAGTGTTCGGCGACACCTACCGTGGCTATCAGAAGCGGGTGTCGATGATCCTGCCCTGGATGCCGCGCACGAAAGCCTAGTTGGGAGCCTGAGTTAGGCCGTCCACGGCGATTTCCCCTTGCCAGAACCGCGCGTCACGGCGAAAGCCGAAGTCGGACAGTTGGGGGACCAAACGGCATGACGCGCGTCGGGCTCTATCCGGGTAGTTTCGACCCGATCCACAACGGGCACACCGACATCATCGGGCGCGCGGTGAAGCTGGTCGACAAGCTGGTGCTGGGCGTCGCCATCGACACGGGCAAGAGCATGATGTTCGACCTCGACGAGCGGGTGGCCATCGTCGAGGAGGCCGTCGCCCCTTTTCGCGCCACCACCGAGATCCTGGTGCAGCCCTACGCGGGTCTGACCACGCTGTTCGCCCGCCAGATCGGCGCCGGGATCATGGTGCGCGGCCTGCGCGCCGTGTCGGACTTCGAGTTCGAGTTCTCGATCACCGCCATGAACCAGCAGCTCGACCGCAACATCGAGACGGTGTTCCTGATGGCCGATCCCCGCCACCTGGCGATCGCCTCCAAGCTGGTGAAGGAAATCGCCATGCTGGGCGGCGACGTGACCAACTTCGTCAGCCCCAGCGTCAAGGCGCGGCTGATGGCCAAGGCCGCTAGCTGCTAGCCGCTATCCGGGGTCTGGCGTCGGCCGCGCGCGCCCGCTACGAGGACTTCCATGAAGCATACGTTCCTGTTGGCCGCCTGTGTCGCAGCCCTGGCCGCCGTCCCCCTCGGCGCTGGGGCCGCACCCAAGCCCAGTCCGGTCCCCGCCGCGCCGGCCAAGCCCACGGCCTTGGCCCCGCCCGGCCCAACCGACTGGCGCACCCCCAACCCCAACGATGTCCTGGTGGTCGATACCAACAAGGGCCGGATCATCGTCGAGATGACCCCGGAATCCGCGCCCAAGCACGTCGAGCAGGTCCGCGCCCTGGCGCACGAAGGCTTCTACGACGGCCTGCGGTTCTTCCGGGTCATCGACAAGTTCATGGACCAGACCGGCGATCCGCAGAACACCGGGCAGGGCGGCTCGTCCAAGCCCAATATCCCGGCCGAGTTCACCTTCCGCCGTGGCCCTGACCTGCCGTTCGTCATGGCCGCCGACCAGACGGTGGCGGAGATCAGCTTCATCAAGTCGCTGCCGGTGATGAGCCAGTCGATGGCGTTGGGCGCCATGACCAAGGACCAGAAGGTCACCGCCTGGCCGCTCTACTGCCAGGGCGTGATGGGCATGGCCCGCGACGACAACCTCGACTCGGGCAACAGCCAGTTCTTCTTCATGCGCTGGCCCTATCCCGCGCTGGAGAAGCGCTACACCGCCTGGGGCCGGGTGATCAGCGGGCTGGACGCCGTGCGCGCCGTCAAGATCGGCGAGCCGGTGGAAGATCCGCAGGACCGCATGGAACATGTCCGCGTCCTGGCCGACATCCCCGAGAAGGACCGTCCCAAGGTCCGCGTGATCGATCCCAAGGGGCCGTGGTTCAAGACCCAGATCGAGCGCGTCCGCGCCGCGAAGGGCGCGGACTTTTCGGCCTGCGACGTAGAGATTCCTGTTGAAGTGAAATGAAGATTTGGCTTGTTGAGGTGAAGTGATGGATCTCGAAAACACCCTGCTCCTGGAGCTCAGCACCGGTCCGGTGACGATCACCCTTCGCCCGGACCTGGCGCCGGGCCATGTGGCGCGGATCAAGGAACTGGCCCGCGAAGGCTTCTATGACGGCGTGGTATTTCACCGGGTCATCGACGACTTCATGGCCCAGGGCGGCGACCCCACCGGCACCGGCTCGGGCGGCTCGGACAAGCCGAACCTGCAGTCCGAATTCAATGCCGAGCCGCACGTGCGCGGCGTCTGTTCGATGGCCCGGACCAACAGCCCGCACACCGCCAACAGCCAGTTCTTCATCTGCTTCAAGGACGCCCGGTTCCTGGACAATCAGTACACCGTCTGGGGCCAGGTGACCGAGGGCATGGACAATGTCGACGCCCTGCCCAAGGGCGAGCCGCCGCGCGCGCCGGGCAAGATCGTCTCGATGAAGGTCGCCTCAGACGCTTAAGCGGGGCGCCTAGCGAGGGGTAACTGGCGCCAGCGTCACCACCACGGGATAGTGGTCCGAACCCAGGTTCGGGCCGCGCTCGACCTTGACCGTCGCCCAGCCGGATCCGGCGTAGACGTGGTCGATGGGCAGGATCGGGAAGGGCAGGTGGCGGTTGGCCGGCCAGCTGTAGAGCGCCCGCGTACGGCGGATCAGGCCGAAGGCCCGGTCCTCCCGCTGCCGCGCGAAGGACCAGGGCGCTGAGTTGAAGTCGCCGCTGACGATGGTCGTCGCGGACGGAAACCCGCGAATGATGCGGATCAGCGGCTCGGCCTGGCCCAGCCGGTCGCGCTCGGTCGGCCAGGGGTAGTGGACGCCCAGCACCGTGTAGTTCCGGCCGGCGCTGCGCAGGACCGCGCCGACCATCCCCATCGGCCCGTCGGCGTCGCCGATCGGCAGCACCTGGGAGACCGGCGGGTCGCGGCTGAGGATGACCACGTTGGAGCGCCCGATCGTCAGATGCATGCCGGTCGTCTGGACCAGGGCGTCGAGGACCTGGCGATTGGTCTCCTCGACGATCACCACGTCGGGCCTCTCGGCCGCCAGCCAGGCCGCGGGTCGTTCGACCCCGCCGGCCCCGCCCCAGATGTTGAACTGGATGACCTTGATCGTCGGCGCGCTGCGGGGCGCGGCCGGTCCGGTCTCGCGCAGGTACTCCGGCGCCATCAGCAGGCCCGCGGCGATCACCGCGGCCAGTCCGCTGATCAGGCCGAAGGTGCGGTAGCGATCATGGAACAGCAGGGCCGCGGCCAGGGCGATCAGCCCGCCGCCCAGATAGAAGGGCGCGGCATGGGCGAGCACGTCCCAGACGAGGCTGCGCCGGCCGAGCTGGGCCAGTCCCGCGGCGAGCGCGCAGGTCACCGCGATCGCCAGCACCGGCGGCCCGAGAATGGCGGTCAAGACGAGTCGCGCGAAAGCCATCTGCCTCTGCCTAGCACGGCGCGCGACTTGACGGGCAAGGCCGCGCATGCGCTTCACGCCCCTTCCATGCAGCTCGCCGATTTTGACTTCGACCTGCCCGAGGATCGCATTGCGCTTCGGCCCGCCAGCCCGAGGGATTCGGCGCGCCTGCTGGTGGTCGCGCCGGGAGAGCGGCTGGACGACCTGGCAGTCAGCGACCTGCCGGGGCAGCTGCGGGCGGGCGACCTGCTGGTGCTCAACGACACCAGGGTGATCCCGGCGCGGCTGAAGGGCGTGCGCCATCGCGGCGAGAGCCGGGTGGCGGTTGAAGCGACGCTGCACCGGCGCCTCTCGCCCCATGCCTGGACGGCCTTCATGCGGCCGGGCAAGCGGCTCGCGCCCGGCGACCGGATCGTGTTCGGCGAAAGCTCCGCCG
>JANXXK010000255.1 GCA_025350685.1 Alphaproteobacteria bacterium | reverse complement strand
GTCTTCATCATTGATGCCAAATGCTCGTTGAACGCCTTCCTGGAGCTGCAGGAGGCCGACGGCGACGAGGCGCGCGAGGCCGCGGGCCAGCGCCACGTGCAAAGCGTGCGGACCCATGTGGCGGGGCTGTCGGCCAAGGCTTACTGGGATCAGTTCGAGGGATCGCCGGACTTCGTGGCGATGTTCGTGCCGTTGGATTCGGCGCTGGCGGCGGCGGTGGATCGCGCGCCGGCGCTGATGACCGAGGCGATGGACAAGAAGGTGGTGATCGTCACGCCGACGACGCTGTTCGCGCTCTGCAAGGCGGTGGTCTACGGCTGGCGGGTCGAGGAGCAGGCGGCCAATGCGCGGCAGATCGCCGACCTGGGCCGCGACCTCTACAAGCGCATCGCGGTGATGGGCGGGCACGCCGGCTCCGTTGGCAAGGCGCTGGAGACGGCGGTGGCCCGCTACAACCAGTTCGTCGGCTCCCTGGAGACCCAGGTGCTGACCCAGGCCCGGCGCTTCGAGGACCTGAAGGTCGACCACGAGGGGCGCAACATCGAGCCGTTGACCGCGCTCGACACGGCGGTCCGCCCGCTCGCCAAGCTGACCGACGAGACAGTGCCGAAGGTGCGGCTCGTGAAGGGCGACGACACCTAGGTCCCTCCTTTGCCTGAGTAAGGGGGGCGTCTCCTACCTTGACGGTCGGGAATTCCGACCCTACGTCCCGCGCCATGGCCCTGAGAGACATCCTCGTCGTCCCCGACCCGATCCTGAAGAAGGTCTCAGACCGCGTCGACGTGGTCGATGACGACCTGCGCGCGCTGATGGACGACATGCTGGAGACCATGTACGCGGCGCCCGGCATCGGGCTGGCGGCGATCCAGATCGGCGTCGCCAAGCGGGTGATCGTCATGGACCTGGCCAAGCAGGACGAGCCGAAAGAGCCTCGCCATTTCGTCAATCCGGAGATCCTCTGGGCCTCGGAAGAGACCCAGCCCTACGAGGAGGGCTGCCTGTCGGTGCCGGAGATCTACGACGAGGTCGAGCGGCCGGCGCACGTGAAGCTGCGCTACCTCGACTACCACGGCAAGACGATCGAGGAGGACGCCGAGGGCATGTACGCCGTCTGCATCCAGCACGAGATGGACCACCTGGACGGGGTGCTGTTCATCGACCACCTGTCGCGGCTGAAGCGCGAGCAGGCGGTGAAGAAGGTCAAGAAGCAGGCCAAGGCGGCGTAGCGAAAACGCCTGTCATCGCGGTTTCGCGGTACGCGAAGACCGGGACCCATACGCGCGAGCCCTTCGGGTCTGCCGCAACGCCGCGCCCAATTCCGAGATGATGAGTCTATGGGTCCCGGACAGCGGCTGCGCCGCTTCCGGGAGGACAGCTACTATTTCTGCGCGTCGTCCCTGGCCTTGTTGAGCGCGGCGTCGGTCTTGTCGGCGGCGGTCTTGGCGCCGGCCTTGACCTTGTCGCCGGCCTTTTCCGCGCTGTCCTCGATCTGCGCGGTGGCCTTGTCGGC
Organism: Alphaproteobacteria bacterium; assembly: GCA_025350685.1. Lineage (GTDB taxonomy): Bacteria > Pseudomonadota > Alphaproteobacteria > Caulobacterales > Caulobacteraceae > Phenylobacterium. Next base: position 652 of record JANXXK010000255.1, on the reverse strand, counting down.
GGCGACCTTGGTCGTGGCGGCGGCTTCGGCGGCGCCTTGCTTGATGTCCGAGCCCAGCGCCTTGGCGGCCGGGGCATTGGCGACGTCCTTGGCCGCGGCGCTAAGGTCTGAGCCGACGGCCTTCAGATCGGCGCCGGCCTTGTCCTGGGTGGGCTGGGAACAGGCGGCCAGGCCAAGCGACAGGCCGATGGCGGCGATTCCGAACAGGGTCCGCATGATCAGGCTCCTTGGGGCATGGGGTCACCGCAGACAACGGCCAAGCTTGGCCCCTGGTTCCCGCGCCGCTACACCGGCGCCATGCGGATCGCCTTCCTGGGAACCCCTGACTTCGCGCTCGCGGCGCTCAAGCGGCTGGTGGAGGCCGGGCACGAGATCGCCTGCGTCTATTCCCAGCCGCCGGCGCCGCGCGGGCGGGGCCAGACGCTGCAGGCCTCGCCGGTGCATGCCTATGCGCTGGATGAGGGGCTGATCGTGCGCACCCCGGCCTCGATGCGCGATCCGGGGGAGGTCTTCGCCTTCGAGGCCCTGGAGCTGGACGCCGCGGTGGTGGTGGCGTTCGGCCAGATCCTGCCGGCCCAGGTGCTGGAGGCGCCGGTGTTCGGATCGTTCAACCTGCACGGCTCGCTGCTGCCCCGCTGGCGCGGCGCCGCGC
>JANXXK010000211.1 GCA_025350685.1 Alphaproteobacteria bacterium | reverse complement strand
CGCCCTGTCCCTTGGCCGTTGCCAGTTCGACCCCGACCGTGGCGAGCTCACCAGCGATGGCGAGCCGGTGAAGCTGACCGAGGCCGAGGTCGCCCTGTTGCGCCAGCTCGCCCGCACCCCGGACGAGCCGGTGGAGCGCCTGGAATTGGCCCGCGGCACGGTGGACCCCTCCGGCCGGGCGGTGGACGTGCAGGTCACCCGGCTTCGGCGTAAGATCGAGGCCGACCCCAAGGCGCCGCGCTATCTGCAGACGGTGCGCGGCATCGGGTACAGGCTGGCGCCCGACTAGATGGCCCCTCCTTCTTCAAGAGCGTGGCGCCCGCGCGTTGTCGGCCGCTGGATCAAGCGGCAGATGCCGAAGACCCTGTTCGGGCGATCCCTGCTGATCATCGTCCTGCCGGTGGCGATCATGCAGATCGCGGTGACCTATGTGTTCTTCGACGCCCACTGGCAGACGGTGACCAGCCGCCTGTCCGAGGGCCTGGCCGGCGATATCGCCTGGGCGGTGGAGAGCTACCAGGACGACCCGACGCCGGCCGCCTTCGCCAAACTCTCCAAGCGGGCCGAGGAGTCCATGGGCCTGTCGGTGGCCCTGCAGCCGGGGCGCAAGCTGCCCGTGGGGCAAAGGCACGCCTTGTTCGCCCCGATCGACCAGTCGATGCAGCAGGCGCTCTCCCAGCGGCTGGACGAGCCCTTCTGGTTCGACACCACCCGCTACCCCGCCTACGTCGACATCCGTGTGGCCGTGCCCGGCGGGGTGATCCGGGTGCTGGCGCCGCGCGACCGGGCGTTCGCCACGCAAGGCCACATCTTCGTTCTCTGGATGACCGTGGCGACGATCCTGCTCACCACCATCGCCATCCTGTTCATCCGCAACCAGGTCCGCGCCATCGAGCGGCTGGCCAATGCCGCCGAGGCCTTCGGGCGCGGCGGCGAGGTCCTCGCCTTCAAGCCGCACGGAGCCAAGGAAGTGCGCCGCGCGGCCTCGGCCTTCCTCGACATGCGCGCCCGCATCCAGCGCCACATCGACCAGCGCACCACCCTGCTGGCCTCGGTGAGCCACGATCTACGAACCCCGCTCACCCGGCTGAAACTCGCCCTGGCGCTCTCCGAGCCCACCAAGCGCAACGAGGCCATGAAGCGCGACCTGGCCGAGATGGAGCACATGATCGACGAGTACCTGGCCTTCGCCCGCGGCGAGGGCGGCGAGGCGGTCGAGACGGTCAATCTGCGCGAACTGATCGAGACGGTGAGCGAGGGCGCGCGGCGCGCCGGCGCGGAGGTCGCCGTGGTCGCTGACCCGGACCTCTCGGCCGAGGTGCGGCCCAATGCCCTCAAGCGGGCGCTGTCCAACCTGATCATGAACGCCGCTGTCCACGGCGAGCACGTCGAGGTGGCCGCCCATGTGCGCGGCGCGGATGGCGCAAAAGGGGGGGGCGTCGAGATCTTCGTCGACGACGACGGGCCGGGCATCCCCGAGGACCGCTATGAGGAGGCGTTCAAGGCCTTCGGCCGCCTCGACGAGGCCCGCAACCAGAACACCAAGGGCGTGGGCCTGGGCCTGGCCATCGCCCGCGACGTCGCCCGCGGCCACGGCGGCGACATCACCCTGTCGCGCTCGCCGATGGGCGGCCTGCGGGCCGTGGTGCGATTGCCGGGCTGACCCCGCGGCCAAGCATGACAGCGAATTCATCTTCCCGCGCGCATCTGGCGGCCGCCCCGGCGGCCACTATGCCATGTAGACGGCAGGGAAGACGCTCATGCATCAGGCTGAAAAACCGCGCGGCGCCCTGGGCGTTGTCATGGGCTGGCTGCTGGAGCGCGGCAACGCCCAGCAGAACCGCGCCACCGTCGAGGCCCTGGAGCCGCCGCCCGGCGCGGCGGTGCTGGAGATCGGTTTCGGCCCGGGCCACGCGCTGGAGATGCTGGCCAACACCCGCCCGCTCGGCCTGGTGGCCGGGATCGACCACTCCGAGCTGATGGTGGAGACCGCCCGGCGCAGGCTGGCACGGCGGCGTGGGTCGGCGGCGCTCGACCTGCGCTGCGGCGAGGCTCGCGACCTGCCCTTCGACGACGAACAGTTCGACCTCGTCTATGCGGTGAACTCCTACCATCAGTGGCCGGACAAGGCCGACGCGCTGGCCGAAATGGCCGGCGTTCTGCGGCCCGGCGGCGACCTGTTGCTGTCGATCCGCGACTTCCGGATGGAGGGCCAGTTCGAATCGCCGGGCAAGGGCGCGACGACAGCGCTGGAGGCGGGCGAGCGGATGAAGGACTTCGGCCTGCAGGTGCGCACCCGCGAGGTGGTCCATTCGCCCAGGCGCGCGACCTTCCTCGTGCGCGGACGCAAGCCCGGGCCTAGCCGCCGAGTTCCTTCGACCGTTTGATCGCCTGGACCACAGCCTCGCGCATCAATGTCGGCAGGCCCTTGGCGCCCAAGAGCACGTTGAGCGCGGCCTCGGTGGTGCCGCCGGGCGAGGTGACCTGGCGGCGCAGATCCGCCGGCTCGGCGCCTGAGTCGGCCAGCAGGGCCGCGGCCCCTGTGATGGTCGAGCGGGCCAGCAGGGCGGCTTGCTTCGGCGCCAGGCCGGCGGCGGTCGCCGCGCCCTCAAGGGCTTCGACGAAGGCGTAGAGGTAGGCCGGTCCGGAGCCGGAGACCGCGGTGGCCGCGTGCATCTGCTCCTCGTCGGCCAGGTCGGCGACCGTGCCGAGCGACTCGAACAGCGCATGCGCCAGGGCGCGCGCGGCGGGGGTCTCGGCATAGAGGCTGGCCGTCCCCTGGCCGATAGCCGCGGCGGTGGTCGGCATGACGCGCGCCACGGTGCGGCCGCCGAACGCCCGGGCGATGTCGGCAGATCTCACGCCCGCGGCGATGGAGACGATCACCGCGCCGAAGGCGAGGAGGGGCGCGTATTGTGCGGCGGCGGCCTCCCAGACCTGCGGCTTGACCGCCAGGATCACGGTCTTGGCCCCGGCGAGGTCAGTGTCGGGCGGATTGAGCCGCACGCCGGCGGCCTGGGCCGCCAGGGCTGCCTCGCCCGGTGTCGGATCGACGATCATGATCTCGCCCGAGGGAAAGGCGTCGGCGCGCCGCCAGCCCTGGAGAATCGCGCCGCCCATCCGGCCGGCGCCCAGCATCAGGATGGGCGTGGTCATATGCGCGACCCTAGCGGCGGGCGCGCGCAACGCAATCGGGGAACCCTCAGGGCTAGGCTTCGCCCAGGGTCTCGAACATGCAGGCGGCGATCGCTTCGGCCGGCGACTTGGAGCCCTGCACCAGGAAATCGAAGGCCGGGTAGAAGCGATCGGCGCCCTCGACCGCCACATCGATCATCGCCGCGGCCTGGGCCAGGCTGGGCTGCTCGCCGGTCATCAGCGCCATGCCGTGCCGGAAGATCACCTCGCCGTCTTCCCACAGTTCGAAGTGGCCGAGCCAGACGCGGGGGTTGACCTGGGCGATCAGCTCCTGGGCCGCGACGCGCATCTCGGTCGCCACGGTCAGGTCCATGGACAGGCATAGCTGCAGGCAGTCGCCCTCCGGCCGCCAGGCGAACCAGAGTTCGTAGTCCTTCCAGTCGCCGGCCAGCGAGAAGGCGAGATCGCCGTCCTCGGTGCGGTCGAATGGAAGGTTCTCGGCGGCCAGGACGTGTTCGACGACGTCGAGGGGATCGGAACCGAGCTGGACGGAATCGTCAGACGGAAGGGTGTCCATGGGACCCGTGATCCTTTCGCAGCGGGCGGGGAGCAGCCGGCCGCCCCCGAATCGCCTGCGGCTTTGAAGCTAATCTGTTTTGCGCTCGAGGCGTCATCCGGTTCTTTCCTGAAGTGATCCGCCGCGGGCGCGTTTGCTGTGGAGTTACGCCGACCCCGCCGATTTGGACGCCGCCGCCTTTGCCCTGACGGCGGGTTTCCTCTCGCCCTTCAAGGCGTCCACCTCGGCGCGCAGCGCGGCCACCTCGGCCTTCAGCGCGTCGAAATCCTCGCGGCGGATCAGGTCGAACTCGGCGACCATGCGGTCGGCTTGGGATCGGAAGGCGGCCTTGGCTTCCTCGCCCGCGGCCTGGGCGAGGCCCATGGCGGCGGTGGTCAATTTGGCCATCTCGTCGAGAAAAGGGTTCTGGGTCTGCATCTTTCACGTCGTCAGCGGCGGGCCGGGGCCCGTCGCCCTCTCTATATGGCCCTGGAGGGTCGAAAGCGAAGGGCTTCTCGTCTAAAGCGACTATCGCACCCCTCAACGCGGGAGTCGTAAAGACCGTGCCGTTTCCGGATTTCGACCCTGTCCTGGTCCACCTCGGCCCGATCGCGATCCGCTGGTACGCGCTCGCCTATGTGGCCGGCATCGTGCTCGGCCGGTACTACATGCTGGCCCTGGTGCGCGAGGCCAGACTCTGGGAATTCCGCGGGCCGGCCACGACCCCGGAGAAGATCGACGATCTCATCCTGTGGATCACCTTGGGCGTCATTGTCGGCGGCCGGCTGGGCCACGTCGTGTTCTACACGCCCTCGATAATCTGGACCGATCCGGCGGAGATCCTGAAGACCTGGCACGGGGGCATGAGCTTCCACG
>JANXXK010000169.1 GCA_025350685.1 Alphaproteobacteria bacterium | reverse complement strand
GTCGAACAGGCTGCCGTAGCTGCCGTCGTTCAGATAGAGCGCGTCGCCTTTCTTCAACTCGACCTTGACCAGGATCGAGGAGGCTTCGGCCACCAGGGCGCGGCCGGGTTCGCACCACAGCTCGGTTTCCTCGTGCACCATCATCTCGGCGAAGCCGCGGTGGATGCTGTCGACATAGTCGCTCATGTCCGGCGGGATCATGCCCGGATAGACTGAGGGAAAGCCGCCGCCGACATCGACGACATCGACCATGACGCCGGCGCGCACGATGGCGCGGCTCGCCTGGGCCATGGCGGCCTGGAAGGCGGTCGGGCGCATGCACTGGCTGCCGACGTGGAAGGAGACGCCCATCAGGCCGTTGGTGGCGCGGCGCACGGCCAGCAGCAGAGCCGAGGCTTCGTGGGTCTCGACGCCGAACTTGCCGGAGAGGGAATAGGCCGCGCCTTCGGCGCTGACCGCCAGGCGCACGACCAAGGTCAGGTCGTCGGCGCCGCCGGTGGCCTCGAGGATCTTGGCGAGCTCCTCATGGGTGTCGAGGGCGAAGATCCGCACCCCGTGGTCGTTGTAGGCCTTGGCGATGGCCGAGCGGCTCTTCACCGGATGCATGAAGGCCACGCGCGCGCCGGGGGCGTGCGTCGTGACCAGCTCGATTTCCGGCATGGAGGCGACGTCGAACGACGCCACGCCATTCTTGGCGAGCGTCTCGATCACCCACGGTGAGGGGTTCGCCTTGACGGCGTAGAACACATCACCCTTGAAATGTTCCTGGAACCAGCGCGCCGCTGTCGCTACCGCGTCGGGTCGCGCAAGGGCGACGGGACGCTCCGGTAGGCGATCACGGACCAGGTCCAGGGGCGTATGATACGTGTGCAATTCACGTAACCCCCAACGGATAGTTGAACCCAATCCGGCGTTAGCAGCGCTTTTCAGGACATCGGGTCCGCCGGAACGCGCCAAATAGGGTCATAAGTCCGTGATGTAAAGTCCGCGTATCCTATCCGAGGCTTAACGCGCGCTCACCTCGCATATGGCGCGCTAGACCCGACGGGCGTGCGCGTGTCATGAAGCCGGGTAGGGGTTGGGGAAAACACCCCCTTGCGAGAGCTCTACCGGGGAAGCCTTAGCCCTCCATGACCGACGCGGTTCTGTCGATCCGGAACGCCTCAAAAAGCTTCGGCCAGCGCCGGGCGCTGGATGGTGTTTCCCTGGACGTGCGCAAGGGAGAGATGATCGCGCTTATCGGCCCCTCTGGGTCGGGCAAGTCGACCCTGCTGCGCTCGATTTCCGGCCTGCAGACCATCGACGCCGGCGAGGGCCGCATCGAGGCGTTCGGCGGCGCGGTGCAGGCGCACGGCCGGATCTCGGGCCGGGTGCGCAAGACCCGGACCCGGATCGGCTTCATCTTCCAGCAGTTCAACCTGGTCGGCCGGCTCTCGCTGTTCACCAATGTCGCCTTGGGCTCGCTGGGGCGGATCGTGGCCTGGCGAGGGTTCCTGGGCCTGTGGCCCGCCGAGACCAAGGCCGCGGTCATGGCGGCGCTGACCCGGGTGGGCGTCGCCGACTATGCCGCCCAGCGGGCCAATACCCTGTCGGGCGGCCAGCAGCAGCGCGGCGCGATCGCGCGCGCCCTGGTGCAGAAGGCCAAGATCATTCTCGCCGACGAGCCGGTGGCCTCGCTGGACCCGGTGGCCGCGCGCAAGGTGATGGAGAACCTGCGCGACCTGAACAAGGTCGATGGCCTGACGGTGGTCGTCACCCTGCACCAGGTCGACTACGCCTTGCGCTACTGCGACCGCGTGGTGGCGCTGAAAGCGGGCAAGATCGTCTACGACGGCCCCGCGACCGGCCTCGAAACCAAGCAACTGATCGACATCTACGGTCCGGAATTCGAAGACGTCTTCTGGGAGGGAGCTCCGAAATGATCCGCCGCAATACGATGCGCGCGCTGGGCCTGATGGCTGCGCTGACCCTGCCGCTGGCCCTGCTGGCCGGGTGCAACCCCAAGCCGGCGCCGGCGGCCCAGACCCAGGAGATCGTCTTCGGCATCCTGCCGGCCGAGAACCAGGCGTCCATGGGCCCCCTGTGGTCGCCGCTGCTGGACGAACTGTCCAAGCAGGTGGGCGTGAAGGTCACCGCCCGGTACGTGACCAACTACGCGGGCCTGATCGAGGCGATGCGTTTCAAGCAGGTGCAGATGGGCTGGTTCTCGGCCCTGCCGGCGCTGGACGCCGTCACCCGCTCCGACGGCGAGGTGCTGGGCCGGGTGATCGACGCCGGTGGCGAGGAGACCTACGCCTCGATCCTGATCGCCAAGAAGGGCAGCGGCATTACCCTCGATAAGGTGCTGGCCTGCGGGCAGAAGTACTCTTTCGGGATAGGCGACCCGCAGTCGACCTCGGGCACGCTGGCGCCGATGGCTTACCTGTTCACCCCGCGCAACATCGACCCGACGCGCTGCTTCAAGACCGTGCGGTCGTCGAGCCATCAGGCCAACAGCGCCGCGGTCGCCAACGGCGTGCTGGACGTGGCCACCAACAACACCGTGGGCCTGGTGTTCGCCAAGCGGGAGCCCCCGCATGTGGGCGACAAGCTGGAGGTCCTGTGGACCTCGCCGCCGCTGCCGGAGTCCTCGATCATCGTGCGCAAGGACGTCGATCCGGCGCTGAAGGAGAAGATGCGCCAGTTCTTCCTGACCTATGGGACGGGAACCGGGCCGATCGCCGACGCCCAGCGCAAGGTGCTGAAGGGCCTGGCCTATGGCGGGTTCAAGGCGGCGGACGACACCTATCTCGATCCGGTGCGCGAGATGCAGGCCGCGGTCGAGGTCTCCGAGGCCCGCAGGTCCGGGGACAAGGCGCGGATGGCCAAGGCGCAGGCGGCCTTCGACAAGATCCACGCCACCGCCGAGCAGAAGCGGGCCAAGGAGCCGAATATCTGATGAGCGGGCCCGTCGCCCAGACACCCGGCCCGATTCTGACGCCAGGCGAGACTCCGGCGCCGCCACACCGCTCGCTGGTCCAGCAAGCGCCCGACCTGCTGGTCTGGGGCCTGGTGCTCATCCTGCTGATCGTGGCGGTCAAGCCGGTGGAAATGGGCCACATCTCCAAGCTGTTCACCAACTCGCAGAACATGCGCGAGTTCGGCGCCGACCTGTTGCACCCGAACTTCGACCAGCTGCCGCTCTACATCTCGCAGATGTGGCTCACCATCCAGATCGCCATGTGGGGCACGGCGCTGGCGGTGGTGATCGCGGTGCCGTTCGGCCTGGCCTGCGCCCGCAACGTCTCGCCCCCCTGGCTGCAACAGCCGATGCGCCTGTTGATGAACCTGCTGCGCTCGATCCCGGACCTGGTGGTGGGCACCCTGTTCATCGTCGCCGTGGGCCTTGGCCCCTTTGCCGGCGTCATGGCGTTGGCGCTCAACACCGGCGGCGTGCTGGCCAAGCTGTTCTCGGAAGCCGTCGAGGCCATCGACAAGGGGCCCGTCGAGGGCGTGCGCGCCACCGGCGCCAACCGGCTGCAGGAGGTGGTCTGGGGCATCATCCCGCAGGTCGCGCCGCTGTGGACCTCCTACGCGCTCTACCGGTTCGAATCCAACTCCCGCTCGGCGACCGTGCTGGGCCTGATCGGCGCGGGCGGCATCGGCCAGTTGCTGTTCGAGACGCTCAACGCCTTCGACTACCATCACCTCTCGGCGATCATCATCGTGATCATCGTCGCCGTGACGCTGATCGACATCCTGTCCCAGGCCATGCGCAGCCGGTTGCTCTAGGATAAAAAAGAGCGCCGCCGCGGGGGACGCGGCGGCGCCTGAGGCTTGCGGGGATTTGGGCTAGAAGCTGAGCTGGGTCCGCATGGCGATGGCGTTGTACTTCTGACCGATCTGCAGGCCGGCGGCGTTGAAACGGCTCACGTCCACATGCTGGTAATCGAACATCATGCGGATCGTGGGGTTCAGGTACCAGTTCAGGCCGATCGTCGAAATCTTCTGCTCGCCGCCACGGACGGCGTCGAAGCAGTTGGCGCCCGGGGTCGCCGGTGTGGCGACGCCGGCGCCGCAGTCATGGTAGTTCAGGTTGAGATCGGAGTAGCGGGCGGCGACTTCTAAGGCGCCCCAGGTCCCGGCGGCCGGGTTGAAGTTGTAGTTTGGCCGCGGCCCGTCGAAGCGGGCCTCACCTGCGTTGTAGGGGCGGCTCTCGCCGGTCAGCACCCACACGCCGGTCACGTACCAGCCGCTGAAGTCCGGGTTGCTGGCGAAGATCGGGGCGTTCGTCACGTTGCGGCGGTCGATCCGGTATTTGAAGTACTCACCCTCGATCATGAAGTTCTGGGCGGTCAGGCCGGCCTCGGCGCCGATGACGCTGACGTGGCGCGTGTCGATGGCGCCGGTGTCGACCAGGCGCGTGCCGTCGATCCGCAGTTCCGGGCGGTCGCGGAACTGAACCGGGTAGCGCGGGTTGGCCGCGGCGCCGGCGTCGTTGGGCATCGACACATATTGGCCGCTGATGCCGAAGTGGGCCTGCCAGTCGGTGGAGCTGAACGGGGCGATGGCGAGGCGGCCAACGACGGCGGTCTGCTCGGTGAACGGCTGGGCGGTGGCCGAGCCGGTGGAGTTGATCGTACCCACGGTATTGCCGGTGACGGCGCCGGAGACCATCCAGCGCGTGGCGATGCCGGAGTCGCCGTCGCCCCAAAGGCCGTTGCCGTAGATCTGCAGGGCAGAGCGGCTGTCGCCGCCGGCGACGTTGCGGGCCACTTCGGCGGGCGAAGGCCGTTCCATGATCGGCATCTGGCTGGTGGAGACATCGGCCTCCAGGCCGACCTTGGGCTCGAAGGCGCCGAGCTTGATCTTCCAGGGCTTCAGCGCGGTGTACTGGACGTAGAACTCGTAGAGCTGGCCGGCGTTCTCCGCGCCCGAGCCGCCGAACTCCATGATGAACGAATAGTCGAAGTCCTTGAACAGCTTGCCGTCGACCCCGAAGCGGGCGCGGCGGAAGTCGGTGCCGTCGTTCAGCTCGCGGCCATTGGTGACCGCCGGCAGATTGGACTTCTGAAGATATTTGCCGGCGTCGAACATGACGTTGGCGCGGATGTTGGCGGTGAACCGGCCGTCGGCGGAGGCGAGCGCCGGCTTGCCGTTGGGCAGGCTGACGGCCACCGCGGGCGGCGCCTGCAGCGTGATGATGTTGGTGGCGTCGGCGGTCTGGGCGGCTTTCACGTCGGCCAGCCGGGCATTGACCGTGTCGAGCTGCTGCTGCAGCGCGGCGACCTTGGTTTCGCTCCGGTCGACGCCTTGCATCTGCTGCATCTGCGCCATCTGGGCGCGCATCTCGTTGACCTCTTGCTGAAGGGCCTCGAGCTTGGCGTCGCGCGCGTCAACGCTTGCGGCGACCTTGTGCGCCTTGTGGCCTTTGTGGGCCGGTGCGGCCAGGGCTGCGGTGGCGGTGCTGGTCATCAGCAGAGCGACGAACGCGCCCTTGGCGACGCAATGCGCCACGTCCTTCGTGGGAAGGCTCATTATTGGATCCCCATCCTTGTTGATCTAGCGAGGGGCGGGGGTGGCCCTAATTCTGGGTCCCCCAACCCTTGCACGGGGGTTTATCTGCCGCTCATGACGACTAGCCGACAGTGATGTGACAGGCCCGTGACGGCGCTCGCGCGTATTTATGTGGAAAATGAAAGGTCCGGCCGCGGACGATCGGGATCCGTGTCACAAAACTGCGAACCTCCGCGGCTACACGCTCGGGCAAGAGCGGTATGGATGGGGCGCTCTTTTCAGGAGAGAACCATGTTGAAGAAGCTTGGGGTGGCGTTCGGCGCGGCCCTGATCGCCGCCACGGCGGCACTTTCGATCGCGACGGGGGCGAACGCGGCCGGGACGATTTCGGGAGCCGGCGCGACCTTTCCGGCGCCGGTCTACGCCAAGTGGGCGGAGGCTTATAAGGCCCAGACCGGGATCAGCCTGAACTACCAGGCGATCGGCTCCGGCGGCGGCATCAAGCAGATCAACGCCTCGACCGTCGATTTCGGCGCCACCGACAAGCCGTTGAAGCCGGACGACCTGGCCACCGGCGGCCTGGCCATGTTCCCCACCGTCATCGGCGGGGTCGTGCCGGTGATGAACCTGCAGGGCATCAAGCCCGGCCAGATCAAGATTACCGGCGCGCTGCTGGCCGACATCTACCGCGGTGTGATCAAGAAGTGGAACGACCCGCTGCTCGCCAAGTTCAATCCGGGCGTGCCGCTGCCGAACCTGCCGATCACGGTGGTCCACCGCTCGGACGGCTCTGGCACCACCTTCGTGTTCACCACCTACCTCAGCATGAAGGCCGCCCATTGGGCGAGCGAGGTCGGCGCCAACGACAGCGTCTCCTGGCCCACGGGCCTGGGCGGCAAGGGCAACGACGGCGTCGCGGCCTTCGTCAAACAGACCCCGGGCGCGATCGGCTACGTGGAGTATGCCTACGCCAAGCAGAACGCGATGACCTACGCCCTGATGCAGAACAAGGCCGGCGTGTTCGTCACCCCGGACGCCAAGAACTTCGCCGCGGCCGCGGCCAACGCCAAGTGGGCCTCCGCGCCGGGCTTCTACCTGCTGCTGCTCGACCAGCCGGGCGCCGACGCCTGGCCGATCACGGCGGCCACCTTCATCCTGGTGCACACCAAGCAGTCCGACGCCGCCAAGGGCCACGACGTGCTGGCCTTCTTCGACTGGTGCTACAAGAACGGCGACGCCGCCGCGGCTCAGCTCGACTATGTGTCGCTGCCGCCGGCGGTGAAGGACCTGATCCACAAGTCCTGGTCCAAGGTCGTCGGTCCCGACGGCAAGCCGGTCTACAAATAGGACGGAACCCCCACCCCGCCGCCGCGCTTGACGGCGGTGGGGTGGGCGGGCCATCCGTTCGGCGCCAACTCATGACTGACCAAGCCCTCCCCGCCGCCGGCCGCTCGATGCCTGACAAGCCGACCCGCCGTTCCAGCCCCCGTGGGGCGCTGGTGGGCCAGGTGTTCGAGGGCCTGTGCTTCGCTGCGGCCACCGCGCTGCTGGTGGCGCTGGGCGGCCTGATCTTCTCGCTGGTCCTCGGTGGCTGGCCGGCGATGAAGACGTTCGGGATCGGCTTCCTGTTCTCCACCACCTGGAACCCGGTGACCGACGTCTATGGCGCGGCCGGGCCCGTCGTCGGCACCCTGGTGACCGCGGCGGTGGCCCTGATCATCGCCCTTCCGATCGCCGGCGGCGTCGCCTTCTTCCTGACCGAGCTCTGCCCCGCGGCGCTGCGCCGGCCGATCGGCACGGCGGTGGAGCTGCTCGCCGGCATCCCATCGATCGTCTACGGCATGTGGGGCCTGTTCGTCTTCGCGCCGCTGTTCTCGAAATTCATCCAGCTGCCGCTGATGAGCGCCGCGGCGCCGGGTTCGCTGCTTGAGAAGCTGACCACGGGTGTCCCCAACGGCTCGGGAATCCTGTCGGCCTCGATCATCCTGGCGATCATGATCCTGCCGTTCATGGCCGCGACCTTGCGCGAACTGCTGCTGACCGTGCCGCCCACCGTCCGCGAAAGCGCCTATGGCCTGGGCGCGACCACGGCGGAGGTGGTGATGAGCGTGACGCTGCCCTATGTGCGCACCGGTGCCATCGGGGCGGTGATGCTGGGCCTTGGCCGCGCGCTCGGCGAGACCATGGCGGTGACCTTTATCATCGGCAATTCGCATGGCTTCCCGAAGTCGATGTTCGATAGCGGCTCGACCATAGCGTCGACCATCGCCAACGAGTTCACTGAGGCCACCAGTCCGATGCACGTCTCGGCCCTCATCGCCCTTGGCCTGGTGCTGTTCGTGATCACCTTCACGGTGCTGGGCCTGGCGCGGCTGATGCTGCGCATGCAAGGCGCCCGGCTGTGAGCGCGTCCGCCGCCAAGGTGGCGCGTCGGCGCCTGACCAATGTCGTCTTCGAGGCCTTCTGCGTGGTGGTGACCGTGGTCGCGCTGGCGGCGCTGGCCGCGATCCTCTGGTCGCTGTTGAGCAAGGGTATCGTCGGTCTGAACCTCGACACCTTCACTCTGTCGACACCAGCGCCCGGTTCGCGCGGGGGGCTCGCCAACGCCATCGTCGGCTCCATCATGATGTGTCTTCTGGCCATGGTCATGTCCGTGGTCGTTGGCGTATTGGCCGGGACCTGGCTCGCCGAATATGGCGGACGCTCCGCCTACGGATCGGTGGTCCGATTCCTCAACGACGTGCTGCTCTCGGCGCCGTCGATCCTGGTGGGCCTGTTCGTCTACGAGATCCTGGTGGCGCCGTTCCACAGCTTCTCCGGTTTCGCCGGCTCGGTGGCGCTGGCGCTACTGGCCGTGCCGGTGATCACGCGTACGACGGAGGACGTGCTCAGCCTGCAGGCCGCCACCCTGCGCGAGGCGGGCGTGGCGCTGGGCGCGCCCCTGTCCTACGTGATCCGCACCATCATCTGGCGCTCGGCCCGCAGCGGTCTGCTTACCGGGGCGCTGCTTGCCTTCGCCCGAATCAGCGGCGAGACCGCGCCGCTGCTGTTCACGGCGCTCAACAACCAGTTCTTCTCCCTCGACCTTCGCGGGCAGACCGCCAACCTGCCAATAGTGATCTACAACTTCGCACTTAGCGCCCAAGAGGATTGGCAACGGCTCGCCTGGACCGGCGCCCTCTTGATCGCGGCGACCGTGCTTGCGGTCACCGTCGTTGCGCGCATTGTGGCCAAGGAACAGCGGCGCTCATGAATACGCTCAATCAGGTGGAAGACTTCGCGACAAGCATCGCCGATGTCGACAAGGCCAACGTCAAGGTCGACGTGCGCGCCCTGAACTTCTTCTATGGCAAGACGCCCGCGCTGAAGAACGTCTCGATCCCGTTCGCCAGGAACAAGGTCACCGCCCTGATCGGCCCGTCGGGCTGCGGCAAGTCCACGCTGCTGCGCACGCTCAACCGCATGTACGCCCTTTATCCCGGCCAGCGCGCCGAGGGCGAGATCATGCTGGACGGCGAAAACATCCTGGCGCCCGGCGCCGACCTTGCGAGGCTCAGGGCCCGCGTCGGCATGGTGTTCCAGAAGCCGACCCCATTCCCGATGACCGTCTACGACAATGTGGCCTTCGGCATCCGGCTCTATGAGAACCTCTCCAAGGTCGACATGGACGTCCGCGTCGAGGAGGCGCTGACCCGGGCTGCGCTGTGGGGCGAAGTGAAGGACAACCTGAAGGGGCCGGGCCTCGGCCTTTCCGGCGGCCAGCAGCAGCGGCTGTGTGTCGCGCGCGGCGTGGCGGTGCGGCCCGAGGTGCTGCTGCTCGACGAGCCGACCTCGGCGCTGGACCCGATCTCCTCGGCCAAGCTGGAAGAAACCGTGACCCAGCTGAAGGCCGACCACACCATCGTCATCGTCACCCACAACCTGGGCCAGGCCGGCCGGGTGAGCGACTACACCGGCTTCATGTACCTAGGCGAGCTGATCGAGTTCGGGCCGACAGAGGATCTCTTCCAGCGCCCGGCCACCAAGAAGACTTCCGACTACATCACCGGCCGCTTCGGCTAGGCCCCCTCTCCCTCCGCAGCGGTGCCGCAGAGATTAGCCTAGGGCGGCCTCGGGACGGCGGCGGCGCACGCGGGCCAGGCGGCGCAGGCGCCGCCAGAAACGGGTCTTCTCCGGCTCCGGATAGGGCTGCAGGTTGCGCACGAAATCCTCGGCGCAGGCCCGCCAGGAGAACTTCTCGGCAAAGGCGCGCACCTGTTTGCGGTCGCAGGTGAGGGCTTCCAGGCAGGCCTCGCGCAGGCCCTCGGTGGCGCTGGCGGCGAGCTTGCCGGCGCCGGAATTGGGGATGATGTCGATGGGACCGGGCGCCGGGTAGGCGGCCACCGGCGTGCCCGAGGCCATGGCCTCCAAGATCACCAGGCCGAAGGTGTCGGTGAGCGAGGGGAAGACGAAGACGTCGGCGCTGTTGAAGGCCGCCGCTAGGTCCTCGCCGGACTTGGAGCCGGTGAACACCGCCTGCGGATATTTGATCTTCAGGTCTTCGAGTTGTGGCCCTGGACCCACCACCACCTTGGCGCCCGGCAGGTCGATGCTCAGGAAGGCCTCGATATTCTTCTCCACCGCGACGCGGCCGACATAGAGGAAGATCGGCTTGGCGAGGTTCGCGAAGATGTCCGGATCGTCCGGCCCGCGCGGATGGAAGGTCTCGGTGTCGACGCCGCGCGACCACGACGAGATGTTGCGGAAGCCGTGGCCGGCGAGCTCGTCGCGCATGGTCGGCGTGGCCACCATCAACCGGCCGGACGGCTTATGGAACCACTTCATGTAGGCGTAGCCGGCGGCCAGCGGCAAAGGCAGGCGCGCGGAGACATATTCCGGAAACCGCGTGTGATAGCTGGTCGTGAAGGGCAGCTTCCACTCCACGCAGATGCGCCGCGCCGCCAGTCCGATTGGCCCTTCGGTGGCGATGTGGATGGCCTCCGGCTCGAAGGCCTTGAAGCGTTCCTGCACCGGCTCGTAGACGCCGATGGCCACCTTGATCTCGGCGTAGGTGGGCAGCGGGAAGGTCTTGAACTGGTCGGGGCTGATCACCTCGACCGAATGGCCCATGGCGTGCAGTTCGGCGACCACGCGGGTGAGCGTGCGGACGACGCCGTTGACCTGCGGCTCCCAGGCATCGGTGGCGACCAGGATGCGCATGGGCCGTTGGGCGTCGCGCGGGGAGTTGATCGCCTCGCGGATGCGCGGCAGTGAGCGGGCCGGCTTGGGCCGTTCGGGCGGCGCGACGGCCTGGGTCTGCATCCACGCCCAGAAGGCGCCGAGCAGGGCTTCCTTGGTCGGGAAGTAGCGGTAGACGGTGCGTTCGCCGACCTTGGCGTCCTTGGCGATCTCGGAGAAGCCCAGGTCCTCGAGCGGGCCCGCCTCCAGTTGGCGCCCGACGGCGCGCAGAATCTGCTCGCGCGTCTCTTCGCGCTGGCGGTCTCGAAGAGTCTGGGAAAGCGCCGGCGGTCTCATGACAGCGGCACTGTCACGAGATCACTTTGAACTGTCAATCGAAACTGCCTGCATGAACGACGATCAGGCAGCGAGCGGCTCGCCCAACGCCGATGGAGCCCCAAGGGACTCCAGGGCAAGCTGCCGCCTGCATTCCTTGGCCCACTCGAGGATCTCCAGCCGTCCGTCCGGATGCTCGACCAGCGCCGTGCAGCTTTCCACCCAGTCGCCGTCGTTGATGTAGTCGACCTCGCCGATCATCCGCCGCTCGGCTTTGTGGATGTGGCCGCAGATCACCCCGTCGACGCCGCGCCGACGGGCCTCCTCGGCCACGGCCTGCTCGAAGTTCTCGATGAACTGCAGGGCCTTCTTCACCCGGGTCTTGGCGAAGGCCGAGAAGCTCCAGTAGCCGAAGCCCAGCCTGCGGCGCACGCGGTTCACCAAGGTGTTGGAGGCCAGCAGGGCGCGATAGGCCCAGTCGCCGAGGAAGGCCAGCCAGCGGGCGTGCTGGACGATGGAATCGAACTCGTCGCCGTGGATCACCAGGAAGCGCTTGCCGTCGGCGGTCTCGTGGATCGCATCGCGGGCCACCACCACCCCGCCGAAATGCACGCCGCAGAAATCGCGGATGCGGTCGTCGTGATTGCCCGGCACATAGATTACAGAGACGCCCTTGCGGGCCAGCCGCAGGATCTTCTGCACCACGTCGTTGTGCGACTGGGGCCAGTACCAGCCGGACTTCATCTTCCAGCCATCGACGATGTCGCCCACCAGATAGAGGGTGTCGCATTCGACTTGGCGGATGAAGTCGAGCAGCAGATCGGCCTGGCAGCCGCGCGTGCCCAGGTGCACGTCGGAGATGAACACGCTGCGGTAGCGGCGGATCCCGGCTTCGGTCACTTGCAGCCCCCCGACCCTGTTGAGGGCCCTTCCCGCCCGGGATCGAGCAATCGCGCGCGGGTAAGGGCCCTGGTCGCCCATATACCGGGCAGGCCGTGACGTGATTCCGTGTCTGTTTTGCGAAATCGCCCTTGTGCGCTGGCGTCGCGCCACCACGTGCTGCTAGGAAATATCCTGAGCAGACCCTCCCCAGGTCGCCCGAAAAATTGGTCCCGATGGACGCGAGAACCTATCCTGCGAAAGCGACGCCGAAGTCGCTGCGCACCCGCGCGCGCATCCTCGATGCGGCGATGCGGCTGTTTGCCGAGATCGGCTATCACAACGCCACCAATTCGGTGATCGCCGAGACGGCGAAGCTGACCCGCGGCGCGATGCTCTATCACTTCGCCACCCGCGAGGAGCTGGTGGAGGCGGCGATCTCCCACATCGAGCTGGCCCGCGCGCGGCTGTTCGAACGGGCCGCCGCGGCGTCGGTGACCCAGGGCTATGACGCCTCCGAACAGGCGATCGAGGCCTATTGGGCGCTGTTGCACGAGACGGCGTTCGTGGCCTTCGCCGAGCTGGAGGCCGCGGCGCGCACCGAGCCAATGCTGAGGCCCCGCCTGGCCGCGGCCCAGGCGGCCTTCGACCGGGCCCAGGTGGGCGACCGGTTCGGGGCGATGGCCCAGGCCGGCGCCGATCCGCGCTTCCAGGCCAGCCGCGACCTCGGCCGCTTCCTGCTGGAGGGCCTGGCCCGAGGCGCGATGACCTATGACGAGCCGGCCCGGCGCGCGCGGCTGCTGGCGGTGGTCAAGCGCGCCGTGCGCATGCTCAACCGCAAGGGCGACATCCACGACCTCTGGGGCGAGTAGGTCCAAAGGAAAAAGGCCCGGAGCTTTCGCCCCGGGCCTCGATCTTCACGCCTTGGCTGACGGTTAGTTGCCGCCGCTCGTGGCCGCCGGGCTGGCGACCGCCGGCTTGGGCGCAGGCGCCGCGTCGGCCGCAGCGGGCTTGCGGCGGTGCCGGCCGTTCATCATCTTCTCCATGGCGGCCAGCTCGGTCTTGTCGAGCGAGCCGTCGTGGTCGGTGTCGAGCACATCGAAGTATTTGCCGATCTGGTCGCCCAACTGGCCCTTCAGCTCGGCTTTCTCGATCTTGCCGTCGATGTTGGAGTCCAGCATGCCGAGCATGCGGTCCTTATCGAGTTCCTTGTCGAAGTCGTTCATCTTGTTCGATGTCTCGCCGACCCAGCGGAAGCGGAGCGCGGTGTAGAACATCTCCTCCCAGGACTGGTCGCCCCAGACCACCTGCTTGTTGGAGTCGGGGTTGTTCGGGTTGCGCTTGGAGTTGTCGTAGATGAAGTGGGCGATCAGCTTGGAGCCTGCGGGCACCTTCACCGGCTCGGCAAAGGTGTAGTCGCGCTGCCAGCTGAAGTCGTAGCGCGGCAGCGAGAGCAGGATCTTCTCCTTGCCGTCCGGATAGCGGATCCACAGGTCCGACGAGGCGCCCCGATAGTGGGCGTGCGGGAAGGCCGCGTAGAGCAGCGCCTCGTGCGGGAACTCGAGGTAGGCGACTTCCTGGTGATGGCCGTCGTTCGGCGGCAGGACGATCGTCTGGTTCACGATCACCGAGTTATGCATCACCATCGCCGGCTTTTCGTTGTCCTTGTAGAAGTAGAGCGCGACCTTGGTGTGGTCGGTCACTTCCTTGCCGAACGGGGTGTAGTGGGTCTGGAAGCCGATGGCGCCGCCAGGCGGGATGTAGGTGCCCACGTTCTTCGGCGCGATCTCGCTCTCGGCGCCGACGGCGTAGCCGCCCACCGAGACGCCCCACTTGTTCTCGAAGCCCTTCTCGCCGGGCTTCGGCACGTCCTTCATGTAGCCGGTCAGCACATGGTGCACACCCTGGCGGCTCTCGACCTTGACGGTCGAGGCTTTCAGCCACTTGCCGGTGGTTTCCGGGTTCACCGCATAGGGGTGCTGGTAGTCGACCACGCCCGAGGCGGGGATGGTGTAAGCCGGCACGTCGAGGATCAGGTCCGGCTTGCCCAGCGGCCATTCGGCGGCCACGTGGACCTTGGCGCCCAGCGGGTCCTTGCCTTCGCCGCGCGGGGCTCCGGCTTCAACCCAGTGGACGAGGGTCTTGATCTCGGCCGGGCTGAGGTTCTTGTCGTCGGAGAATTTCCCGACGTGAGGGTCGGCGTTGTAGGGCGGCATCCGATCGGTGCGGATCACTTCGCGGATCATCGGGGCGAAGCCCTTGACCATCTGGTAGTTGTCCATGGCGAACGGGCCGATACCGCCCTTCTCATGGCAAGCCACGCACTTGGCCTCTAGGATCGGGGCCACGTCCTTCACATAGGTGATCGAGGCCTGCGCCTTGGCCCGCTCGGGGAAGTCGACCAGGCAGCCTTTGGAGGCCTGGGTGGCGGCCGGGACCGGCTTGCCGGCCAGGAAGGCCGAGATGGCGTCCGCGGCGAACTCGTGGGCCGCGGCCTTCTGCACGCCGTAGTCGGCGGCGTCGTTGATCGGGCCGTGATAGACGACAGCCCACGTCTTCGGATTGATCACGAAGAATTCGGCGGTGCGGGTGACGCCCAGCGCCTCGCCGACCAGCTGGTTCGAATCCATCAGGATCGGGATGTCGATGCCGAACTCCTTGGCCTCGGCGGCAATGGCCTCGCGGCTGTCCTGCAGGTTGGAATCGATCAGCATCATCTCGACGCCCTGGGCGGCGAACTTGTCGCGCAGCGCCTTCAGCGCCGGGGTCATGCCGCGCGCGATCGGGCAGCCGACGCCGGTCGAAACCAGCACGATCGCCTTGGCGTCGGCCATGCGGTAGAGGTCGTGAGCCTCCATGTGCTGGGCGTCGACCAGCATGAAATTGTCGACCGTCTTCGGCATCGTCGAGGCCATGGTCTCGGTCGCCGCCGCGTTTTGCGCGTGATCGAGAGCGCTCTGGGCGCCCGGGGCCGTCGAGCAGCCGTAGACCAGGAGAGCGCTGACCGCCGCACCCAGCACGCCAATTCGTGCAGACATCATTAGAAAATTCCCTCCCAGGAAATGGGCTTGCGAGCCGGCGCCGGAATACGCGCCCAGACCCTATCGCTTGCTTAACTTAACATCGATTAGACGGCTGAATCCACCGGCGGAAAAGTTTCAAATTTGTCACGTGGCGGACCGTGACTTTTCGACCGCACCTTGGCGTGGGCGCGCGATGCAGGCCATGGTGCGACTTGGCCGGGGGGACCGTCGATGAGTTTTGTCACGCGCAGGAAGCCGGTCGAGGGCGGCGCTCACGTCGGGAGCGGCCTGAAGCGCACCCTGTCCTGGTATCATCTGGTGGCGCTGGGCGTCGGCGCGATCATCGGCACGGGCATCTACACCCTGACCGGGGTCGCGGCGGGGCTGGCCGGGCCGGCGGTGATCGTCTCCTTCGCCGTCGCCGGCGCGGTCTGCGCGTGCGCGGCCCTCTGCTACGCCGAGATGGCCAGCCTCACCCCGCACGCGGGCAGCGCCTACGCCTATTCCTACATGACGCTGGGCGAGCTGATCGCCTGGGTGGTCGGCTGGAGCCTGATCCTCGAATACACCCTGGTCTGCAGCGCGGTCTCCGTCGGTTGGGCGGGCTATGCCGCCGGCCTGATTCACCAGGCGCACATCCCCATCCCCGACGCCCTGCTGGCCTCGGCCGGCGCGGGAGGTGTGATCAACCTGCCGGCGATCTTCATCGCCCTGGTGGTCACCGGCATGCTGCTGGTCGGCACGCGCGAGAGCGCCACGGTCAACTTTGTGCTGGTGCTCATCAAGCTGGTGGCGCTGGCCGGCTTCGTGGCCTTCACTCTGCCGCACTTCAACTCGGCCCATTTCACGCCCTTCGCGCCGTTCGGGTTCGGGGCGCATGAGATCGACGGCAAGAAGTATGGGGTGATGGGCGCCGCGGCGATCATCTTCTTCGCCTTCTACGGCTTCGACGCCATCTCGACCGCCGCCGAGGAAGCCAAGAACCCCAGCCGGGACCTGACCATCGGCATCCTCGGCTCGATGCTGCTATGCACGGTGATCTACATGGTGGTGGCGGCCTGCGCGCTGGGCGCCTCGCCCTTCGAGGTCTTCTCCAAGAGCCCCGAGCCGCTGGCCTTCGTGCTGCGCGACCTGAAGCAGCCGATGGCCGCCTCGCTGATCGCCGGCGCGGCGGTGATCGCCATGCCGACGGTGATCATGGTGTTCATGTTCGGCCAGGCCCGGGTGTTCTTCGCCATGGCCCGCGACGGCCTGCTGCCCCGCCAGCTGGCGGGGGTCAGCGCGCGCGGCGTGCCGACGGCGGTGACCGTGCTCACCGGCCTGGTCGCCGCCCTGGTCGCCGGGGTCACCCCGCTCGACCAGATCGCCGCCCTGGCCAACGCCGGCACCCTGGCCGCCTTCATCGCCACGGCCATGGCGGTGATGGTGCTGCGCCGCCGGATGCCGGCGCTGGCGCGGCCGTTCAGGACCCCGGTCGTCTGGCTGATCGGGCCGGGCGCGGTGGTGGGCTGCCTCTACCTGTTCTCCAGCCTGTCGGTGAAGACCATGGAGTTCTTCGCGGTCTGGAACCTCATCGGAGTGATCGTCTACCTGGTGTTCAGCCGGCGCACGAGCGTGCTGGCCGCCGAGTGAGGCCGTCCGGGCGGCGCGCGCCTTTCCGCCGCACATGGGAACGCCGCGCTTTGCGGAACCGCCGGTTGGCGCCTATCTGCAGCCAGCGGCGCCTGAGGGCGTCACAACGTCGCCTGACGGCGTTTTGGGGGAGCTTCCGATCTTGACGGCCAGTGCGAGCGCAGGCGGCGGCGGGCGTGGCGCGCCTAGTGGGCCGGCAGGGGGCGGATTCCCCGGCCGGCGGGGGCCTGACCTGACCGTCGGGCCGATCGGCAAGACGCTGATCATGTTCGCCTTGCCGGTGCTGGGCTCCAACATCCTGCAGTCGCTGAACGGCTCGGCCAACGCCATCTGGGTGAGCCACATCCTGGGCGAGACGGGGCTCACGGCCACCTCCAACGCCAACCAGATCTTCTTCATGATGATGGGCGCCGCGTTCGGCGTGACCATGGCGGCGAACATCCTGATCGGCCAGGCGATCGGAGCTCGCGACGAGGCCCTGGCCAAGAAGGTGGTGGGCACCGCGACGACCTTCTTCATCGCGCTCTCGCTGCTGATCGGCGTCGCCGGCGGCATCGCCACGCCGTACATCCTGGCCGCCATGAAGACGCCGGCGGAGGCGCGGATCGACGCCGTCGCCTACCTGCGGGTGATCTTCGCGGCCATGCCGTTCATCTACTTCTTCAACTTCATGATGATGGCCCAGCGGGGGACCGGCGACAGCCGCACGCCGTTCTATTTCGCCCTCCTGCAGGTGGGCCTCGACATCACCCTGAACCCGCTGCTGATCATGGGGGTGGGGCCGTTCCCGAAGATGGGCATCGCCGGCTCGGCCACCTCCACCCTGATCTCGCAGACCTTCACCCTGGCGGTGATGCTGATCCACCTCTACCGGCAGAAGTCGATCCTGGTGGTCAGGCCCCGGGAGTGGCGCCTGCTGATCCCCGATTTCTCGATCATCCGCGCCCTGCTCACCAAGGGCCTGCCGATGGGCGCCCAGATGATCGTCATCAGCCTAGCGGCGGTGACCATGATGAGCTTCGTCAACCGCTATGGAGTGCACACCGCGGCGGCCTATGGCGCCGGGGCGCAGCTTTGGACCTATGTGCAGATGCCGGCCATGGCGCTGGGCGCGGCGGTCTCCTCCATGGCCGCCCAGAACGTCGGCGCGGGCCGCATGGACCGGGTGGAGCAGGTGGCGCGCACCGGGGCGCTCTGCGCCATCGTCTTCACCGGCGTGCCGATCCTGATCCTCTATTTCGCCGACCCGTGGGTGCTCAGGGCCTTCCTGCGCGCGGACAGTCCCTCGCTGCCCATCGCCGTGCACATCAACTCGATCGTGCTCTGGGGCTTCGTGCCTTTCGGCGTGGCCTTCATCTTCTCCGGGATCGTCAGGGCCACCGGCGTGGTCTGGCCACCGCTGCTGGCGATGGTCATCTCGCTCTGGGGCGTGCGCGTGCCGCTGGCCCAGGTGCTCGAGCCGCACCTGGGCGCCGACGCCATCTGGATCAGCTTCCCGGCAGGCAGCGCCACCACGCTCCTGCTCGCCGGCGGCTACTTCTTGTGGGGCGGTTGGCGGAAGTCGCGGATGCTCGACATGAGGCCCAGCGCCGACGCGCCCGACACCGGCCTCGGGCAGCCGATGATGGACGAGAGCGAGGCGATCACCGACGAGGAGAGCCGCGAGCTGGAGCGCCAGGCCCGCCCGGCGCTAACTTAGGCGGTCTCCATCAGCGCGGAATAGACCAGGGTGCGAAGCTCCCGGCGGATCGGGTAGGTGGACGATGGCAAAAGCTGGGTCATGAACACCGCCGTGACCTTGTCCACGGGGTCGACCCAGAAGGCGGTGGAGGCCGCGCCGCCCCAGTAGAACTCGCCCATCGAGCAGGGGATCAGGGTCTTCGGCGGATCGAACACCACGGCGAAGCCCAGGCCGAAACCGACGCCGGCGTTGGTGCTCTCCGAGAACAGCGAGCGGGAGAGCTCGGTCAGGTCCTGGCCGCCGGGCAGGTGGTTCGACGCCATCAGCCGCACGGTCATCGGCGACAGTATCCGCGCGCCGTCCAGTTCGCCGCCGTTCACCAGCATGTTGGCGAAGGCCATGTAGTCGGCCGCGGTGGAGACCAGGCCGCCGCCGCCGGATTCCAGCTTCGGCGGATTGAAATAGGGGCTGTCGGTCGGGTCGTCTTGCAGCTTAAGCCCACCGGCGGGCGTGGCGTTGTAGCAGGCGGCGAAGCGGGCCTTCTGGTCTTCGCGCACGAAGAAGCCGGTGTCGGCCATCTTCAGCGGCTGGAAGATGCGCTCGGCCAGCACCTGGGAGAGCGGCTTGCCGGCCAGCTTCTGCACCAGGTAGCCGCAGATGTCGGTGGAGATGGAGTAGTTCCAGGCCTCGCCCGGCGAGAAGTCGAGCGGCAGGGCGGCCAGCTGTTCGATCATGCCGTCGAGGTCGACCTCGCCATGCGGCTGGCAGATCTTCAGCTTGCGGTAGGCGGCGTCGAGGTTGGTGCGGTTCTGGAAATCGTAGGTCAGGCCGGAGGTGTGGCGCAGCAGGTCGACCACCTGCATCGGCCGGGCCGGCGGGGTGGTGAGGAACGGACCGGTCCCGGCGGAAAAGACGCCCAGGTCCTTCCAGGCCGGGATGTGTTTGGCCACCGGGTCGTCGAGCGCGATCAGTCCCTCCTCGACGAAGGTCATCAAGGCCACGGCGGTGACCGGCTTGGTCATGGAATAGATGCGGAAGACGGTGTCGGCGGTGAGCTTGGTCCCGCGCTCCACGTCACGGTCGCTGAGCACGGTCTGGTGGACGGTCTCGCCGTTGCGGGCGAGCAGGAACTGGACGCCGGGCATCTTGCCCGGGCCGACGTATTTCGCCTCCAGGAACCGGTCGATGCGCGCCAGGCGCTCGGCGGAAAAGCCCGACGCCTTGATCCGGGTGATCTGGTTCATGACGGGCGGCTCCCAAGGTCGAGGCGGCCATTTGCTCTTGCCTTCCGCGCTGTCGCAAGCGTGACGATAAGGCCAGGAGACCAATCATGCAGACCGTCAGCACCGAGACCCGCGGCCGTACGCTCATCGTCACCATCGAGCGGCCCCAGGCTCGCAACGCCGTGGACGGGCCGACCGCCAGGCTGCTCTACGACGCCTTCAAGGCCTTCGACGCCGACGCGGCGCTGGACGTGGCCGTCCTGCAGGGTCGGGGCGGGGCGTTCTGCGCCGGCGCCGATCTGAAGGGCGTCGCCGAGGGGCGCGGCAACCCGGTGCTGCGCGAGGGCGACCTCGGGCCCATGGGCTGCACGCGGCTGGCGCTGAGCAAGCCGGTGATCGCCGCGATCGAGGGCCATGCGGTGGCCGGCGGGCTGGAGGTGGCCTGCAGGGCGGACCTGCGGGTGGCCGCCGAAACCGCGGTGTTCGGCGTGTTCTGCCGCCGCTTCGGCGTGCCGTTGATCGATCTTGGCACCATCCGCCTGCCCCGGCTGATCGGCGCGTCGCGGGCCATGGACCTGATCCTCACCGGTCGACCGGTGAGCGCGCAGGAGGCCTATGACATCGGCCTCGCCAATCGCCTGGCGCCGGAGGGCGGGGCGCTAGACGTCGCGCTCGAACTCGCCGCCCAGCTCTCGGCGTTCCCGCAGCTCTGCCTGCGCAACGACCGGCTCTCGGCGCTGGCGCAATGGTCGCTGGACTGGGGCGAGGCCCAGAGCGCCGAGATCGTCTTCGGCATGGAAACCCTGCGCTCGGGCGAGACCCAGCGCGGCGCCGCCCGCTTCGCCGCCGGCGAGGGGCGCGGCGGGAAGTTCTAGAGCTTCCGATAGGGGAATCGTGAGCAAATCCCGTCGGAATTCGAATAACTCGGCCCGGATGTTGTGATGAGTGAAATCGTCAAGCGGCATGAAATATTGGCGCCACTCTCCAAGCACGGAAGTGCCTTGTTCACCGAATACGCAGGAGTGAATATTCCCCTATATCGGTATATGAAATATATTCACTTCGAGAACTTCTTGGACAGCGGATATTTTGAACTCGGGACATTGTATGAATATCGAAATGAAGAGGAGTATGGCGATGAGGTGGGTGACGTTAACGAGGGTGCGCGAGCCTTTGGTGCGTTCCCTGATGGCATTCCGGTCGTAGGGGGCCTAAGCGCCGTCAATGCCTGGATACTCTGCCTGACTGCGATACCGGATGAAGGATTCTATAAGTCATTCAAGGCGGATTGCTATTTCGAAATATTCGATACGCGGTTCTTCGTCGAAATATCAAAAGCTCTACAATATAGATTTAGGTGGGGTTCTGTAGGCGCCGTGGAGTACATGGATGACGACGCCCTATCAGCAGCGATGATCGCATGGAAGATGGATGGCGGTCCTGAGCCAAGGTGTTGCCGAGTCAAATGTCTGAAGTACAGTCACCAGCATGAAGTCCGGGCCGCATGGGAACCTTGGACTGCTGAAGCCCAATATTTGCGCGACTTCCGCGCAAGTTCTCCGGCCCCGTTTGCGATGGGTGCGTCTAAGGAACATCTGGTCGAAGCGGCCCTCAGAGACGTCAAACATCCGGCCAATTTTCCAAATCTCAGGCGAGCGAAGTTCCACGCGCCTGACGCCACACAATACGTGAGGCTCATCGAGCGCCGCTGAGTGCGGCCTGACGGCGCCCTTGCGTCCGCCGAACAGTCGTTTGATGATGGTTCAAGGCGGAATTCATACCGACCATTCGAAGCGCTTTGCGCACGGGAGACGGCCATGGCCTGGGATTTTGAGACCGATCCTGAGTTCCAGAAGAAGCTCGACTGGATCGAGGACTTCATGGCCGAGGAGGTCGAGCCCTTGTCCCATCTGGGCATGGCGGTCCACGGCCCGCTGGGCCGCGAGAAGTTCATCAAGCCGCTGCAGCAGAAGGTTCGCGACCAGGGCCTGTGGGCGTGCCATCTGGGTCCCGACCTGGGCGGCCAGGGCTTTGGCCAGCTGAAGCTCGGCCTGATGAACGAGAAGCTGGGCCGCAACGGCATGGCGCCCACCGTCTTCGGCTGCCAGGCGCCGGACTCAGGCAACGCCGAGATCATCGCCCACTACGGCACCGACGCGCAGAAGGAAGAGTACCTTTGGCCGCTGCTCAACGGCGAGATCCGCTCGGCCGTCTCGATGAGCGAGCCGACCGGTGGCTCCGACCCGCTGACCTTCAAGACCCGCGCGGTGCTGGAGGGCGACGAATGGGTGATCAACGGCGAGAAGTGGTTCTCCACCAACGCCCGCTATTCCAAGGTCCTGGTGCTCTATGCGGTCACCGATCCGGACGCCAAGGAC
>JANXXK010000148.1 GCA_025350685.1 Alphaproteobacteria bacterium | reverse complement strand
GGCGACGCATCGCGGCTACGACTCGGACCACCCGCGCGTCGTTGGTGACGTCGGCATGGCGGGCGTCGCCATCGACTCCATCCTCGACATGCGCATCCTGTTCGACGGCATCCCGCTCGACAAGATGAGCGTTTCGATGACCATGAACGGCGCGGTCCTGCCGATCCTGGCGCTCTACATCGTCGCCGGCGAGGAACAGGGCGTGCCGCACAAGGCGCTTTCCGGCACCATCCAGAACGACATTCTCAAGGAGTTCCTGACCCGCAACACCTACATCTATCCGCCCGGCCCCTCGATGCGGATCGTCTCCGATATCTTCGCCTACACCTCCCGCGAGATGCCGCGCTTCAACTCGATCTCGATCAGCGGCTACCACATGCAGGAAGCCGGCGCGACGCTCGACCTGGAGCTCGCCTACACCCTGGCCGACGGCATCGAATACATCCGCGCCGGCGTCGCGGCGGGCCTGCCGGTGGACAGCTTCGCGCCGCGCCTGTCGTTCTTCTGGAACGCCGGCATGAACACCTTCATGGAGATCGCCAAGCAGCGCGCCGCGCGTCTGCTCTGGGCCAAACTGGTCAAAGACGAGTTCGACCCCCAGGACAGCCGCAGCCTCAACCTGCGCGCCCACACCCAGACCTCTGGCTGGAGCCTGGCGGCCCACGACGTGTTCAACAATGTCGCGCGCACCACCGTCGAGGCGATGGCCGCGGTCGGCGGCCAGACCCAGAGCCTGCACACCAATTCGCTGGACGAGGCGCTGGCGCTGCCCACCGATTTCTCGGCCCGGATCAGCCGCAACACTCAGCTTTTCCTGCAGGCCGAGAGCGGCCAGTGCCGGGTGATCGACCCCTGGGGCGGCAGCTACTACATCGAGCGCCTCACCGCCGATCTGGCCGCCCGCGCGCTCACCCACATCGCTGAGGTGGAGGCGCTGGGCGGCATGGCCAAGGCCATCGAGAACGGCCTGCCCAAGCGGCGCATCGAGGAGGCCTCGGCCCGCACCCAGGCGCGCATCGACGCCGGCATCCAGAGCGTCGTCGGGGTCAACCGCTACCGCCCCGACACCGCCGATGAGATCCCGGTGTTGAAGGTCGACAACACCGCGGTGCGCGAACAGCAGCTCGCCAAGCTCAAGCGCCTGAAAGCCGAGCGCGATCCGGCGGCCACCGCCGCGGCCCTGGAGGCGCTCACCGCCGGCACCGCCGGAAACGGCAACCTGCTGGAACTCTCGGTCAACGCCGCCCGGGCGATGGCCACCGTCGGCGAAATCTCCGACGCCCTGGAGAAGGTGTTCAACCGCCACAAGGCCCACGCCGACGCGGTGAAGGATGTCTACCTGCGCGAGAGCGGGATCACGCCGGCCGCGGCGCAGGCCAAGGCCATGGCCGAGGCCTTCGCCCAGGCCGATGGCCGCAAGCCGCGCATCCTGGTCGCCAAGATGGGCCAGGACGGCCACGACCGCGGCCAGAAGGTGATCGCCTCGGGCTTCGCCGACCTCGGCTTCGACGTGGAGATCGGCGACCTCTTCCAGACCCCGGCCGAGACCGCCGCCCAGGCCGTCGCCGACCGGGTGCATGCGGTGGGCGCCAGCTCGCTGGCCGCCGGCCACCTGACCCTGGTCCCCGAGCTCAAGGCGGAACTCAAGAAGCTCGGCCGGGCCGACATCATGGTGGTGGTCGGCGGCGTCATCCCGCCCGAGGATTTCGCCGCCCTCAAGGACATGGGCGTCGCCGCCATCTTCACCCCGGGCACGACGGTCCCGCAGGCGGCGATCAGCGTCATCGAACGGCTGAACGAATTGTTGGGCTACGCGCAGGAAAAGGCCGCGGAGTGAGGTTCCTTCTGGGAATCGCCGCCCTCCTGGCCGCGGCCCCGCTGGCGGCCTGCGTCGCCATCTCGGCCGCTGGCCCCGCCGAGACCACCTGCGCCGCCGGCGAAGACCATCGACAGGTCGCCGACCTGGTCCTCGGCCGCAACATCGGCCAGACCCTGGGCGTCAGCGAGGCCGACTTCACCCGCTTCCTCGACGAGGAGGTCAGCCCCCGCTTTCCGGACGGCCTGACGGTCTCCGACAGCCAGGGCCGTTGGCTCTACAAAGGCGTGGTTTTCAAGGAACCCGGAAAACGGCTGACCCTCATCCTGCCCGGCAAGCCCGGCGATCGGAGGAAGCTCGGTGAGATCGCCGCGGCTTATGAGACCAGGTTCCGCCAGGACGCGGTGCTGACCATGGTCCATGCGGCCTGCGTTTCCTTTCAGCTGCTGAAGAAATAGCCCGGCGCCCTCGACCGCGACCCCGATCGATGAAACCTTCGCTACGGCGAATCCGGGGGGACGACGCCTTGACCACATCCGACGAGACGCTGGAGCGCTCGACCATCCGCAAGGTCGCCTGGCGCCTGCTGCCGCTGATCGCGCTGGGCTACGGCATCGCCTTCATCGACCGGGTGAACATCTCCTTCGCCTCGCTGCAGATGAACCGCGACCTGCACTTCAGCGCCGCGGTCTATGGCTTGGGCGGCGGTCTGTTCTTCTTGAGTTATGCCGCCC
>JANXXK010000092.1 GCA_025350685.1 Alphaproteobacteria bacterium | reverse complement strand
CATGGCGCGACCCTAGTGTCCCGATTCCGAAGTTCGCAAGCTCTTGTGGCAGGCTCGGACGAACTTCGGAATCGATAAGGACACTAGTAAGTATATGTTTCTAGTGTGCTTTCTGGATCTGAAGTTCGCTCGGAGGTCGATCCTCGATCAGGCGAACTTCAGATTCAGCACACTAGCGTCAGGGCGCCTCGCCGGTCCACTCCCAGTGCCAGGGTTCGAAGGGATAGGGGGCGAAGCCGAAGCGGGCGGCGTTGGCCACCAGCCAGCGGTAGGCCGGGGTTCGGCTCATGTAGAGGCGATTGGCGTCGGCGCTGGAGTCTGGTGGAAAGCCAGGCGCCTGGCCGACGTAGAGGTCCATGGCCAGGCCCGTGCGGTGGGCTGAGCACGTCGCGCGCACCGTGCCGTTGCAATTGTGCTCGGCGGCGCAGCGAGCGGCGTCGACGGCCGGGCTGCGGTAGCCGGAGAAAATGGTCAGGCTTCGGGCGTCGGCGGCGATCCTGGGGTCCTCGGCGCGGGCCGCGGCGGCCATCGCCCGATAGGCGGCCAGTGCGCCGGGGCGCAACTGAATGGCCTTGTCCGAATAGCCTTCGGCCGGCGTCGCCCAGGCCAGCGTGCTCTCTGCCGGCGGGGCGGGACAGACGCCCTGGGCGCTCAGCCGCACGAAGGCCCGGCGGGTCTGCACGATCCCTTTCAGGCGGGCGAAGACGGTTGCGGTCATGACGCCGTCCGGCGCCAGGCTCTGGCGGGCCTGCCAATCGGCGAGCGCGGCGGCGAAGCCGGGGGTGTCGGGGGCGCAGGCGGTGGCGATCTCATGGCCGATCAGCGGCGCGTAGGTCGCCCAGCCCGCCTCCGCCCGCCCGAATGGCGCCCAGGCGAGCGAGACGAGGGTCGCGGCGTTGGCCCGGGCGGCGAGGTCAGGCCCGGCGTCACAGGCGGCCGACAGGGTGGGCGGCGGCGATGGCGGCGGCGTTCGGGGCGGGGGGACCGGGAAGGATCGGACCGGCGGTTGCGCGCCCGGTGGCGCCGGCCGCTGTGGCGCGCAGCTGGTCACGCGCAAGGCGACCAGGCCCAGGACGATGATCGCCACGAAGAGCCCGCCCAGGAACCGCAAGGCGTCTGAGGGTTTGAAGGACACGCCGCCGACTAACGCGCGGCGCCCACCCGAGGTCCATGATGAAATTCGGCAAGCCCGCTCTCGCAGCCGGCGCTTCCCTGCTGCTCCTGGTCGCCTGCTCCGACTCCGGGACCAAGACCGCGGCCAAATCACCTGCCGCCGCACCGCCCGTCGCGGCCGCCGCCTCGGAGCCGCTGCCGGTCATAGACACGGCCCAGCTCGACGCGCCGATGATCGTGGAATCCATGTCACCGACAGCGCAGCCGATCGACAAGGCTGACTGGAAGGCCGAGCCGGTGACGCCGGAGGCCAGGCGCAATGCGTTGATCCGCGCCGAGGTCCTGCTGGCCCGCGCCCACTTCTCGCCCGGCGTCATCGACGGCCAAGACGGCGGCAATCTGAAGAACGCGATCGGCGCGCTCGAGGCGGCCCGTGGGCTGCCGGTGGATGGCGTCATGAACCCGGACGTCTGGGCGGCGCTGGCCAAGGACACCCAGGCCGCGCTGACCGACTACACGATAACCGCCGATGACGTGAAAGGCCCCTTCGTCGCCAAGATCCCCACCGACATGGCCGAGATGGCCAAGCTCGACGCGCTCTCCTTCACCAGCCCGCTGGAGGCGTTGGCCGAGAAGTTCCACATGGACGAGGCGCTGCTGAAGAAGCTCAACCCCGGCGCCGACTTCGGTGTCGCCGGGACGAAGATCGTGGTGGCCGCACTGGGTCCCGACAGGCTGCCGGCGAAGGTGGCGCGGATCGAGGTCGACAAGGGCCTGCGGCAGATCCGGGCCTACGGCGCGGGCGACCTGCTGCTGGCGGTCTATCCGGCTACGGTCGGTTCGGCCGAGCGCCCGGCGCCGGACGGAGAGTTCGCTGTGCGCACGGTGGCGTCCAACCCGACCTATACCTACGACCCGACGCGGCTGACCTTCGGCAAGGCGGAAAACGGCAAGCTGACCATCAAGCCGGGACCGAACAATCCAGTGGGCTCCACCTGGATCGACCTGACCATCCCGACCTACGGGATCCACGGCACGCCGGACCCGCGGCTGGTCGGCAAGACCGCCAGCCACGGCTGCGTGCGGCTGACCAACTGGGACGCACGCCAGCTTTCCCAGGCGGTGAAGGCCGGGACCAAGGTGGCGTTCATGGGCGTGGAGCAACCGGACGCGCCGAAGACCGCGGCCAGGGCGAGGCCGAAGAAGGCCGCCGGCTAG
The DNA here is from genome assembly GCA_025350685.1 of Alphaproteobacteria bacterium. GTDB lineage: Bacteria > Pseudomonadota > Alphaproteobacteria > Caulobacterales > Caulobacteraceae > Phenylobacterium. The sequence continues at coordinate 4,852 of JANXXK010000092.1, read as the reverse complement.
CTTGTCCAGCGCAGGGTGACGGCTTCCACCGGGTTGGCGAAGGCGCGGCCTTCCTTGCGGCTGGCGGTCCATTCGCGCTTCAGCTGCTGGTACCACTTGGCCTGGCGGTCGGCGTCGTCGATCCACAGGAGCGAGGGGTCGTACTTCAGCCCCTGGTTCTGCAGGTTCACCATGTCGCCGTCCTGGCGCAGGAACGCGCGCGCGCCCCAGGCGATGAACGGCTTCAGGAAAAAGAACGCCGGGTGGTCCGACCAGATGATCTGGGTGATCCGGGTCTGGCGGTCGTTGACCGGGGTCAGGCAGGTCAGCGACAGGACCTGGCGCTTTCCCACAGTCACATGCTCCCAGCGCAGGCCGGGGATGCGGAAGGTGATCTCGGTAAGCGGCTCGCCGCCGAGGACGGCGTAGGCGCGGGAATTCTTCGAAGGCTCGTGGCGAACCATGGCGAAGCCGGCCTCGCGCGACTCGAATCGCTTGGCCTTTTCGTGCTGGCTCGATTTCGAGCGCCACCACCACTGCTGGTGGACATAGGGCCCATGCGCCGGGTCCATCAGGCCCACGACGGCGTGGTCGATGTGGGCGTCGAAATCCATCCGGTCGACCAGCTTGGGTGCGCCGCCGACCACGCCTTCGAAGCTCGGCGGCGGTTCGGTGGGCTCGGCCTGGGCCCGCGCCTCCGACGCGATCCAGACGAACACCAGGCCCTGGCTCTCGGCGATGGGATAGCGGCGCACGTGGATGCGGCTGACGTCGATCTCCTGGTCGGCGACCAGGGACGGGATCGCCGCGCAGGCGCCGTCGGCCCGGTAGCGCCAGCCGTGATAGGGGCACTCGACGGTTTCCTCGCCGGACGCCTCCTCGTGGAAACGGCCCGCCGACAGCGGCGCGGCGCGGTGCGGGCAGATGTCGCGGAGGGCGAAGAGCTTGCCGGCGTTGGAGCGGCCGAGCAGCACCGGCTCGCCCAACAGTTCGTAGCGGGCGAGCTTGCCGGGCCTCAGGTCGCTGGAAAGCGCGGCGAAATACCAGATGTCGGTCAGGAAGCCCTGGCCGAACTTGGAGCCGAACTTGGCCTCCGCTGCGCGCGTCCTGGTCTCACCGTCGGGCATAGGCCGGTTCTAGGCTGGGTCGGGCGCGTAGGCCACTTCGATGAGATCGAAATCACTTTTGAAGGCAATTCAGTGGTTCTGAATTAAGCCCGGGGCTACCCCTCACGCCATGAAGCACGCCCTCATCCCCATCATCGCATTGATCGCTCTGCCGGCCGCGGTTCGCGCCGCCCCCGCGCCCGATCCGATGGCCGCCTTCTACGGCAACACCGCCACCATCGCCGTGCCGTCCGGCTACTACTTCGCCAAGCGCTACATCGATCCGGACGGCACCTGGCGCGAGCCGCGCGGCTCGGACGTGGTGCGCGGCGTCTGGAAGATCGAGGGCGGCCAGGTCTGCAGCTGGCAGACCGAGCCGGCGGTGCATAACGTGCGCCACTACTGCTACCCGGTCACCGCCCACAAGGTCGGCGAGACCTGGACGACAACCGACCCGGACACCGGCAACGAGGTCATCCAGACGATCGAGCCCGGACGGAACTAGGCGAGCCGCAGGAAGCACGCGGCGTAGGCCGACAGGCCGATCGAGCCGCCGCGCAGGTCGGCGTCGCCGGCGCGGGTCTCGAGCAGGAAGGCGCCTTCCAGCGCGGCCGCATCGACGAACCGCGGCTCGGCGGAGAGGTTGAACAGGCAGGCGATGGCTTCGTCGCCCTCACGGCGGATGAAGCCCAGCACCGGGTCGGCCAGATCGAGCATCTCGATGTCGCCGGCAGTCATGGCGGGCGAGGCCTTGCGGAAGGCGATCATCTCGCGGGCGAAGGCGAGGTTGGACTCCGGGTCCGCCTCCTGCGCCTCGACGGTCAGACCGGCGTGCTCGACCGCGAGCGGCAGCCAGGGCTGACCGGTGGTGAAGCCGAGACTGGGGCCCATCGCCCAGGGCATGGGGGTGCGGCAGCCGTCGCGGCCGCCCGAGTAGGGCCAGTAGAGGTCGCCCACCGGATCGCGCAGCTGGTCGCGCCGCAGGGCGGCTTGGGGCAGGCCGAGCTCCTCGCCCTGGTAGATCAGGGTGGTGCCCTTCAGGCTGACCAGCAGGGCGAACAGCAACCTGGCCAGTTCCGGCGCCGGCCGCTCGCCGCCGAAGCGGCTGACGGTGCGCGGCACGTCGTGGTTGGAGAACGAGATGGTCGGCCAGTGGTCGGGATGGGCGGCGAGCGTGCGGTAGTGCCCGGTGATGAAGCCGGGCGTCAGCTTGCGGGCGAGCAGCAGGACGAAGGTGTAGGCCGAGTGCAGGCCTTCCGTCGGGGAGAGGTAGGCCCCGCAGCGCTCCTCTTCCTCGGAGAATTCGCCGAATACGAAGCGGTCGCCACCGTGGTGTCCGTTGTGCGCCTCGACCCGATTGCGGATGACTTCCAGCATCTCGACGTTCTCCGGCAGGTTGGAGTCGTGGAGGTGGCGCTGCAGGTTGCCCGCGTGGGACCAGTCGTACCGGGTCCGCTCGGCCACCGGGACGGCCGGGTTGTCGGTCAGCGCCGGGTCGTGGAGGAAGGTGCCGGCGACGTCGAGCCGGAAGCCGTCGACCCCGCGGGAGAGCCAGAGGTCCAGCACCGAGAGCGCCGCCTCGCGCGCCCCGTCGCTGCGCCAATTCAGCTTGGGCTGCTGGCGCAGGAACTTGTGGTGGTAGTGCTGGCGGCGCGCCGGCTGGTAGGCCCAGGCCGGGCCGCCGAAGACGCTCAGCCAGTTGTTGGGGGCGGTCCCGTCGTCCTTGGGGTCGGCCCAGACGTACCAGTCGGCCTTGGGGCCGTCGGCGCCGCCGGTCAGGCTTTCGAGGAACCAGCCGTGTTCGTCGGAGGTATGGCTGAGCACCTCGTCGAGGACCACCTTCAGCCCCTTGGCGTGGGCCGCGTCCAGCAGGTGCTGGAAATCCTCCGCCGTGCCGTAGTCGGCCTGCACGCCCGCGAAGTCGGCGACGTCATAGCCCCAGTCGCGGTTGGGCGAGGGGTGGATCGGCGACAGCCATATGCCGTCGACGCCAAGGCTGCGGATGTAGTCGAGCTTTGCCTCGACGCCGGCCAGGTCGCCGTGGCCGTCGCCGTTGGAGTCGAAGAAAGAGCGGACGTAGACGTGGTAGAGGAGCGCGCCCTTCCACCAGGGGCGGGTCATGCCCGCACCCCGCTCATCCCGGCGAAAGCCGGGACCCAGATCGTCAAGTGTCGGCCGGGGTTGGAAGAGCGCTGCGCCTGTCGAGCCCGCATCTGAGCTATTCCCTCTGGATCCCGGCTTTCGCCGGGATGAGCGGATAGAGGATTCAGACTTCCGATGTGTCGTTGATTATCCGCGACACCAGGCCGTAGTCGATGGCTTCCTCGGCGCTCATCCAGAAATTCCGCTGGGTATCCTTGACGATCCGCTCGACGGTCTGGCCGGTCTCCTTGGCGATCATCCGGTTCACCCGGTCGCGCATCTTGATGATCTGTTCCGCCTCGATCTGGATGTCGCTGGCCTGGCCGCGCATGCCGCCGGCCGGCTGGTGCAGCAGGAAGCGGGTGTTGGGCAGGCAGAGGCGGTTTTCCTTCTTGGCGCCCAGGAAGATATGGGCCCCCGCGCTGGCCACCCAGCCGGTGCCGATCGCCTTCACCTCGACGCCGCAGAAGCGGATCATGTCGTGGATGGTGTCGCCGCTTTCCACGTGGCCGCCGGGCGAGTTGATGATGATACGGATCGGCTTGTCGCTCTCGGCCGCGTAGGCGGTGATCTGGGCGGTGACCCGCTCGGCCAGCCGCATGTCGATCTCGCCGAACACCAGCACGGTGCGCGACTTGAACAGCGCGTTCTGCACCGGACCGGCGCTCATCGGCATGTCGGGCTGGCGGCCCTTGTCCTCGTCCTCGCCGTCTTCGTCGTCCAGCCAGCTCGTGTAGATCTCGCGCATGCAGTCCTCGTAATAAGATGTGCCCGGAACGTGCGTCGCCGGGACGGCAATCGCAAGGGGTCGTCGGCGGATTCCGCAGCGGCTACCCTGACCGCGCACGGTTGGCGTGGCCCTAACGCGGGCCAATCTCACGGAGAAACCGATGGCGACGTCTCTCTACGACCTCAGCGTGGCCAGTTACCTGCAGACGGTGAGCGCCGTGTCCGGCTTCCTGGACCGCGCGGCGACGCATTGCGCGGAGAGGGGCGCCGACCCGGATGATTTCGTGGGCGCGCGCCTCTTCGACGACATGGCGCCCTTCCATTTCCAGATCGAATGCGTGGCGAACCATTCCGTATGGGCGCTGGAGGCCGTGAAGAGCGGCCAGTTCGACCCGCCCGCCCTGGTCGGACCGATCCCCTTCGCCGACTTGCAGGCCAGGATCGCCCAGGCTGAATCGGACCTGAAGGCGTTCACGCCCGACGAGGTCAACAGCTGGGCGGGCCGGGACCTGGACTTCCAGATCGGCCCGCGGAAGCTTCAATTCACGGCGGAGACCTTCATCCTGTCGTTCTCGCTGCCCAACGTCCATTTTCACGCCACCACCGCCTACGCCATCCTGCGGACCCGGGGCGTGCCCCTGGGCAAGCGCAACTACGAGGGCCGCCTGCGCATCAGACAGGGCTAGCCCGCCGCCGTGGCGATGAGGCGCGCATAGAACTGCACGCATTGCCCGAGGTTCTTCAGCGTCAGATGCTCGTTGGTCCCGTGGATCATCTCGGTGTCGCGCAGGCTGAAGTCCATTGGCTGGAACCGGTAGACGTCGGCCGCGACGCTCTGCAGCGAGCGGCTGTCGGTGCCGGCGGTGACCAGGCTGGGCGCGACAGGCGCGTCGGCG
>JANXXK010000066.1 GCA_025350685.1 Alphaproteobacteria bacterium | reverse complement strand
TGGCCATCGACTCCATCCTGGACATGCGCACCCTCTTCTCGGGCATCCCGCTCGACAAGATGAGCGTGTCGATGACCATGAACGGCGCGGTGCTGCCGATACTGGCGCTCTATATCGTCGCGGCCGAGGAACAGGGCGTGCCGCACGCCGCCCTGTCGGGGACCATCCAGAACGACATCCTCAAAGAGTTCATGGTGCCCGAGAGCTTGTCGAGAGCGACGCCCTGCTCCTCCGCGGCGATGATGTAGAGCGCCAGGATCGGCAGCACGGCGCCGTTCATGGTCATCGAGACGCTCATCTTGTCGAGCGGGATGCCGTCGAACAGAGTGCGCATGTCGAGGATGGAGTCGATCGCCACGCCGGCCATGCCGACGTCGCCCTTCACGCGGGGATGGTCGCTGTCGTAGCCCCGGTGGGTGGCCAGGTCGAAGGCGATGGAAAGCCCCATCTGACCGGCGGCCAGGTTCCGCCGATAGAAGGCGTTGGAGTCCTCGGCCGTGGAGAAGCCCGCGTACTGCCGGATGGTCCACGGGTTGGTCAGGTACATGGTCGGATAGGGGCCGCGCAGGAACGGCGCGAGGCCAGGGAAGCCGTTCAGGGTGTCGAGGTTGGCGGTGTCGGCGGGCCCGTAGGCCGGGCGAACGGCGATGCCTTCGGGGGTCTGCCAGGGCTCGCCGGTCTGCAGGGGCTGAGCTGCGAGCTCCGTATCGAACGGCAATGTGGCGAAGTCGGGGAACTGGCTCACTCGAAGGCCTCCGAGATTCGCATGGGCCTGAGCGGCGGACAGGCGCCGTCCGGGCCGGGGAGGCGGGGCGAGGGCGCATCGACGGCTTTGGCAGCGGCGATCTCGACTTCGACGGGGGCGTCCTTGGCGGGCGGGAAGGCGGTGACGCCGATGATCTTCGGTTCCGGTCGGGCGGCGTTGGCGGCGGCGACACCGGCGGCGATCCGGCCCGAGACCAGGGCCGCCACGATGCCCCCGGCGGCCTCGATGGCCTGGACGTCGGCCCAGGCGGCGCGGGCGATCTGGTCGGTGAGCGCCTCGACGTAGCCGGCGCCGGCGGCGGGATCGGCGACGCGGCCGACGTGGGCTTCTTCCATCAGAACCAGCTGGGTGTTGCGACTCTGGCGGCGCGCGAACGCGGTGGGCAGGCCCAGCGCATCGGTGAAATTGCCGAGGACGACCGTGTCGGCCCCGCCGACCGCGGCGCCGAAACCCGCGGCCGTGAGCCGGATCATGTTGGTCCAGGCGTCCTTCGCGGTCAGCATGCGGCGAGACGATCGGGCTTCGATGCGGCCGGTGGGATCGCCGCCGCAGGCCGTCGCGATCCGGGCCCACACGGCGCGGGCGGCGCGCAGCTTGGCGATGGTCAGGAAATGGTCGGCGTCGGCGGAGAGGCCGAGCGAGATGCGTGCGAAGGCCTGCGCCATGGGCATGCCGCCGCGGACCAGGGCCTTGGCGTAGGCGATGGCGGCGGCCGTGGCGAAGGCGACTTCCTGGGCCTCGCCGCCGCCGGCTTCGTGGACCACGCGGCCCGAGGCGAGGAACAGCTGGGCCTGGGGATAGGTGTCGGCCAGGCGAACGGCGGTGTTGGCCGCGGCGACCAGGTGGGCCTCGACGGGGCCGGGGCTGGCGCCGGCCCGCGCATAGGCGCTGAGCGGGTCGAGGTGGAAGCGCAGCAGGGCGCCGGGCGAGGCCTTGGCGGCGGCGGAGAGCCAGTCGGCGGCCTGGGGGCCGAGGAAACCGGCGTCCAGGGCAACGGGCGCCAGCTCCAGGATCACGCCGTCGAGGACCCGGGCGAGCCCAGCCTCGGAACCGACGGCGACGCCGGTCTTGCCGGTGGAATCGATGCGAACGATGGCGCTGGCGGCCCCGCCGTTCAGGTCGGCGAGGATCTCGGCGTTGGCGCGGGCGGCATCCGGGTGGGCGGTGAGCGCGCCTGCGTCCCAGGCGCGGCCGGCGGCGACGAGGCGGGCAGGCGCCTGAGGCGTGAGCGAGGGCGCATAGAGTGGCGCGATCGCCAGGCCCTCGACGGTGGTCTTCCGCAGGCTGGCGAACGGCGCTTCGCCCAGGGTCTTATCGACCAGCTTGCGCCAGGCGGCTTCGGTGGCGGCGGTGAAATCACCTGTCAGGGCGGAAGTGTCGGCCATGGGCGGGAATTGCGCCCCGCCGCGCGCAGGCGTCAAGTTCACGCTGGGTCAGAAGGCGGCTGCGTCGTTGACGACTCGTCGCCCATGCCGGAGCGTTGGCCATGCCGGGATCTCCCCCCTTGCCGTCAGAATCCGCGCCGCTGCTCAGCCTTTGCCTGGCGACCTACAACCGCGCCCGCTACCTGGACCGCTACCTGACCCATCACCTTGGCGCCCTGGACGCGGCGGGCATCGACTACGAACTGGTGGTCTCCGACAACTGCTCGACCGACGAGACGCCGCAGATCCTGGCCCGCTATTCCGCTCAGCATCCGCGGATGCGGGTCAGCCGCCAGCTGCGCAACGTCGGGGCCTATCCGAACATCCTGGCCACCCTGCATCAGGCGTGCGGCGAGGTGGTGGTGAGCATCGCCGACGACGATCTGATGATCGCCGAGACCCTGCTCGATTACGTCCAGCGGATGGCCGACGACCCGGCCCTGGTGATGATCCAGTCGCCGTGGCTGTTGGTGGACGAGACCAAGGACAATGCGGTCATCGGCAAGTTCTACGATTTCGAGGGCGACTGGCGCTTCGAGAGCGGCCAGTACGGGAACTGCCTGGCCTTCGTGCTGCAGAACCACGTCTTTCCGGAGTGCTGGCTGATCCGGCGTTCCGCCCTGCCCAGCATCGCCGGGCCGATTCCGAAGTTCGCCTACAGTTTCTTCCACATGCTGGCGAACGCGCTGTGGAAGGGCGACGTGCTGTTCTGTCCGCAACCGCACCTGGCCGCGACGGCGGTGTCCAAGGGGCAGAGCGCCCAGGTCGGCAACACCGAGGCGATGGAATCCTGGGACATCTATCGCGGCGGGCTGGAGCTGATGGCTTCCTACGCCCGGCAGTTCAATCCGGGAGCCTTGCCCAACGCCACCTCGGTCGGGGCGGTGATCACCGACTTTGTCTGCGAGCGGATGACAGTGGCGGCCAAGCTGCAGGCGCATGCGAAGAACTGGTCGAACGCCTATCAGATCCTGCGCCGGCTGCACGCCTATGAGCTGACGCCGCCCATCGGCGTCGACCACGACGACGTGGCGCGGCTGGCCGCCATCGAGACGGCGTTCGTGGAGTGCGCCCAGCTCGGCGCGAGCGAGATCGTGGTCGGCGCAAGTGTCCCCGATCACATCCTGGAGCGGATGAACCCGATCGAGGGTGCGCGCCTGATCCGGCTGAGCGAGATCGACCCGGGCGACGTCCGGCGCGCCTACTGCGTGCTGGAGACCGGGCCGGACGCGTCGATGCGCCCGCAGGACTTAAGCTGCGACATTCTCAAGGTCATGGAGCGCTTTCCGATCTTTCCGCCGGCCACTTAGGCTGGCTTGCCCGCGCCGGACTTTATCCGTACAACGTAAATCATCATTTCCCGAGGACACGATTTTCATGGCTCTGCCGCCCGTTCTGCGTGACCGCCTTCGCCTGCCGGTGATCGGCTCGCCACTGTTTATCATCTCCAACCCCGATCTGGTGATCGCCCAGTGCAAGGCCGGCATTGTCGGTTCGTTCCCGGCGCTGAACGCGCGGCCGATCTCGATGTTGGACGAATGGCTGCACCGGATCACCGAGGAACTGGCCGCCTGGGACCGCGACCATCCGGAGACGCCCTCGGCGCCGTTCGCCGTGAACCACATCGTGCACAAGTCCAACGACCGACTGGAGCAGGACGTTGAGCTCTCCACCAAGTGGAAGGCGCCGGTGGTCATCACCTCGCTGGGCGCGCAGACGCCGGTGAACGACGCGGTCCACAGCTACGGCGGCATCGTTTTGCACGACGTGATCAACGACCGTTTCGCGCGCAAGGCCATCGAGAAAGGGGCCGATGGCCTGATCCCGGTCGCCGCGGGCGCGGGCGGGCACGCGGGCCACCTTTCGCCCTTCGCCCTGATCCAGGGGCTGCGCGAGTGGTTCGACGGGCCGATCGCGCTGTCGGGCTCGATCGCGCATGGCCGTGCGGTGCTGGGAGCCCAGGCGATGGGCGCGGACCTGGCCTATGTGGGCTCGGCCTTCATCGCCACGGCCGAGGCCAATGCCGCCGAGGGCTACAAGCAGATGATCGTCGCCTCGAGCGGCGAGGACATCACCTACACGAACCTGTTCACCGGGGTTCACGGCAACTATCTGACGCCGTCGATCATCGGCGCCGGCCTGGACCCGGCCAATCTGCCGGTCTCTGACGCCTCGGCGATGAACTTCGGCTCGGGCGGCAACCAGAAGGCCAAGGCCTGGCGCGACATCTGGGGCTGCGGCCAGGGCATCGGGGCGGTGAAGGACATCCAGACCGCCGGCGAGCTGATCGCGCGCCTGTCGGACGAGTACGAGCAGGCCAAGCTCGAACTCGCCGCCAAGGTAGCGCTGACCGAACGCAAGGTCGCGCTCGCCGCGGAGTAGGGCTGGGACCGTCGGAGCTTGCAGAATTTCTGTGAGTTCACTCAGCTTATTCCCATTGGTGAAGTAGGAATAAGAGGTCTAGCTTTCCCTCGGTCAAACCGAGGGACCGAGCATGACCGCTCCTGCGCTGCTGAGCCGAACCATCCGAGCCGCCGGTCTGGCCGGCCTGTTCTGCGGTGTCGCGCCTGCGGCGCTCGCCCAGGCCCTGACCACCTCCCCGGGGATCAGCCAGGAGCAGGCGCTGGCTTTGTCCGCGCGGCTGGATGCGCTGGAGATGCGCAACGAGGAGCTGGAAGCCCAGATCGCCGACCTCAAGACCCAGACCTCGGGCTCGACCCAGCTGATCCGCGACACCCAGGCGGGGCAGCCGACCGTCGCGGTCGCGGGCGGGCGGCCAACGTTCACCACGGCGGATGGGCAGTTCAAGTTCGCGATGCGCTCGGTGGTGCAGTTCGACGCCGCCAGCTATTCGCAGAGCCCGCGCACGGCTACCAACGACCTGGGGTCGGGGACCAATTTCCGCCGCGCCCGCCTCGGCTTCGACGGGACGGCGTTCAAGGACTGGAACTACGCCCTGTGGGGTGAGTTCGGCGGGTCGGGCGGCGAGGCGACCATCCTCAACCAGGCCTATCTGGAATACGCCGGCTGGAGGCCCTTCGGCCTGGAGGATCCGGTCCGTCTGCGCGCCGGCGCGTGGGCGACCCCATCGGGCCTGGAAGACGCCACCAGCAACACCGAGGAACTGTTCCTGGAACGCCCGGCCGTGGCCGAGCTGGTCCGCGGCTTCGCCACAGGCGACGGCCGCACCGGTGTGGGCTTCACCGCCCGGGGCGCGCGCTGGTACGCATCTGGCCTATGGTCCGGCAAGGTGGTCGGCGTGCCCACGACGGCCGAGATCGATCAGCAGTCGGGGTTCGCAACCCGGTTGGCTTTCAATCCGATCCACGGCGCCGACTATGACCTGCATCTTGGCGCCAGCGTCCAGGGCATCCTGGATCCGGCCGACACGACGGCCGGTCCGGTCTCGACGCGGGCCGTGCGGCTGCAGGAGCGTCCCGAGCTGCGGGTCAGCGGCGTGCGGCTGGTCGACACGGGCGCGATCAATTCCGATGGCCTGACGGCCTACGGCCTGGAAGCCGGCGCGAGCTGGAAGAACCTCTACGGGTCGGCGGAGTGGTATCGCATCGACGTGAGCCGCAAGGCCATCGCGCCGGCCGTCTCGCCCTTCGATCCTTCCTTCTCCGGCTGGTACCTGCAAGGCGCCTGGGCGATCACCGGCGAGCACCATGCCTGGACCAACGCCAGCGGCGGGTTCGTCGGTATCCGCCCGGCGAAGGTGTTCAATCCGCAGCGCGGGACCTGGGGAGCCTGGGAACTCGCCGCGCGCTACAGCGAACTGGACCTGAACGACCACGACGGCGTCGCCGGCGCGGCCACCCCGGAGGGTGGCATCCGGGGCGGCGAGCAGAAGATCTCAACGCTCGGACTGAACTGGTACCCGAACAACGTCGTCCAGTTCCTGCTCGACTATCAGTGGGACCGGGTGCAGCGGCTGAGCGCCACCGGGGCCTCCATCGGCGAAGACGTGAACGTGGTGTCGTTCCGCTCGCAGTTCGCCTTCTGACCCTTGCCCCTCGGGAGCCCCACGATGAGCCAAGTCAACATCACCCGCCGCGGACTCGTCGCGGCCGGCGCAGCCGCAGCCGCCGCGCCGCTGCTGCTCGCCGGCCAGGCGCAGGCCCAGGCCAAGACGGTCACCCTGCTGAACGTGAGCTACGACCCGACGCGGGAGCTCTACAAGGAGATCAACGCCGCTTTCGCCAACTACTGGAAGAGCAAGACCGGCGAGGTGCTCGACATCAAGCAGAGCCATGGCGGCTCGGGCAAGCAGGCGCGTTCGGTGATCGACGGCCTGCAGGCCGATGTGGTGACGCTGGCCCTGGCCGGCGACATCGACGAGATCGGGGCGCGGGCGAAGCTGTTGCCCGCCGACTGGCAGTCGCGGCTGCCGAACAATTCGACGCCCTACACCTCGACGATCGTGTTCCTGGTGCGCAAGGGCAACCCGTGGAAGATCAAGGACTGGCCCGACCTGGTGAAGCCGGGCGTGGGCGTGATCACCCCCAACCCGAAGACCTCCGGCGGTGCGCGCTGGAGCTACCTTGCCGCCTATGACCATGGCCGCAAGCACGGCGGCGAGCCGGCGGCAAAGGACTACGTCACCAGGCTCTACAAGAACGTGCCGGTGCTAGGGGCGGGCGCGCGAGACGCCACCACGACCTTCGCCCAGCGTGGACTCGGCGACGTGCTGCTGTCCTGGGAGAACGAGGCTTATCTGACGATCGCCGAGTTCGGGCCGAAGTTCGACATCGTCTATCCGTCTAGTTCGATCCTGGCCGAGCCGCCGGTGGCGCTGCTGGACAAGAACGTCGACCGCCACAAGACCCGCAACCAGGCGACTGGCTACCTGAACTTCCTCTACAGCCCGCTGGCCCAGGCCATCATCGGCAAGCACCATTTCCGTCCGCGCGAGGCGGCGGCCGCGGCCAAGTACGCGGCGGGCTTCAAGCATATGCCGCTGGTGACCATCGATCAGGGTTTCGGTGGGTGGAAGAAGGCCAGCGCCATTCACTTCGCCGACGGCGGCTTGTTCGACCAGATCTACAAGCCCGCATGACCGACCAGGCGCTTCCCCGCCCGGTCCAGAGCGGCGCGGCTGTCCCGAGACGGCCGCGCCGTTCGCCATGGGTCGAACATTCGATCCTGCCGGGCTTCGGGCTGGCGATGGGATTCACCCTTTTCTACCTGGGCGCCATCGTCATCCTCCCGCTGACCGCGCTGACCGCGCTGGCGCTCAGGCCGTGGGAGCTGGGACTGAGCGGTGTCATCCATGCGCTGACGGCGCCGCGCGTGGCGGCCGCCCTGAAGCTGAGCTTCGGGCTCTCGGCCGTGGCGGCGCTGCTGAACGCGCCGCTCGGCCTGCTGCTCGCCTGGACCCTGTCCCGCTACCAGTTCCCCGGCCGGCGAATCCTCGACGCCCTCGTCGACCTGCCGTTCGCGCTCCCAACCGCGGTGGCGGGCATCGCGCTCACCGCCATCTATGCGCCGAACGGGCCGCTGGGCTCGCTGTTCGCCAGGGTGGGGATCAAGAGCGCCTATTCGCCGGTCGGTATCTTCATCGCCCTGGTGTTCATCGGCCTGCCGTTCGTCGTCCGCTCGCTGCAGCCGGTGCTGCAGGACCTCGACCGCGAGGTCGAGGAGGCCGCCCAGACCCTGGGCGCCAACGCTGTCCAGCGCGCTGTCCATGTGATCCTGCCGGCCCTGGCCCCGTCGTTGATCTCGGGCGTCAGCCTGGCCTTCGCCCGCGCGGTCGGCGAGTACGGCTCGGTGGTGTTCATCGCCGGCAACCTGCCGATGAAGACCGAGATCGCGCCGCTGCTGATCGTCATCAAGCTGGAGCAGTACGACTACGCCGGCGCCGCGGCCGTGGGCCTGGCGATGGTGGCGATTTCCTTCGGCGCCCTGATGGCGATCAACACCGTGCAGCTGCTTCTGGCCCAGCGAGGCAAGGCATGACGCTCGCCGAAACCCGGCCGCGTCCCGGCGCGCGCCTGTCGCTGCCGGCGGTGATGATGGTGTTGGCCTCGGTGGCGGTAATGGCCGTGCTGGTGGTCGCCCCGCTGGTCACCGTGTTCCACGACGCGTTGTCCAAGGGCCTGGGCAAGTACCTGGACGCGATCCGCGGGCCGGACGCGCTGGCGGCCATGCGGTTGACCTTGCTGGTGTCCGGCATCTCGGTGCCGCTGAACGCCGCCTTCGGGGTGGCCGCAGCCTGGTGCATCGCCAAGTTCGAGTTCCGCGGCAAGAACCTGCTGTTGACGCTGATCGACCTGCCGTTCTCGATGTCGCCGGTCGTATCCGGCCTGGTCTGGGTGCTGCTGTTCGGCGCCCAGGGCTGGTTCGGGACCTGGCTGATCGACCACGACATCAAGATCATCTTCGCCACCACGGGCCTGGTGCTGGCGACCATCCTGGTGACCTTCCCGTTCGTCGCCCGCGAGCTGATCCCACTGATGCAGGACCAGGGCGCCGACGAGGAGGCCGCCGCGCTCACGCTCGGCGCCAGCGGCCTGACCGCTTTCTGGAAGATCACCCTGCCGAACATCCGCTGGGCGCTGCTCTACGGCGTCCTGCTGTGCAACGCCCGCGCCATGGGCGAGTTCGGCGCCGTCTCCGTCGTCTCCGGCCACATCCGCGGCCTGACCACCACGCTCCCGCTCCACGTCGAGGTGCTTTACAATGACTATGATTTCGTCGGAGCCTTCGCGGCGGCCAGCCTCCTGGCTTCCCTTGGGCTCGTCACCCTCCTCCTCAAGACAGGTCTTGAGTGGCGACATGCCGGTGAACTCGCTGCGAACCGCCGACCGTGAGACGCCATCGCGCCTGTCGCTGGAGATCAGCGGCGTCTCCAAGACGTTCGGCCGGTTTCCCGCGCTGAAGAACGTGTCGCTGCAGGCCAAGGACAAGGAGTTCCTGGCGCTGCTCGGCCCGTCGGGCTCGGGCAAGACAACGCTGCTGCGCGTGTTGGCGGGCCTGGAAGAGCCGGACTCCGGCGAGGTGCGCTTTGACGGCGAGGACTTCCTCAGCCTGCCGGTGCGCCGCCGCAAGGTCGGCATGGTATTCCAGCACTACGCGCTGTTCCGCCACATGACGGTGGCCCAGAACATCGCCTTCGGCCTGAGCGTGCGCAAACGCACCGAGCGACCGGCGAGATCGGAGATCGGCGACCGGGTGCAGACCCTGCTCTCGCTCGTCCAGCTCGAGGACCTCGGCAAGCGTTTCCCGAGCCAGCTCTCCGGCGGTCAGCGGCAGCGGGTGGCCCTGGCCCGTGCGCTGGCCATCGAGCCCAGGATGCTGCTGCTCGATGAGCCGTTTGGGGCGCTCGACGCCCAGGTGCGCCGCGAGTTGCGCCGCTGGCTGCGCGAGGTCCACGACCGCGCCGGCGTGACCACGGTGTTCGTCACCCACGACCAGGAAGAGGCGCTCGACCTCGCCGACCGGGTGGGGATCATGAGGGACGGCGAGCTGAAGCAGCTCGGCACGCCAAACGAGGTCTACGAGAACCCGGCCGATCCCTTCGTCTACGACTTCCTGGGCGCGGCCTGCCGGATGCCGGGCGTGGTGGCGGGCGGGCGCCTGACCGTCGCCGACTGGGAGACCGTCGCCGAGAAAGGCGCGCCGCAGGGCCCGGTGGAGGTATATTTCCGACCCGACGAGGTGGCCTTGGCGCCGCCGGGCGGCGCGGGTCTGGCGGCCGAGGTGAAGGCCGTCGCGGCGCGCGGGCCGGACGTGCGGATCGAGTGCCTGGTCGAAGGGCAGGTGCTGGAGCTCGAAGCCCATGGCCCGACCCTGCCGGCGGGCGTCGCGCCGGGCCTGGCGCTGCGGATCAAGCCGCTGCGGCCGAAGATCTACACGATCGCCTGAGCGGCAGGCTCAGCCGGGGTGGGCCGCCAGCCAGCGGTCCGCGTCGGGCAGGCGTTTGGAAATCACCTCGCGGCCGTAGCGAACCGAGGCCATCGCCTTGTCCACCTCGCCGCGGGCGGAGGCCGGCGTGGTGGCGGCCAGCGCGGTCAGCTTGCCAATCATGGCCAGGTCGTTCGACTGGGCCGCGAGCCCGGTGAAGAAGGTCGTGCGGCTCGTGGGCTCGAGGAGCCGATCAACCTGGGCGCGGTGGACGATGATGAAGTCGTAGGTTCTGTCTGGGAAGCGCTGCGCCACACTGGCGATCAGCTCCGGCGCATCGGTGAGCGACAGCTCGCTTGTGAGCGCAAGCGCCAACGCCTTGTCGGCGAGGTCCTGGTCCTGGCTGGCGCCCAGGTTGCGGTAAAGGCGGGTCATGTCGCTGACGTCGACCGCTTTGCGGGCGAGCGCGTGTAGCTGGTCCCAAGTCGCGGCGTCGGCATGGTCGGCAACAACGGTCAGCACCGTCTCGCGGGCGGCCCCCGTCAGGCTGTCGGGCGCGGTCAGCCAGGCGGTGAAACGGCGCCGCGCCTCGGCGATGACGGCGGGCTCGTCGAACTGGCCGAGCGCGGTCAGCACGGTGATGCGCAGAATTGCCTCGTTGTCGCTCTCGCCGGGCCGGGCGTCCCACCCGAGGCGGGCGAGCGCCGGCGCCAAGCGGGCGCGGGCGAAGGCGCGATAGGCGGCCTGGCCGGCCTGGCCCTTGTAGAAGTCGTCGAGGGACGCCAGCTGCAGAGCCAGGGCCTTGAGGACCACGGGATCCCTGGCGTCCTTCGCGGTCCTGGCCAGCGCCAGGCAGTCGGTCAGCGGCGCATAGCCGGCCTCGCCGAGCGCGCAGCTGTCGAAAATAAGGCCGAGTTGGTCCGCGGGATCGAGCGTCGCGAACTTCGCGATGACCCGGCTCCAGAGCTCTGGCGAATAGCGGCTGCGCAGATAGCTCGTCTGGCCGGCGTTCAGCAGCGGGGCGGCGCCGGGGCCGGCCGGCCGGTCGGCCGGCGCGCCGGCGGTGACCAGGGTGCGCCAACGCGCCTCGCCGAGCCCACCGACGCTGATCGGCGTGCGCCAGGCACGCGGGGCTCTGGAGGCCGCGTCGGCGCCGAACCGCGACTGGGTCAGGCGCAAACCCGCGGGTGTCGCCTCGGCGGAGACCAGCGGCACGCCGGCCTGCAGGGTGAAGTCGTGGGCGATGCCGGTGATCTTCTTGGGCGAGACCCTATCGATCTCGCGCCACAGGTCGTCGGTGACCGTGTTCCCGTAGGCGTGGTGGGCGATGTAGTTGCGCACCCCGGCGCGGAAGACGTCCTCGCCGACATAGGTCTCCAGCATGTGGATGACCGCGTGGCCCTTCTGATAGGTGATCTGATCGAAGGCGTCGGCGGCGGCGAAAACGTCCTTGATCGGGGTGACCACTGGATGGGTCCCGGCCTTGGCGTCGAGGCGCATGGCGCCCTGCTCGCCGGCCTTGGTCTGCAGCCAGATCTTCCACTCCGGATGGAAGTGGTCGGTGGCCTTGTTCTCCATCCACGACGCGAAGCCCTCGTTGAGCCACAGGTCGTCCCACCAGGCCATGGTGACCAGATCGCCGAACCACTGGTGGGCCATCTCGTGGGCGACATCGACATAGATCGCCTGCTTATCGGCCTCGGTGGTCAGCTTGGGATCCACCAGCAGCGCGTAGTCGAAATAGTAGATCGCCCCCCAGTTCTCCATGGCGCCGAAGAACTGGCTGCGGCCCGGGCCGGCGATGAAGTCGAGCTTGGGCAGCGGGTAGGGCGTGCCGAAATAATCGTTGTAGTAGGGCAAGAGCTGGGCGGCGGCGGCGAGCGCGTACTGGGCCTGATCGGTCTTGCCACGACGGACCACGACGCCGACGTCGGTCTTGCCGACCATGGTGTGTACGCGCTCGAAATCGCCCAGGCCCAGGAACAGCAGGTAGGAGCTCATCTTCGGCGTATCGGTGAAGCGGGTGATGCGCCGGCCGGCGCTGCCGTCGTGCGGCGCCACGGTGAGAACATCGGCCACCGGCATGTTGGAGACGGCCATCTGGCCTTCCGGCGTGTCGACGCTGAGCGCGAACACCGCCTTAGCTCCGGGCTCGTCCCACATGGGGGCAAAGCGGCGGGCGTCGGAGTTTTCGAACTGGGTGTAGAGGGCGCGCTCCTTGCCCCCCTGCTTAAGATTGGGCTCGCTGGCGTAGTCTAGGGCGAACAAGCCGGAGGCCTGCTGATAGATCGTCCCGGCGTAGTCGATGTCCAGGGTGTAGCGGCCGGGCGCGATCGGCTTGGCGAAGACGAACGCGGCGGTCTGCTGGTCCTTGTCGATGACCACCTTGGCCAGCTCGTCGCGGCAGGAGATGGTCACCTTGCTGAAGGTGATGTCGGCGGCGTTCAGCACGATCCTGTTGGTGGCGCGCTTGACGGTGATCACCACGGCCTCGTGGCCCAGGAAGGTCAGGTCCTTGGCGTTGGGCGTGATGGCGATGTCATAGCGCTCGGGCCGCACGTCGGCGGGCAGGGCGACGTGGGCGGCGGCCAACTTCAGTTCGGCCGATGCGGCCAGGCTGGGCGAGCTCGCCGCCAGCAGGGCGGCGGTCAGTGCGAGGGCGACTCTCATGGGGTTACTCGAACGCGGAGAGGAAATTTTGCCGCAGCTTAGCGTGCGTCGCGCCGGGCGCCAGACGTTGGCCAGGGCGGGTAAAGGAAGTTTTTACCCTGTTCTTTACGTTCCGTTGTTTTTCGAAGGCTTGAGTCGCGGCATGACCGAGCGCGCCGTCAGCCCGTCCGCCCGCCGAAGTCCGGCCACCGTGCACCACCTGCTGGTGTTGAGCCTGGCGCTGGTGGCGGTGGTGCTGTTGGGCGTCGCCGTGCTGCTGGCGGAGGGCACGCGGCGGCTGGACGAACTCAAGATTCGCGAAGACCGCTTCCTGATCGCCAATTTGGTCAGCCGGATCGGTACGAACCTGCTTTCCGACGTGACGGCGGTGGCCATCTGGGACCAGGCCTACCGCAACCTGAGGCCCGGCGGCGACGTGGCCTGGGCTGACGACAATGTCGGCACCTACTTCGCCGACAATCGCGGTTTTGACCGGACAGTTGCGATCGACGGCCAGAACAGGCCCTTCTACGCCTGGGTCGGCAAACACAGGGTCGACCCGGCCGGACAGGCGGCCTTTGCGGCCGACGCGGCGCCGCTGATCGGCCAACTGCGCGCCCTCGAGGCGGTTCGCGGCGTCTATGCGGATGAGGTCGATCCGACGGATCCCGCCGTGGCCGAATCCGCCAAGGGAATCCTGGTGTCCGGCGGTCAGCGCTATCTGATCGGCGCCTCGATTGTCACTCCGTCCGATCTCAAGGCGCCGCGCCGGCCCGGCCGGGCGATGATCCTGATCACCGCCCAGCTGCTCGACTCACGGATCCTCCATTCGCTGCGCGGAATGCGGGTGAACACGCCGCGCGTCGTGGCCGCAAGTCGAAGCGCCGCCTCGGTTCCGCTGACCGACGTGCGCGGTTGGCCGGTCGGAGCGATCGCCTGGACGCCGCAGAACGCGGGGTTGGAAGTCGTGCGCGAGGACTTGCCGGGGCTGGGCCTGGGCCTGGCGCTGTTCGCCGCGGTGATGGCCGGGCTCGGCTGGAAGATGCGCAACGTGGTGCGCGATCTACGCCTATGAGCGGGCCCATGAGGCCGCGGTGCATGACCTTGAAGAGGCCCGCGACCGCGCCGAGAGCGCCAATATCGCCAAGTCGCAGTTCCTCGCCAACATGAGCCACGAGATCCGCACACCCCTGAACGGCATCCTGGGGATGGCCCAGGTGTTGGGTCTGGGCGATCTGCACGGCGCGGCCCGCGATAAGATCGACGTCATCCACAGCTGCGGCCAGACCCTGCTGGCCCTGCTCAACGATGTGCTGGACCTTTCCAAGATCGAGGCTGGTCACATGCAGCTCGATCTCGCCGCATTCGACCTGACCGCTGCGGTGACCGGCGCGAGCAGGGCCTTCGCCGAGCCCGCCGAGCGCAAGGGCGTAGCCTTTGTCGTCGATGTCGATCCCGGACTTGCGGGGGTCTGGCGGGGCGACCCGGGCAAGCTGCGCCAGGTGCTGGGCAACCTGGTGTCAAACGCGGTCAAGTTCACCAGTGCAGGCGAAGTGCGGCTCACCGTGCGGCGCTTGGACGATGGCGTCTGTTTCGTGGTGACCGACACCGGCGTGGGCATTCCGAGCGCGCAGCGGGCCCAGCTCTTCCAGCGCTTCTCGCAACTCGATCCCTCGGTGACCCGGCGGTTCGGCGGCACCGGCCTGGGGCTGGCGATATCCCGCCAGCTGGTCGAGTTGATGGAGGGATCGATTACGGTCTCCAGCGTCGAGGGTCGCGGATCGAGCTTCACGCTGAACGTGCCGCTGCGCTGGATCGGTCCGCCGGCGGCCGCCGAGCCGAGCGTCAGCGTCGAGCCGGAATTGCGGCGCCTGCGGATCCTGGCTGCGGAAGACAACAAGACCAACCAGGTGTTGCTCAGCGCCATGCTGGGCCCGCTCGGCGTCGAACTGCGGCTGGCCGGCGACGGCCGCGAGGCGGTCGAGCTGTTCCGCGACGGCGTTTTCGACGTGGTGCTGATGGACGCCCAGATGCCGGTTATGAACGGCGCCGACGCCGCCCGCGCCATCCGCGACTTCGAGCGCGCCGAAGGCCGTCGGCCGACCCCGATCCTGGCCCTGTCGGCCAATGTGATGCGCCATCAGATCGAGGAATACACGGCCGCCGGCATGGACGGTTTTGTCGCCAAGCCGATCGACATGGCGGCGCTGATCAGCGCGATCGAGGCGTTCGCGCGAGACGCCGCGCCCGGCGGTTCCAACGTCGCGGGCCAGGAGCTGGCCGTTGGCCACGCCGCCGCGCTCAGCAAGATTGCCGCGGCCTGATCTAACGCCCATCCTGAGGCGTCAGTTTCACGGGAGATCGCGATGAGCCATGTCGTCTACAAGGTCGTCCAGCATGACGGCGGCTGGGCCTATACGGTCGACGGCACCTATTCGGAGACCTTCCCCAACCACGACGCCGCGCTGAAGGCTGCCCGGCGCGCGGCCGGCGAGCAGCGGGTCAGCGGCGACACTGCCGGCATCTCTTACGAGACCTCGGACGGACGCTGGCGCGAGGAGCTGTCGGAGGGCGACGACCGGCCGGATACGGATGTGGAAGGCTAGGCTGTACAGCTCCGCTCATCTCGGCGGGGGTTAGGCCGCCTTCGCGACCCGGTTGTTCATCTCGTCGCCGGCGTTGGCGGGCAGGCGCACGAACCAGAGGATCGAGACCAGGGTGGCCGCGCCGATGATGGCGAAGGCCGGCGCGACCGTGGCGCCGGTCAGGTGGGTCTCGCCGCGCGCGATCATCAGGAAATGCAGCAGGGTCGCCGCCAGGCCGATCGACACCGACTGCACGAACTGCTGGGCCATCGAGGCGGTGGTGGTTCCGCGGCTCATCTGGGGCTGCTCCAGGTCGGCGTAGGCCATGCCGTTCAGGCTGGTGAACTGCAGCGAGCGGAAGAAGCCGCCGACCGCCAGCGCTACCATGATCAGCCAGTGCGGGGTGTCGATCTTGAACAGGGCGTAGACCATGAAGGTCGCCGCGCAGATCACGCCGTTGACGATCAGCACGCTGCGGAAGCCGAAACGGCGCAGGATCGGCGGGGCGGTGGTCTTCATGACGATCGCGCCGACCGCGGAGATGAAGGTCATCAGCCCGGCGGCGAAGGCGGTCATGCCGAAGCCCACCTGCAGCAGCATGGCCAGCAGGAAGGGCGTCGCGCCGGGCACAAGGCGGAAGAAAGCGCCGCCCAGCACCGAGGCCTGGAACGTCGGGATCCGGAAGATGCCGAGGTCGATGATCGCGTGAGGGTTGTTGCGCGCATGCGCCCAGTAGAGGCCGAGGCAGGCGAGGCCGCCGGCGAACAGGCCGGCGACGGCCAGCGGCGGCATGAGGTTGCGGCCCAGGTTCTCGAACCCGAAGATCAGGCCGGCCAGGCCGAAGCCGGTGAGCAATATGCCGGGCCAGTCGATGGGCGAGACGGCCTGTTCCTTCACATTGGGCACGAAGGCCCGGACCAGCAGCACCCCGGCGAACGCGATCGGCAGGTTGAGGAAGAAGATCCAGCGCCAGCTGACGAAGGTGACGATGGCGCCACCCAACACCGGGCCGATCACCGGGCCCAAGAGGGCCGGCATGGTGACGACGGACATGGCCCCGACCAGCTCGTTCTTCGGCGTGGTGCGCAGGAGCACCAGACGGCCGACGGGGCCCATCATGGCGCCGGCGCAGCCCTGCAGGAGGCGCGCGGCGATCAGCTGGGGCAGGGTGTTGGCGAAGCCGCAGAAGGCCGAGGTCAGGGCGTAAGCGACCATGGCCACCATGAAGATGCGCTTGGCCCCGAAGCGATCGGCCATCCAGCCGGAGATCGGCAAGAACACGGCGGACGCCAGCAAGTACATGGTGATGGCGACATTGAGCCGGAGCGGCTCGACGTGCAGGGCCCGCGCCATGGCGGGGAGCGCATTGTTGATCGAGGTGGCGTTCAGCGTCTGCATGAGGAACGCCGAGCCGATGATCGCCGGGATCACCCAGCCGCGCAGGGTGGCGTCGCGGCCCTCGTTGAGGATCGCCGCGGCGTCGGCGCCGCCTTCGTCGAGGACGTCTTCGACCAGGACCTCGTCGGCGCTGCGCGGGCTCATGCCTCGGCGCTCGCCAGGCGCAGCAGGGGCGCGGCGGCGGCCATCAGGGCGTCGCGCTCGGTCGGCGTCA
>JANXXK010000026.1 GCA_025350685.1 Alphaproteobacteria bacterium | reverse complement strand
TGCACCGGATGCCGCTGTTCGTCTGGTCGATCCTGGTGACGGTGTTCCTGCTGCTGCTCTCGCTGCCCGTGCTGGCCGGCGCGATCACCATGCTGCTCACCGACCGCAACTTCCACACCCACTTCTTCGACGCGGCCGGCGGCGGTGACCCGGTGATGTTCCAGCACCTGTTCTGGTTCTTCGGGCACCCCGAGGTCTACATCTTGATCCTGCCGGGCTTCGGCATGATCAGCCACATCGTCTCCACCTTCTCGCGCAAGCCGGTGTTCGGCTACCTGGCCATGGCCTATGCGATGGTGGCGATCGGCTTCGTCGGCTTCCTGGTGTGGGCGCACCACATGTTCACCACGGGCATGAACGTCAATCTGCAGGCCTATTTCATCGCCGCCACCATGGTCATCGCGGTGCCCACGGGCATCAAGGTGTTCAGCTGGATCGCGACGATGTGGGGCGGGTCGATCGACTTCAAGACGCCGATGCTGTGGGCGATCGGCTTCATTTTCCTGTTCACCCTGGGCGGGGTGACGGGCGTCGTGCTGGCCAACGCCGGCGTCGATTTCCAGTTCCAGGACACCTACTACGTGGTCGCCCACTTCCACTATGTGCTGAGCCTGGGCGCGGTGTTCGCGATCTTCGCCGGCTTCTACTACTGGTTCGAGAAGATGTGGGGCGTGAAGTACCGCGAGTGGCTGGGCGCCCTGCACTTCTGGATCACCTTCGTCGGCGTGAACGTGATCTTCTTCCCGCAGCACTTCCTGGGTCTCCAGGGCATGCCGCGCCGCTATGTCGACTACCCGGAAGGCTTCGCCTACTGGAACAAGGTTTCCTCGATCGGCTATGTGATCACCGCCGTGGGCGTGCTGGTGTTCCTTGTCGTGCTGATCGACGCCATGGTGTTCCGCCGCAAGGCCGAGGCCAATCCGTGGGGTGAGGGCGCAACGACCCTGGAATGGACGCTCCCCTCGCCGCCGCCGTTCCACCAGTTCAACGAGCTGCCGGTGGTGACCTCCGACAGCCACTAGGGCAGGGCCCCACCCAAGAAGCCCCCCACCCGACAAGACATGAGGGGCGCGGATCACCCGGTTCGCGCCCCTCGACCTTTTGAGAGTAACGTCAGATGGCCATGGCTACGGCCCACACCTCCGCGAAAGCGCCCGCCCGCTGGCAGGATTTTGTCCTGCTGCTGAAGCCGCGCGTCATGAGCCTGGTGGTGTTCACCGGCCTGACGGGGCTGGTCTGCGCCGGTCATGCCATCCACCCCTTCCTGGCGGCCGTCGCGATCCTCTGCATCGCGGTCGGCGCCGGGGCCTCGGCCTCGCTCAACATGTGGTACGACGCCGACATCGACGCCAAGATGCGCCGCACGCGGGCCCGGCCGGTGCCGGCGGGGCGGGTGCAGGGCGCCGATGCCCTGACGCTCGGCGTGGTGCTGTCGATGTTCTCGGTGATGCTGATGGGCATGGCGCTGAACTGGCTGGCGGCGGGCCTGCTCGCCTTCACCATCTTCTTCTACGCGGTCGTCTACACCGTCTGGCTGAAGCGCTGGACGGCGCAGAATATCGTCATCGGCGGCCTGGCCGGGGCGCTGCCGCCGGTGATCGGCTGGGCTGCGGCCACGGGGACGGTACCGCTCAACGCCTGGCTGCTTTGCGCCATCATCTTCATGTGGACGCCGCCCCATTTCTGGTCGCTGTCGCTCTATACCAGCGAGGACTACGAAAAGGCCGGGGTGCCGATGATGCCGGTGGTGGCCGGCGCCGCCTCGACCCGCCGGCAGATACTCATCTACAGCCTGCTGTTCACGCCCCTGTGCCTGGCCCCGGCGTTCACCGGTTTGGGCGGCGCGATTTACCTCGCGGTCGCCGCGCTCGGCGGTCTCGTATTCCTGCTGCTGGCGGTGAAGCTTGTGCGCAGCCACGCCGGCGAGGGGCGCGGCCTGCGCAATGACGACGGGCTCTACGACGTGCGCGCCGGCGCCAAGGACGCGCGTAATCTCTTCGCCTTTTCGATCCTCTATCTGACGCTGCTGTTCGCCACCCTGCTCGGGGAGCATCTCTTGCGCCTCAAGCCCCTGGAGCTTCTGCGATGAGCGATCCCGCGCGCGAAACCGAGGTCGAGGCCCGCGCCCGCCGCGGCCGCAACGTCGCGCTGGCCCTGGGCCTGGTGCTGTTCGTCATCCTGGTGTTCGTGGTCACCATGGTCCGGCTCGGCGCCAATGTCGCAAAATAGCCCCGCCGATCCGAAGCGGCGTCCGCGGATCGGGCGCAACGGCGCCGTGGCCCTGATCTGCGGCGGGGTGTTCCTGGGCATGATCGGCGCGGCCTACGCCTCGGTCCCGCTCTACCGGGTGTTCTGCCAGGCGACCGGCTACGGCGGCACGGTGCGCAAGGCCGAGACCGCGCCCGGCCAGGTGCTCGGCGAGACGCTGCTGGTTCGCTTCGACACCAACGTCAGGAACCTGCCGTGGGACTTCGCGGCCGAGCAGACCGACCAGACGGTGAAGATCGGCGAGACCAAGGTGGCGCTTTTCAAGGTCACCAACCATTCCGACAGGCCGGTCACGGCGCGGGCGGTGTTCAACGTCGCGCCCGAGCAGGCTGGCGTCTATTTCCGCAAGCTCTCCTGCTTCTGCTTCTCCGACCAGACGGTGGCGGCGCACGCCACGGTGGAGATGCCGGTGCTCTATTTCGTCGATCCGAAATACGCCCAGGACTTCGAGACCAAGGGCGGCAAGGTGCTGACGCTGTCGTACACCTTCTTCCCGGCGACAGATGTGAAGCCCGCCCAGGCGCAGGCCAAGGTCGCGCCGAAAGCAGGCTGAGCGCCATCGCGCTTTTTCGTGGCCCGTTTCCCCTTGGCGGACCCCGCGCGGCAGGGCTATAGCGTCACGCGAACCGGCTTCGTGCGCAGACGTGTCTCGCGCGCGCCGCGGACGAATTGTGAGGGGACTGGGACGTAAGATGGCCGAAGGCGTGAAGCACGACTACCACCTGGTCAATCCGTCGCCCTGGCCCTTGATCGGCTCGATCTCGGCGATCGTGATGGCGATCGGGGGGGTGACTTGGATGAAGGGCCTGTTCGGCCTGCCCCAACACACCGCCTGGCTGTTCTTCCTGGGCCTGGCCGGCGTGCTCTTCACCATGGTCGTCTGGTGGCGTGACGTGGTGATGGAAGCCAACCAGGGCGACCATACCCCGGTGGTCTCCATCGGCCTGCGCTACGGCATGATCCTGTTCATCGCCTCGGAGGTCATGTTCTTCGTCGCCTGGTTCTGGATATTCTTCGAGATGGCTCTGTTCCATGGCCAGCGGACGGGCGCCCCCGAGGCGCTGCCCGACGTCGCCACGGCCTGGGCGACCTGGCCGCCGAAGGGCGTGGAGACTGTGCCCGCCTTCCAGCTGCCGCTGGTCAACACGCTCACCTTGCTGCTCTCGGGCACGACGGTGACCTGGGCCCACCATGCGCTGCAGACCGGCGATCGCCGCGGGGCAAAGATCGGCCTCTTCCTGACGATCTGCCTGGGCGTGCTGTTCACCTCGATCCAGGCCTACGAGTACAACCACATCCTCGAGCACAAGTACTTCTTCTCCGAGGAGGCGGCGAACGCCGGCCTCTACGGCTCGAGCTTCTTCATGGCCACCGGCTTCCATGGCTTCCACGTGCTGATCGGGACGATCTTCCTGGCGGTCTGCCTGATCCGCCTGCTGGGCGGCGGGTTCACGCCGCAGAAGCACTTCGGCTTCGAGGCGGCGGCCTGGTACTGGCACTTCGTCGACGTGGTCTGGCTGTTCCTGTTCGCCTTCATCTACGTGATCTTCGGAGCGCACGGCGGGTAGCTGTGGCGAAACCCAATCCTCTGCTGTGGGGCGCAGCCGGACGCTGCCCCAACTGCGGGGAGGGGACGCTCTTCGAAGGCTTTCTGAAGGTGCAGCGATCTTGCGAGGCCTGCGGCTACGACCTGGCCCGGGCCGACTCCGGCGATGGGCCGGCGGTGTTCGTGATCCTGATCGCCGGCTTCGTCGTGGCCTTCGGCGCGCTGATCACCATGGTCGCCTGGCGCGCCCCGGTGTGGCTCACCCTCTTGATCTGGCTGCCGATGACCCTGGTCATCTGCCTTGTGCTGCTGCGCCCCATGAAGGGCCTGATGCTCGCCGCCCAGTTCATGAACAACGCCTCCCAGGCGCGCCATGACTGAAGCCCCCCATGACTGACGCTTGGGAACCGCAGATCGAGCCACGCGCACGGCCGGCCGGCACCGGCTTCCCGTTCGGCATGACCATCGCCGCGGCTGTCGCGTTTGCGATCCTCGTCGGCCTGGGGGTCTGGCAGCTGCAGCGCCTGAAGGGGAAGGAAGCCCTGCTGGCCCACGTGGTCGAACTGCACCTCGCCAAGCCGCAGGCGCTGGAATATGCGCTGGACGCCATCGCCGAGGGCCGCGACGCCGACCTCACCCGGGTC
The DNA here is from genome assembly GCA_025350685.1 of Alphaproteobacteria bacterium. Classification (GTDB taxonomy): domain Bacteria; phylum Pseudomonadota; class Alphaproteobacteria; order Caulobacterales; family Caulobacteraceae; genus Phenylobacterium. The sequence continues at coordinate 8,271 of JANXXK010000026.1, read as the reverse complement.
TCGATCGTCTGCCCCGGCATCGCCAGCGCACCCTATCTGGAGATGTACGACCTGCGCGACGGCCAGACCGGCAAGCGGCTGATCTCGGCCTGTCCGCTGGACGTCGCCGGCCACGGCTTCCGCTCCATCCTCGTCGACCGCGGCTTCGTGCCCGACACCACGACGGCCCGGCCGCAAACCGACGCCAACGACCACACCCCGATCGAGGTGGTCGGCGTGCTGCGCAAGGGCGACAAGGGCAACCTGTTCACGCCGGCCAACGCGCCGGGCCACTGGTACATCCGCAACGTCGCCCTGATGGCCAAGGCGCTGAACGCGCCAGGGGCCGCGCCGATGTTCCTGTTCGCCGAGAGCCGCACCAATCCGGGCATCTTGGCGTTGACCCCCGCGCCGCTCCCGCTGGACATCCCCAACAACCACTTCCAGTACGCGCTGACCTGGTTCGGCCTTGCCGGAGCCCTGGCAGGCGTCTATGGCGCGGCCCTGTTTCGCCGAATGAGGGGTTGATGCGGTACGTCTCCACACGGGGGCAAGCGCCCGCGGTCGGTTTCGTGGACGCCGTGCTGGGCGGCCTCGCGCCCGACGGCGGCCTCTATGTGCCCGAGGCCTGGCCGCAGATTTCGCCCGCTGAGATCGCGGGCTTCGCCGACATGCCCTACGCCGAGGTGGCCGCCCGGGTGATCGGCGCCTTCGCCGACCATGAGATCAGCCACGCCGACCTGCTGGAGATGTGCCAGGAGGCCTATTCGACCTTCACCCACTCCGCCGTCGCACCCCTGACCCAGCTACAGCCCGGCCTGTTTATCGCCGAGCTGTTCCATGGCCCGAGCCTGGCTTTCAAGGACGTGGCCATGCAGATCCTGGCGCGGCTCTACGACCACCTGCTGAGCGCCCAGGGCCGCCGGCAGACCATCTTGTGCGCCACCTCCGGCGATACCGGCGGCGCGGCCGTGGAGGCCTTCCGCGGACGTAAGTCGGTGCGGGTGGTGGCCCTCTTCCCGGAAGGCCGCATCAGCGAGGTGCAGCGCCGGTTCATGACCACCGCGACGGAGTCCAACATCGCCTGCGTGGCGGTGAAGGGCTCGTTCGACGACTGCCAGGCGATCGTGAAGAACGCCTTCCAGGATCAGATCCTGCGCCAGGCGGTCGACCTCTCCGGCGTCAACTCGATCAACTTCGCCCGCATCGCCGCCCAGGCGGTCTACTACTTCACCACGGCGGCCTCGCTCGGCGCGCCTGGCCGCAAGGTGTCGTTCTGCGTGCCGTCGGGCAATTTCGGCGACGCCTTCGCCGGCTACGCCGCCCACAAGATGGGCCTGCCGGTGGCCAAGATCCTGGTCGCCACCAATTCCAACGACGTGCTGGCCAAGGCCTTCGAGGATGGCCGCTACGCGCGGGGCAAGCTGACGCCGACCATGTCGCCGGCCATGGACATCCAGTCGGCGTCCAACTTCGAGCGGCTCTATTTTGAATGCGTCGGGCGCGAGGCGACCGAGACCGCGCGCGCCTTCGAGGCCTTCGCGAAGTCGGGGTCCATCGACCTGCCGCCGGCGGCCTTCGCCCGCATGCGCGAGCTGTTCCGCGGCGTGGCGGTGAGCGAGGCCGACACCACCCGCACGATGGTCTCGACGCTGAACCAGACCGGTGAACTGATCGATCCGCACACCGCCGTGGCGGTCGCCGCCCTGCGCCGCGCCGAGCTCGACGGGCCCGTGGTGGTGATGTCTACCGCCCACCCGGCCAAGTTCCCCGAGGACGTGGCCAAGGCCACCGGCGTCACCCCCGAACTGCCGCGCGGGATCGCCGACCTGGCCAAGCGGCCTGAGCGCTTCGATCGGCTGCCGGCCGAGGCCGAGACCATCAAGGCCTACGTCCACGCCTTCGCGGAGGGCTGAGGCCATCACGCCGCCCAATCCTAAGCCCAAGATACATACGCTTGCCAACGGCGTCCGCGTTGTCTGCGACCCGATCCCCGGGCTGCAGACCGTGGCGCTCTCGGTGGTCGCCGGGCGCGGCGCGCGCACCGAGGACGAGGCCCATTGCGGCTGGTCGCACCTGCTCGAGCATAGGGTCTTCAAGGGGGCGGGCGGGCGCACCGCGCGCGAGATCGTCGAGGTCATCGAGGGCGAGGGCGGCAACATCAACGCCGCTACCGGCTACGAGCGGACGAGCTTCCAGGTCCGCGCGCTGGCCGGCGGCCTCGACCTCGGCTCGGCGGTCATCGCCGACCTGGTGCAGCGCCCGGCGATGGTGGCGGCCGACCTCGCCCGCGAAAAACAGGTGGTGGGTCAGGAGATCGCCGAGGCGGCCGACGCGCCGGACGATCTGGTGTTCGAGCTGGCCCAGGAGGCCGCCTTCGCCGGCCAACCGCTGGGCCGCCCGATCCTGGGGACCGTGGAATCCATCGCCACCGCCGGCCCCGACAGCCTCAACGCCTGGCGCCAGAGCCTCTATGGGCCCGGCGGCCTGGTGATCAGCGCCGCCGGCGCGGTCGACGAGGACGATCTGCTGCGCCTGGCCGAGCGCGACTTCGGCGCCGCCAACGGCACACCGGCCCCGACCCCGGAGGGGGCGAGCTTCGCCGGCGGCGAACGCGCGGTCGCCAAGACCCTGGAGCAGGCAAACCTCGTCCTCCTGCTTCCCGCCGTGGGCGCCCACGACCCGGCCTATTTCGCCCTTCGCCTGCTGGCCGAGATGCTCGGGGGCGGCATGGCCTCGCGGCTGTTCCAGGAGGCCCGCGAGAACCGCGGCCTGGCCTACGCCATCGACGCCTATTCGGAGACCTACTCGGACGTGGGCGTGCTCGGGGTCTTCGCCGGCTGCGCGGCCAAGGACGCGGCCGAACTGGCCAAGGTCACCGCCGGCGAGATCGTCGCCATGACCAAGCCGGTCGGTGAGGCCGAACTCGCCCGCGCCAAGGCCCAGTTGAAGGGCTCGATGTTCATGGGCCGCGAGAGCGCGCTGGCCCGCTCCGAACAGGCGGCAGGCCAGGTGTTGATGTTCGGCCGCACGCTGGATCCCGCCGAGGTCGCCGCCGAGGTCGACGCGGTCAGCGCCGCCGAGATCGCCGCCCTGATGACCCGCATCCTCGAACCCCGCCGCTCGGCCATGGCGGTGCTGGGCCCGAAGTCCTCACTGAAGGCGGCCCCGGCTTTCCAGCGGGCGCTGTTCGGGTAGCTTCCCTTCCCGTTCACCATCACGCCCTTTGCGGGGCGCGGTCCCCCTCTCCCGCTGGACGGGAAAGGAAGGCTACCCCTGCGGCCCGATCAGCTTGCCGAGGGCTTCCAGATAAACCGCGAAGGCCTTGCGCCAGCGTCCGGGTTAACCAGCGCCCTCTCCACCGCGTTGCGGTCCCCTTCCCCGCCTTGCGGGGGAAGAACAATTCGGCGAGGCTCCACGAACCATGGCCCTGTTGGACTGGATCGCGCCGGAAAGCGGCCTTCGCGTCGAGGGCGAGGGGATCGTCCTGCGTCCGCCGCGGGCCTCGGACTACGCCGAGTGGCGCGAACTGCGCGCCGTGAGCCGCGCCTTCCTGCAGCCCTGGGAGCCGACCTGGCCGGCCGATGACCTGTCCCGCGCGGCGTTTCGGCGCAGGCTGGTGGCCTATGCCCGCGACCGGGAGGCCGGCGCGGCCTATCCGTTCTTCGTCACCCGCGCCGAGGACGGCGCCGTATCCGGCGGCATCACGCTTTCCAATGTCCGCCGCGGCGTCGCCCAGATGGGGTCCGTAGGCTACTGGTGCGGCAAGCCATACGCGCGCCACGGTCACACGCTGGCCGCGGTCCGCGCGCTCAGCCAGTTCGCGTTCCGCACGCTGACCCTCCACCGCCTGGAAGCCGCCTGCATCCCGGAGAACGCGCCATCGCGCAAATTGCTGGTCAAGGCGGGCTTCTCCGAGGAGGGATTCGCCAAGGCTTATCTTAGAATTAACGGTGTATGGCGTGATCATGTGCTGTTCGGATTGATCTCGTCCCTCGCAGGGCTGGAGGGTCCGGACGAGGGTGTTTCGGTCTGACCGGCGCCCTGGGAGGCGCATGGCGGCTCCGAACGTGATGGACCGGGCCAAGGCGACTTTCCGTTGGTGATGCCGAACGACCGTTGGATGTGGGACGCCACCTCGACGCTGGAAGCGTTGGGCGCCGCCGACGTCTGCCTGTGGGTCTGGGAGCCGGAACGAGACCGCATGCGGCTCACCGGCGCCACCCGCGCGCTGGGCCTGGGGCCGCTGGCGCCTGACTGTTCCTCTGCCGCCCTACGCGCGCTCGCGCTGCCGCAAGACCGCGCCTACGCCGACGATATTCTCCGCGTCCAGGAGCCCGGCGTCGAGGTGGCCGTGCGCCTGCGGATGCGCGGCGCCGGGGTCTCCATCTGGCGCGGCGTCTGGCTGGAAGAAGGCTGCCGCGCCGCCGGCGTGGTCGCGCCGGAGACCAAGTTCGCCGCCTCCGACCAAGACATGCTGACCGGGCTGCTGGACCGCCGGAGCTTCATCACAAGGGCCCGCGAGCAGCTGCAGATTCCCGGCCGCCACGAACTGATCGTCGCCGACGTCGACCGCCTGCGCCGCCTCAACGAGGCGCTCGGCCACGAACGCGCCGACCTTGTGCTGGCCGCGCTCGGCTCGCGCCTGGCCGCGGCTTTCCCACCCGAAGCCATCCTGGCTCGCATCGGCGAGGACGAGTTTGCGGCGCTGGCGCCAGCCGGCGCCTCGCCAGGCGCCGAGATGCTGCGTCGCGCCCTGGAGCAGCCGCTGCGCGTGGCCGGTTTCGACATCCATCCGACCCTTTCCATCGGCGCGGTCGAGGCGCTGGGCGGGGCCGACGCGCCGGACGCCGCCGAACTTCTGCGCCGCGCCGAGCTGGCCGTGGAAGCCGCTAAGAACCATGGCCGCGGCGGCGCCGCCGCCTATGGCCGCGGGATGGAAAGCGATGGCCTCTCCCGCCTGGCGCTTGAGGGTGACCTCAAAGGCGCGCTCGGCCGGGGCGAACTCGTTCCCTACTACCAGCCGATCGTACGGCTTTCGACCGGTGCGCTCTCGGGCTTCGAGGCCCTGATCCGCTGGCGCCACCCGCGCCGCGGCCTGCTGCTGCCCGACAGCTTCCTCTCCCTCTGCGAGGAGATGGGGCTGATGGAGGAGCTGGGCTCGATGATGATGCGCGACGGGGCCAGGCAGCTCGCCCAATGGCGCCACAAGCACAAGGCCGCCGGCGAACTGACCGTCGCGGTCAACCTGTCCACCGGCGAGATCGACCGGCCGGAGCTGGTCTCCGATGTGGCCGCCATCCTGCGCGAAACCGGCCTGCCGCCGGGCGCGCTGAAACTGGAAGTCACCGAGGGCGACGTCATGCGCGACCCCGACCGGGCCGCGGTGATCCTGGGCGAGCTGCGCGCCGCCGGCGCGGCGCTGGCGCTAGACGACTTCGGCACCGGCTTCTCGTCGCTCAGCTACCTGACCCGCCTGCCGTTCGACACGCTGAAGGTCGACCGCTATTTCGTGCGCACCATGGCCACCAACGAGGGTTCGCTAAAGATCGTCTCCTCGGTGGTCAAGCTCGGCCAGGACCTGAACCTGGCCATCGTCGCCGAGGGCGTCGAGAACGCCGGCATGGCCCGCCAACTGCTCTCGTTGGGCTGCGATTACGGCCAGGGCTTCGGCTACGCACCTGCGCTCTCCGCCCAGGAAGCCGAGGTCTACCTCAACGAAAGCTACGTCGACGGCGCGGCCCCAGTGAAGGCCAGGGGCTCGCGCGGCTAAGCCCGGCCCGCCACCGAGCTCAGCCGTTCCGGATCGACCCCCAGCTTGGCCAGCGCCCGGGTCCATTTGCGCCCGTAGTCGTGGTCGAAGACCAGGGCGTCGTCGGCCTCGCAGGTCAGCCAGACGTTCTGCTTGATCTCTTCCTCCAGCTGGCCGGCGCCCCAGCCGGCGTAGCCGAGCGCCAGGAAGCTCCTGGCCGGCGCGCCGTCACCGCTCGCCAGGGCGTCCAGCACCTCGCGGGTGGCGGTGAGCGAGACGCCGGCGCCCACTGCGATCGAATTCTCGCCCTGGTAGTCGGCGGAATGGAGGACGAAACCGCGCTCGCATTCGACGGGTCCGCCCATCAGCACCAGGTCATCGGGCAATCGGATCGTCGCCTTGACCCCGAGACGCTCCAGGAGATCGGGAACGGTCAGCCCCTCGACCGGCTGGTTCAGGGCCAGGCCCATGGCGTGCTCTTCGTCGTGAGCGCAGATCAGGATCAGCGCGCGCTCAAAGCGCGGATCGCCGATGCCGGGCATGGCGATGAGCAGCTGACCGGAGAAGAATCCGCCTTCCATCGCACCGACATTTGTCCCCGATCGCGGCGCTTTCAAGGGCTGTTCGCCCCCTATGCCTATAGCGAAGCTTGCGGTGCGCCGAGATGACGCTATGTGGCTAGGCATACCCCGGAGGAACGGACCCATGACCATCAAAGTCGGCGACAAGCTGCCCAGCGCGACCCTCACCCTGGCGACCGCCGAGGGTCCCAAGCCGGTGACCACCGAGGAATTCTTCGGCGGCAAGAAGGTGGCGCTGTTCGCGTTGCCGGGGGCCTTCACGCCCACCTGCTCGGCCAAGCACCTGCCGGGCTTCAAGCAGCTGGCCGGCGAGATCAAGGGCAAGGGCGTCGACGTCATCGCCTGCCTGTCGGTCAACGACGCCTTCGTCATGCGCGCCTGGGCCGAGGACCAGGCGGTGGGCGAGGACATCGCCATGCTGGCCGACGGCGGCGCGGCGTTCAGCGATGCGGTGGGTCTTTCCTTCGACGCCTCGCGCTTCGGCATGGGCAAGCGCTCGCAGCGCTATTCGATGATCGTCGACGACGGCGTGGTGAAGGAACTGAACATCGAAGAGGGCGGCGAATTCCGCGTCTCGGCCGCCGACTACCTGTTGGCCCAGCTCTAGAAAAGTGGGGCCCCGCAGGCGCAAGCCGCGGGGCCGCCCCTCAAGTCTACTTCTTGGTCGCCATTGCATCCGTGGACATCGCGCCCGTGGACATGGCGCCGGTCTCGGCGGCCATCGCCTTCTTCTTCATCGCCTTCTTCTTCATCGGCTTGGCCATGGCCTTGTCGTCGGACATCTTGTCCCCAGCCATCTTGTCGGTCGACATCTTGTGGTCGGAGGCCATTGCGCCGGTCGCCATCTTGTCGGTCGCCATGGCGCCAGTGGTCTGGGCCAGCGCGCCGCCAGCGAAGGCTGCGGTGAAGGCGAGCGCGGTGAGCGCCGTCAGGGTCTTCTTCATTGGGGTCGGTCCTTCTTCAGTAAGCCGGCGCGCAGCCGGCAGGGTTTCCTCAGCGCAGGCGCGCGGAAGATCGGCTTCGGCAGATGCGGGAAAGAGCTAGGTCAGCCCTTGGCGGCCGCCAGGATGGGTCCGCCCGGTCCGGCCTGGATCAGGATGGCGGTCGAAAGTCCGGCCGGGCCGGCGGGAATGGGGTAGGTGATCTGGCCGCCGGACCAGCCGCCCAGGCGGGTCAGTTCCTTCACGACGTTCTTGATCGGCAGGGTCTTGCCGGTGTTCTCGCCGCGTTTGACCGGCACCTGCTGCACATTCGGGTTGTAGCGGACCAACCAGACATCGGCCGCCTTGGCCGGCGCTGCGCCCGCCACGGAGACGCCCGCGGCGCTCAGCGTCACAGCCGGTCCGGGGGCGAGCTTCGTGCGCCGCAGCGCCGCGTCGATCTCGCCGACGCTCTGGCCGACCACGTCGGTGCGGCCGTTGATCACCACCTGTGGGGTGCCGACATTGTCGTGCCGCAGGCCCTTGGCGTAGGCCCACTGGCGGTCGGTGAATTTCTGCTGGGCGAAGGTGTCCCTCCAGCCGAGGTTGTCCCAGTAGGTGACCCCGAAGCTGAGCGCCACGACGTCCGGCCGCGCGCTGATCGCGGCCACCGCCACATCGGCCGGCGGGCAGGACGAGCAGCCCTGGCTGGTGAACAGCTCGACGACCTGCATCGGCGGCATGGGCGCTTGGGCCATCGCGGTCCCTGATATCGACAGCGCCGCCAATGCGACCGCCGCTCCAATCCGTTTCATCCTCGGGTCTCCCGCCATCGTCGAGAACAGGTTCGCAGAGCTAAGCGGTTCGGTTACGCCCGTCTTGCATGTAACGATGATGATCGACTCACCGAACTGGCTTGAAAGCGGCGTTGGACGAGATCGAACCCAGACTGCGGGGCCTGATGCTCGCCGGCCTCGCCGGGGAGGCCGGGCCCTATCGTCGGCTTCTCGATGAGCTGAGCGGTCTGCTGCGCGCCTAC
>JANXXK010000005.1 GCA_025350685.1 Alphaproteobacteria bacterium | reverse complement strand
CCGATGTCGCCCTCGGCCACCTTGCGCAGGATGCGGCGCATGATCTTGCCCGAGCGGGTCTTGGGCAGGCCCGGCGCCCACTGGATCACATCCGGCGCGGCGAAGGGGCCGATCTCGTGGCGCACCCACTTGATCAGCTCTGCGCGCAGGGCGTCGGTGGGGGTCTGGTCGGCGTTGAGGGTGACGTAGGCGTAGATGCCCTGGCCCTTGATCTCGTGCGGATAGCCGACCACGGCGGCCTCGGCGACCGAGTGGTGGCCGACCAGGGCGCTCTCGATCTCGGCGGTCCCCAACCGGTGGCCGGAGACGTTGATCACGTCGTCCACCCGCCCGGTGATCCAGTAGTAGCCGTCCGCATCGCGGCGCGACCCGTCGCCGGTGAAGTACTTGCCGGGATAGGTGGTGAAATAGGTCGATATGAACCGCTCATGGTCGCCATAGACGGTGCGCATCATGCCGGGCCAGCTGTCGGTCAGGCACAGGTTCCCGCTGATCGCACCTTCGAGGACCTTGCCGTCGGCGTCCACCAGTTGCGGCTTCACGCCGGGCAACGGTTTGGCGCAGGAGCCGGGCTTCAGCGCGTGCGCGCCCGGCAACGGGCTCATCAGGCAAGCGCCGGTCTCGGTCTGCCACCAGGTGTCGACGATCGGGCAACGCTCCTCGCCCACCACGCGGTGGTACCAGAGCCAGGCTTCCGGGTTGATCGGCTCGCCGACGGTGCCCAGGAGGCGGATGGTCGAGCGCGAGGTCCGCGTCACCGGCGCGTCGCCCTCACGCATCAGCGCGCGGATCGCCGTCGGCGCGGTGTAGAAGATCTCCACCTTGTGCTTGTCGCAGACCTCCCAGAACCGCGAGGAGGTCGGGAAGTTGGGCACGCCCTCGAACATCACCGAGGTCGCCGCATTGGCCAGCGGGCCGTAGACCACGTAGCTGTGGCCGGTCACCCAGCCGACATCGGCGGTGCACCAGAAGACTTCGCCGGGCCGGTAGTCGAACACCAGCTCGTGAGTGTGGCTGGCCCAGACCAGATAGCCGCCGGTGGTGTGCAGCACGCCCTTGGGCTTTCCCGTCGAGCCGGAGGTGTAGAGGATGAACAGCGGGTCCTCGGCGTTCATCGGCTCGGGATCGCACTGATCGGAGACGGTGGCCTTCACGTCCGAATAGAAGATGTCGCGACCGTCGGTCATCGGCACGTCGGCGCGCGTGCGGCGCACCACGATCACGTCGGTCACGCCCGGGCAGGTGGCCAGGGCCTCGTCGACGTTCTTCTTCAGGGGCACCGGCTTGCCGCCCCGCAGGCCCTCGTCGGCGGTAATGACGATTCTGGAATCACAGTCCTGGATCCGCCCGGCGATCGAGTCCGGTGAGAACCCGCCGAAGATCACCGAATGGATCGCCCCGATCCGCGCGCAGGCCAGCATGGCGTAGGCCGCCTGCGGGATCATCGGCAGGTAGATGGTGACCCGGTCGCCCTTCTTGACGCCCTTGGCCTTCAGCACATTGGCCATCCGGCAGACTTCGGAATGCAGCTGGCCGTAGGTGATCTTGTCTGAGATCGAGCCGTCGTCGCTCTCCCAGATGAACGCCGTCTGGTCGGCGCGATGCGGCAGGTGGCGGTCGATGCAATTGACCGAGACGTTCAGCACGCCGTCGGCGAACCAGCGCACCCGGAAGTCGTTGGCGTCGAACGACACGTCCTTCACCTGCGTGAACGGCTTGATCCAGTCGAGACGGGCGGCCACGTCGGTCCAGTAGCCGTCGGGGTCGGCTTCGACCCGGGCGACGGCGGCGTCATAGCCCGCGGCGTCCATCAGGGCGCGCTTGGCCCAGGCCTCGGAAACCGGAAAGACTTCGTTGTCGGACACCGCACGCACTCCGGATGGATAAGTCCCAAGCCAGTATGCGGAGAGCCCAGGTCCACGCAACAAGCTGGGTTTGCCCAGCTTGCCGGAATCCGCGGGCGCCGCCATGGTCCGGCGCATGCTCAAGAAGGGTCCGGCCGCCGCGTTCCTGGCGCTATCGCTCGCGCTCGCCGGGTGCAGCCTGGACGTGAGAGCCGACGCATCACGCGGCATCGCCCGCTTCCTCGACGCCGTTCACCGCGACGACAGGAAGGCGTTCGAGGCCGCCATCGACCGCCCGGCGCTGCGCACCGACCTGCGCAACCAGCTGGCCGACCTGGGCAAGGCCAAGGACCTGGACGTGGGCGAAGGCGCCTCGGAGTTCGCGCTGGATCGGATGATCACGCCCCAGGCCTTCCAACTGGTCGAGGCCCGCACCGGTCGGGCCCTGCCCGTGGCCCCCACCGCCGCGCAGATCGCGCTCACCATGCAGGTCCACGACAAGGCCCACGTCTGCGTTGCCGGTCCGGCGCCAGACACTGGCAAGACGCGCTGTTTGCTCTCCTTCGCCAAGCGGGGCGGTGGCTGGCGGCTCGTCGGCATGCAGGCCACCGACCTGAAGATCGAGCTGCCGCCCACGCCCGGCAAGTCCAAGGGGCGCTAGCCCTTCAGCCGGCGAGCGACTAAGCCGGGAGCCGACATTTCATGAGGCCGACCCCATGCTGCTGCACCTCTCCACCTGGCAGGAGATCGACGACTACCTGAAGCGCTCGAAGACGGTGGTGATCCCCATCGGCTCCAACGAGCAGCATGGACCGACCGGCCTGCTGGGCACCGACTGGCTCTGCCCGGAGATCATCGCCCACGAGGCGCAGAGGTCCGCCGACATCCTGGTGGCGCCGACCTTCAACATCGGCATGGCCCAGCATCACCTGGGCTTCGCCGGCACGATCGCGCTGCGCCCCTCGACCTTCATGGCCTGCATCGGCGACTGGTGTCGCAGCCTGGGCCTCGCCGGCTTCGAGAAGATCTATTTCCTCAACGGCCATGGCGGCAACGTCGCCACCATCGACGCGGCCTTCTCCGAGCTCTATGCCGAGGCGACCTACGCCCAGCGCAACCGCGGCTTTGCCTGCAAACAGAAGAACTGGTGGGAGCTGAAGGGCGTGTTCGGCCTGGCCCAGCGCCAGTTCCCCACGGGCCACGGCAGCCACGCCACCCCGTCGGAGATCGCGGTCACCCAGTGGGGCTACCCGGACAGCATCAAGTCGGCCAACTACGCCCCGCAGATCGCCCCGACAGGCCCGATCCGCGAGGCGCTGGACTTCCGCGCTCGCTACCCCGACGGCCGCATGGGCTCCGACCCCGGCCAAGCCACCCCGGAAAAAGGCGCTGAGCTGGTGGCCGCCGCCGTCGCCGGCCTGATTGACGACGTGGCCGCCTTCTCGGCCGAGGTCGCGCCGGCCTAGGGCTTGGCGGCCACCGTGGCGGTCAGCGAGGCGTGGTCGAGGGCCCTGCGACGGAGCGCGGCGGCCAGGGCATCGGCCTTCTGATCGGCGGGTAGAGCCGTCCTCGCCTGCGGCATCGCCCAGATGGTGAACTGGTAGTGGTGCATGCCCGTGCCCGGCGGCGGGCAGGGCCCGGCGTAGACCAGATCCCCGAAGTTGCTGGCCACGGCGTGGGCGGCGACCGGCAGGGCCGCGGCCCCGCGCGCCAGTCCATGCGCGGTCGTCGGCAGGTCGACCACCACCCAGTGCGACCAGAGCGCCGGCTTCACATCCAGGTCGATCATGGTCAGCACCAGGCTCTTCGCCGCCGGCGGCGGCGAACTCCAGGCGAGCTCCGGCGAGACATTCTGACCGCCGCAGCGCGGATAGATGTGCTGGGCCGGCATCGCCGCGCCGGGCGTCAGGTCGTGGCTGGTCAGCGTCATCGCCGCCGCAGCGGGGTCGGCGAAGCCGCAGATGAGGGCGGGAGCGGTGAGCAGGGCGCGCATGGGACCTCCTTCGATGTCGCCTAGTCTAGCCGAAGGCAGCGCGCGCGGGGCGCGTTCTAGGCGGTGAAAATGTCGCCGTCGCGCACGGCCACCGGCCAGGGCGTCAGGTGCGTGCCGATGCAGGGGTTGGTGGCGCCCTGCCCCTCCAGGGTGAATAGGCCACCGTGGCCGGTGCAGAGGATGTAACCAGCGTCGCGGGTCAGGTAGCGGTCGTCGAAGGTGGCCAGCGGCCAGCCGGCGTGCGGGCATGAATCCACGTAGCTCTTCAGCAGCTCGCCCTTGCGCACGATGAAGCCGGCGAAGATCCGGCCCTCGACGCGGAAGCGAAAACCCTTGCCGCCCGGATCGGCGATCTCGGCCAGCGCGCAGAGCCGGACGCCGGGGCCGGGCCGCGCGGGGTTGTCGCCGGGGTCCACCTATTCCTCGCGGATCGGCCGCGAGAGCAGGCCGCGGATCGCCTCGTCGACGCCGACCTCGCCGGCCAGGATCGCGGCGGTCGCCTCGCAGATGGGCACATCGACGCCGAGCTTTTTCGCCAGCTGGCGCACCGCCGGCGCCGAGGCTACCCCCTCGGCCACCGAAAGCTTGCCGGCCAGGGCGTCCTCTAGCGTCTGGCCGCGGCCCAGCGCCAGGCCGACGCTCATGTTGCGCGACTGCGGGCTGGAGCAGGTCAGCACCAGGTCGCCCAGGCCGCAGAGCCCTGCCACCGTCTCGGCCTGCCCGCCCAGCGCCACCGCCAGCCGGGTCAGTTCGGAGAACCCGCGGGTGATCAGGGCGGCGTGCGCGCTGCGCCCCAGGCCCCGCCCCTCGACGATGCCGCAGGCGATCGCCAGCACGTTCTTCACCGCCCCACCCGCCTCCGCGCCGATCATGTCGGTGGCGAAATAGGGCCGAAAGGTCGGCGTGGCGATCAGCTCGGCCAGGTCGCGGGCGCAGTCCTCGTCGGGGCAGGCCAGCGTCACCGCCGTCGGCAAGCCGCGGGCAACTTCCCCAGCGAAACTCGGGCCAGACAGCACCGCGGGCCGGGCGCGTGGCAGGGTCTCGGCCAGCACCTGCGTCATCAGCTTCAGCGTGCCCTGCTCGATCCCCTTGGCGCAGAGAAGTATATGCTGGCCGTCGCGCTCATGCGGCGCATAGGCGGCAAGCGTCGCGCGCAGGTGCTGGGCCGGCGTCACCGCCAGGATCAGGTCGCTGGCCGCCAGCTCGCCGAGCTCGCCGGTGGCGCGGATCGCGTACTCCAGGGCCACGCCCGGCAGGAACGAGGTGTTCTCGTGGCTGGTGTTGATGCTGGCGACCACATCGGCCTCGCGGGCCCACAACAGGGTGTCGAGCCCGGCCCGCGCACAGACCTGGGCCAGGGCTGTGCCCCAGGCCCCACCGCCGATAACGCCCGCTCTCGTCATGCCTTGGCCCCTTTGCGGCCGGGGACGTGGGTCGGGTTGGCCCTTGCCGCCGCCTCATCCAGCGGCCAGCGCGGCCGGGCCGGCGCGTCCAGCGGATCGGAGATGCCCAGCGCCAGCCGCTCGGCCCCGGCCAGCGCGATCATCGCGGCGTTGTCGGTGCAGTAGGCCAGCGGCGGGGCGGTGAAGGAAAAGCCCCGCGCCTCGGCCACCGCCTGCAGCCGCGCCCGCACCGCCTTGTTCGCCGCGACCCCACCGGCCACCACGAACCGCAACCCGCAGGCCCCGTGCGCCACGGCGTAGTTGGCCATGGCCCGGTCGCTGCGCTCGGCGAGTTGGGTCGCGATGGCGGCCTGCACCGCGGCGGCGAGATCGGCGCGCTCGAGGTCGGTGGTGAGCCCTTCGGCGATCCGCGCGGCGGCGGTCTTCAGGCCGGAGAAGGAGAAGTCGCAGTCCTTGCGGCCCAGCAGCATGCGCGGGAGCGTGAACCGCTGCGGGGCGCCGCGCTCAGCCAGCTTTTCCAGCGCGGGACCGCCCGGATAGGGCAGGCCCAGGGTCTTGGCGATCTTGTCGAAGGCTTCGCCGGCCGCGTCGTCGATGGTCGAGCCCAGCCGGCGGCAGTCGCCCACGCCCTGTACCGCCAGCAGTTGGCAGTGCCCGCCGGACACCAGCAGCAGCAGGAACGGATAGCCGA
>JANXXK010000074.1 GCA_025350685.1 Alphaproteobacteria bacterium | reverse complement strand
ATGGATCAGCCTGACCTGCGGCGGAGCATGGGCGAGGCCGGTCGGACGCGCGCGAGACAGCTGTTCGATTGGCCGCTGGTTTTTCGGCGATACCAGGAGCTGTGGGGCGAACTCAACGCCAGGCGGCTGGCCGCCACCGAGACGCAGGCGGCGCGCGCCTGGGCCGACGCCGCGCCCAGGGCATCGCCCGCTCACCTCGATCCGTACCGTGTCTTTGAGCACTATCCGACGGTGACCATCCGTGCGGAAACCCAAGTCGAGCTCATGCCCGGCGTGACCCTCGATCACTATCGCCAATGCCTCCAGCACCCGCTGTTCACCTCGGTTCGCGCGCCGGAGCCGATCGTCCTGAAGATCTGGAGCGCGTTGGAGAAAGGCGCCGCGACGGTCGCGACCCTGGCGACCGCCGGCGAGCTTTCGTTGAGCTGGGCTGAGGTCGTGTGCGGGACCCTGGCCAAGATGGGGATCGTGTCGCTGCGCTGAGGACCCGCCGGGCCCTGCCCCCTCAGTTCATCAGCCGCTGGCTGAGGTAGGTGTATTCAAGCGCGATGCGCAGGGCGCGTTCGTTGAGGTTGGCCGAGGCGGCGTGACCGCCGTCGATGTTCTCGTAATAGAGATAGTCGTAGCCGAACTCTTTCAGGCGCGCGGCGGCCTTGCGGGCATGGGCGGGATGGACCCGGTCGTCCTTGGTCGAGGTCTCGATGAACACCCGCGGATAGGGCTTGCCCGGCGCCAGCAGCTGGTAGGGCGAATAGCTATCGAGCACCGCGCGCTCCGCCGGGACCGCCGGGTCGCCGTACTCCCCGACCCAAGAGGCGCCGGCCCCGATGTGGGTGTAGGCGATCATGTCGAACAGCGGCACCTGGATGACGATGGCGTTGTAGAGTTCCGGATGCTGGGTCAGCGCCACGCCCATCAGCAGGCCGCCGTTGGACCCGCCCTCGATGCCGAGCTTCCGCGCCGAGGTGATCTTGCGCGCGATCAGGTCGCGGCTGACGGCGAAGAAATCGTCGTAGACCCGCATGCGGTTCAGCTTCAGGCCGGCGTTGTGCCAGCGCGGCCCGAATTCCCCGCCCCCGCGGATATTGGCCAGCACATAGACCCCACCCTTCTCCAGCCAAAGCTTGCCGGCGGTCGCCGCGTAGGCGGGCGTCTGGCTGAGCTGGAAGCCGCCGTAGGCGGTCAGCAGGGTCGGCGCGGTCCCATCGAGCTTCAGGCCCTTGGGCCGGACGACGAAGTAGGGAACCCTGGTTCCGTCGCGCGACGTCGCCCAGAGTTGTTCGACAACGCTCTGCGAGGCGTCGAAGCGGGGCGGCAGCGCCTTCAGCTGTTCCGGCTTGCCGGCCGCGGCGTCGACGAACCACTGGCTGGACGGGGTGAGGAAGCTGGTGACATCGACGATCATCTGCTCGTCGGCGTCACCGGTGGAGGCGATGCCCAGGGTGGAGTCCGAGGGCAGGTTGAGCGTCTTCGAGGTCCAGCCCTTCGGGCCCGCCCTGAAGCTGCGGATCTGGCCCTTCACGTCGTCCAGCACCACGACCACCAGCCGGCTCTTGGTCGAAGCCACCTCTTCGATCGCCTGGCTGGCGCTGGGCCGCAAGATCAGTGTCGCGGCGAGGTTCCCTGGCCCGGCCTTCACGGCCTTCAGCTCGAAGGATAGAAGGTCGCCCTGCTTCAACTGCTTCTGTGGCCAGTCCTGCTCCAGCGTGACGATGACCTTGCCGCCGACATAGGTCTGGATGGTCGACTTGGTCGGCAGGGCGAGCCTCACCGGGCCCTTCGGCGTAACCAGCAGGTGTTCGGCGTTGAAGAAATTGAGCTCGCGGTTGATCAGGACGGCGGCGACCTCGCCGTCGGGCTCGCGCAGCACTGTGGGTTGGACGGAAACATCCTTGGGATCGCCACGGAACACCTCGCTAGCCGCCGACAGCGGTTGGCCGCGCTTCAACAGCTTGACCACATAGGGGTAACCCGAGGCGGTAACCTCGCCCTTGGTCCAGTCGGTGGCGACGGCAAGGGTGTCGCGGTCGACCCACTCGATGCGGTGTTTGCCCTCGGGCAGGTGGAAACCCCCGGCGACGAACTGGCCGGTCGCGGCGTCGAACTCGCGCACCTCCACGGCGTCCTTGCCGCCGTTGGATAGGTGGACCAGGCACAGACGGTCGGCCGGCTTCAGGCACTGGGCGCCCTTCCACACCCAGTTGGCGTTCTCCGCCTTGGACAGCGCGTCGAGGTCGAGCACGGTCTTCCATTGCGGCTCCGCGGCGCGGTAGCTGGCCAGGCTGGTCGTCCGCCAGATCCCGCGCACATGCTGGGCGTCCTGCCAGAAGTCGCGCAGCGATCCGTCGCCGGCGATGGCGACCGCGGGGATGCGGTCCTTGGCGGTGACGATTTTCAGCGCGTCGGCGTAGAGGCCGGCGTAGCGCGGGTCGTTCTGCAACTGGGGCAGCGAGCGGGCGTTCTCGGCCCGCGCGAAATCCAGCGCCTTCGCGCCATCCGCCTCCTCCATGTAGGTGTACGGATCGCTGGTCGGGGCTGCCCCCATGAGGAATGCTCCCGCTGCCAGGGCCGCCATCGCACGCATGATCATGGCCTTCAAATCCCTGAATTGCTCGACCCAGATAGGGGACAATGCCGGCGGCGAGTTCAACCCCCTGCTGACAACCGGGCGTCAGCGGCGGAGTTAGGTGATTCTACGGATTGAACGACGTGTCCCCAGGCGCACTATAAGTGGGGGATTTGGGGGCCAGATCCCGGCGGACCGGCGCGACCTTAGATCGATGACCAGACCCTGGGACGCCTTCGCAACGTCGCCGATCGGCGGCCGCCATCCGGTCAGACGGTTCTTCCGTGGCCAGTTGCTGGCGCTGCTGGCCTCGCTGGCGACGCTGGCGGCGCACCTCGCCCTGGGCCCCCTCCTCGCCCATTCCGTCTATATGTTCTGCCTGCCGGCCCTGGCGCTCTGCGTCATATTGGGTGGGATCACCTCCGGCGCCTCGGCGACCCTGATCCTGGCGGCCGGCGCCTACATGACCGACACCAGCCTGGGCCTGGCCGAGCCCGAGCGGCTGGCGCGGTCGGCGCTCTTCCTGCTGCTGGGCGCCGGCGTCAGCTTCGCCGGCGAGCGGCTGCGCCGGGCCTGGGCGAGGCAACGCCTGCGCAGCGCCGAGCGCGAGGAATATGAGGCGATCCTCCGCGCCAGCCTCGACACGGTGGTCGATCCCACCATCGCCATCGACGAACGGGGCGTGGTGCTGAATTTCAGCCACGCCGCCGAAACCCTGTTCGGTTGGGCGGCCGCCGAGGTGATCGGCAAGAACGTCAAGATGCTGATGCCGCCCAACTATGCCGAAGCCCACGACGGCTACATCGGCCGCTACCTGCGCGGCGGGCCGCCACGGGTAATCGGCAGCTCGCGGCAGGTGGCGGGGCTGCGCAAGGACGGCCTGGAGTTCCCCATGGAACTCAGGGTCGGTGAGCTGAAACTGGGCGGGAAGAGCTTCTTCACCGGCGTGATCCACGACCTCTCCACGGTGCGCGAGGCCGAGCGCCGCTCCGACGAGTTGCGCGCCCAGCTGACCCAGGTCTGGAGCCTGAATTCGATGGGCGAGATGGCGTCGGTCCTGGCCCACGAACTCAACCAGCCGTTGTCGGCCGTGGCCAACTATATGCGCGCCGCGCGCACCCTGATCGCCCAGCTGGAGATCGATGACGACGACCTGTTGGACGCGGTCTCGCGGGCCGGCGACCAAGCCGTCCGGGCCGGAGAAATCATCCGGACGATGAGAGACCTGGCCACCCGCGGCGGCACCGAGCAAAAGCCCGAATCCCTCTCAGCCATCTTGGGCGAGATCGATTTCATCATCGGATTGATGGTCCGCGACGCCGGCGCCAAGGTGTTCTACAAGCTTCACAGTGGTCCGGATATTGTCCTGGCCGACCGTATTCAGATTCAGCAGCTAGTCGTTAACTTGGTGCGCAACGCGATTGATGCAGTCGCTAAGTTTCCGAACAGAGATATCCGAATTTCCACAAGGCCAGATTCCGAAGGTGGATTGGTCACCACTGTCGAAGACAGCGGCCCTGGCGTGGACCCCAGTGTCATGGGCCGGGTCTTTCAACCGCTTGCCAGCACCAAGCCTGAGGGAATGGGACTAGGCCTTTCGATTTGTAGCGCTATAGTGGAAAATCACGGTGGGCGGATTTGGGTGGAACCCAGCTCGCTCGGAGGCGCGGCGTTCAGTTTTGTGTTGGCGCGGGTGGGTGTGAAGGGTGATGACGTCGGCCGAGAGGACCGTGTTCGTCGTCGATGATGACGAGGCCGCCCTCGACTCTTTGCTCATGCTGCTGCGGTCCGAGCGGCTCAACCCACGCGGGTTCTCCTCCGCCTCCGATTTTTTGACCAGCCTGACCCCCGACGCACGCGGTTGCGTGATCAGTGACGTGCGCATGCCAGGCATGGACGGCGTCGAGCTGCTGAAGACGCTCAAGGCCATGCACTGCATGCTTCCGGTGATCGTCATCACCGGTCACGCCGACGTCACGGTGGCGGTCCAGGCGATGAAGTCCGGGGCGGCGGACTTCATCGAAAAGCCGTTCGAGAGCGAGCTGATCCTGCGGCTCGTGCGGTCGTCCCTAGAGGACAATGACGACGCGGTCGACGCCAACGCCCAACGCCACCGCATCCAGCGGCGTCTGGAGAGTCTCACCGCCCGGGAGCGACAGGTCCTCGACCTGATCGTCCAGGGTTCCAGCAACAAGGTGATCGCCGCCAGTCTTTCCATCAGTCCACGGACGGTCGAGATCTACCGCGCCAACGTCATGTCGAAGATGCGCGCCGACAGCCTGTCGGACCTGGTCAGGATGACCCTAAGCGCCTCAATGAACTGACCCTTTCTGCGGCTATGTAATCTTACCTAGGTAGTGGCGCCGGGGCGCAATCAAGGCGTGTATGTGGTCTTGATTCGCTCGACCATGTCGTATCCGTTCAAGTCCGCTCGAGTCCCCGATGTCCGTTGAGCCCACGGCCAGCGACCCGGCCTCCAAAGGCGAGCGCCTCGCAGCGCTGCACCGAATGGCCGGGATGCTCACCCATGACTTCAACAATCTGCTCGGGGTGATCCTGAGCACCAGCGAGACGCTCGCCGCCGAGCTCGACGAAGGCGCGCACCGCGACCTGGCCCGCGTGGGCCTGAGGGCCGCCGAGCGCGGCGCGGAACTGCTCAAGCGCCTGCTGGCGGTGGCGCACGACCGGGTCCCCGGCGACGAACTGATCGACTGCCGCGACGCGCTTCAGGCGCTGCGCCCGCTGGTCCGCCAGGCGATCCCGCAAGGGGTCAGCCTCAAAGTGCTGCCGCCCGCCGCGCCGCTCTGCTGCCTGGCCGATCCGGTCGGGCTGGAGATCGCCATCCTCAACCTCACGCTCAACGCCGGCCAGGCGACGCCCGTCGGCGGCAAGGTGGTGGTCAAGGCCCGGCCCGTCGAGATCGACCTGGCCGGCGCCCGGGTGTTGAGCGTGCGCCCCGGAGCCTTCGTCGCCTTCACGGTCCGCGACACCGGCGCCGGCATGTCGCCGGAGACCCTGGCCCGCGCGCTGGAACCCCTGTTCACCACCCGTGACGAGGGCGCCGGCCTCGGCCTGTCCTCGGTGGCCGACTTCGCCGCCGGGGCAGGCGGCGGCTTCACGATCGAGTCCCGGCAGGGCCGCGGCACGACGTCGACGCTGTACCTGCGGTTGTTCGCCGGGTCGGCCACAGCCGGCCGCGCCGTGGGCGGCTGACTCGCCCTTCCCTCGATCACGCACAAAGAAAGGACCGCGGGGCTTGCGCCTCGCGGTCCGCTGCCGCCTGAGCAGGTAGGGGATCGGTCAGGCGGCCAGTGAGTCTACGGGCGCGTCGCGCAGCATGTAGCCGCCGCCCCAGATGGTCTCGATCTGGTTGCCGTATCCGGACGCCGCCGACAGCTTCTTGCGCAGCTTGCAGATGAACACGTCGATGATCTTCACCTCGGGCTCTTTGAGGCCGTTGTAGAGGTGGTTGAGGCACATCTCCTTGGTCAGCACCGAGTTCTTCCGCAGCGAAAGCAGCTCCAGGACCTTGTACTCGCTGGGGGTCAGGTGGATCGGCACGTCGCCCACCGCGGCCGAGCGGGTGTCGAGGTTCACGCTGATGTCGCCGGTGCGGATGATCGATTGCGCGTGGCCGCGCGAACGGCGGACCACGGCGTTGATCCGCGCCACCAGCTCGGCCTTGTGGAAGGGCTTGGTGATGAAGTCGTCGGCCCCGGCGCAGAGCGCACTGACCTTGGTCTCCACGTCGGCGGTGGCGGTGACCACGATCACCGGCGTGCGCATCTTCTGCAGCCGCACCTGGCGCAGCACGTCCAGGCCGCCCATGTCGCCCAGGTCGAGGTCGAGAAGGACGATGTCGTAGTCATAGAGACTGACCAGCTCGAGCGCCTCCTCGCCAAGGTCCGTGGAAAACACATTGTGCCCCTCGGCCGTCAACTTGAGCTCGATGCTCCGCGCCGCCACTTCGTTGTCTTCCACCAGCAGGATATGCATCGTCAGCTCCCGTATTGCCGTAAATGGTTGGAATTGTTGGCGATCAGGCGGCTCGCCAGAGCCAGGATCTCAGACATGCGAAAGGGCTTGGCCAGCGTCTCGTCGGCTCCCAGGTGCTTGGCCCATTTCAGATAGTCGTGGCGCGAACCGGGGCCGGCGCCGGAGATGGCGATGACTTTCGGCGCGTCCGGATGGCGCTTGATCTCCAGGATCGCGCCGATGCCCTCCATCTCGGGCATCACGATGTCGGTGACCACCAGGTCGCAGGGGTAGGTCCTCAGGACCGCGAGCGCCTTGCGCCCATTGGTGGCGGTGCGGGTGTCGTAGCCGGCCCGGGTGAAGGCGCTGTCCATGAGCGCCAGCAGGTCGGGGTCATCATCGACCAGCAGGACACGTATGGCGTGTCCGCCACCGGTGTCTTTCCTGGCTGATTGATTGCCGCCCATGGCCCCGTCATCCGTCCCTGCAACCTATGGTTAACCCTTTTAACCATAGTGATTCGGAACGGGTCTGCCTGAGACAAATACCTACGGGAATTCCCGTATAGGTAGTCTGCGTCGTCGCGTGAGAGTGGTGAAGCTTCAGACGCGCTCGCGCCAGATTTCCAGCGCCAGCCGCGGTCGCACTACAAATAGCGCTGCCCAGACTGTGAGCACCCACAGGTAGTGGGGACCCCGGCGGCGGGCGCGGATCACGGACTCGTAGAGGTGGGCGTAGTCGGCGATGACGGTCATGGCGATCTCCTCGTTTTGGACGAGGAAATGGCTAAGGTGTCGCAGCGACAGAAGCGGACGTATGGGCTTGGCGGGCGGTTTCGATTTCCCGGATCAGGGTGTCGTGGAGGACCTGCGGCGCCACCACCTGGACCTTGTCGCCCCAGGTGAACAGGTGCCAGGCGAGTTCGCGCATGCCGCTGGCGCGAAACCGCACCGTAACCGAGCCGTCGGCCTGCGGCTCGACCTGCTGATTGGCGTGGAAGCGCCAGCGCAGCGCGTCTTCCGCGCCGGCCGGCGTCATCCGCAGCACCACATCCTCGGTGTCGTCGTGATAGATGCCGAAGCTCTCGTCGGCATAGTCCTGCAGGGAGAAGCCGTCGGGCCGGGCGGCAAGCCGTTCGGTGACCGCGATGTCGGCGATGCGGTCCAGCCGCCAGTTGCGCGCTCCGGCCCCCTCGTCGGCCACCAGATAGTTCGAGCGTCCGAACAGCACGCCATAAGGCGTGACCTCCCGCACCCGCCCGGGCGTCGCGCCGCCTTCGTAGCGGAAGCGCAAGGACCGCATCGACAGCAGCGCCTCGCGCACGCGGGCCAGCACCATCTCGTCCTCGAACGGTCGCGGGCCGGCCTGGACAGCGATGGTCTCGGCCTGCAGCAGGGCCTCGAGGTCCGGCGCGAGCTTGCGACGGGCGGCGGCGCGGGTGGCCGACAGCACCTTCTGCTCCAGCGACTTGAGCGCCCCGGCCCGTGCGGTGGCGCCTTGCTGGGCGAAGACCTCGCCCGCCGCGGCGAGCGCCGCCAGTTCCTCGGCCGTAGGCGCCTGGAACAGGCCGTCGAGGCCGGCGGGAATGCGGAAGCGCCGGGTGGGCGGCTCGTCGACCTCCTCCAGCTGCGGGAAGACGTCGCGCACGGCATCGCGCATCCGCTCGGCGGTGCGCCGGCCGACACCCATGCGCTCGGCGATCTCGTCGAGGGTCAGACCCTCGGCGGTGGAGGCCAGCATGCGGGCCAGCTCCAGCAGCCGACCGGCCTTCTCGTGACGCATTTGGAACTCTCGAAATTTGGCGCGGGAACCCTACGTCCGATTCTGACGTTCGGGGGGATCAGAACGGAAGCCGTCGCAACCCGCAACGGAGTTTCACCAGATGGCCTACCGCCGCTTTCGCCGCGCCAACGGTCCCGCCCCGATCGAGACCTCGGCCTATGAACGCCCTATCCTGCCTGGCTCGGTGGTCGACGCCGTGCTGCGGTTCCATGACGAGGCCCAGGATCAGGGCTACGGCCGCACCCTGCTGCGGATGAGCCCCAAGCGCTTGCGCGCGCCGGAGGTGAAGAAGGCGCTGGGCAAGCTCGCGACCCGGGCCGCCAACGTCTCGATCCTGTGGAACGAGGACGAGAGCCAGATCATCCGTGTTCTGGAGGCAGCCTGAGGCTGAGCGGGCGCCCGTCCCCTAGCCCGCTTCGGTCACCGCGATGAAGGTGAGCGCCCCGCCGGTGCTGATCGATGCGGCGTGGGCCAGGGCCTCGCGACCGCCGGCCGAGCCGGCGCAGGCCTGCATGGCCTCGATGCTGGGGAAGCTGATGTCGGACATCCAATGATAGGGCGGCGGGGCGAACCCCGGCCCGATCACGCTCTGGGTGGCCACCGAAGTGGCCCCCTGCGCCATCAGCCTCGGGCCGGCATAGGGCAGATGCTCCTCGCGATAAGCGCGCTCGAACGCGGCCGGGTCGGTGGGCTTGGGGTAAAGGATCAGCAGGTGCGCGGTCATGGTGAGTTCCTCCTGCGCGGCGGGCATCGCCGACAAGAGGCTGTATGGCCGGCGGCGCGCGCGGCGTGGGGTAGGTAATCCGGACCGATTGTGGGCGGTCAGGAGGCCAGCGCCCGGCCCTGCGCCGGCGCCACCTCGGCGAGCTGGTAGCGTTCGAACCAGCCGGGAAAGGCGCGCGCGGCGGCACGGGGCCCCTCGATCGAAAGACCCATCCGCTGGGCCTCGATGAAGCTGGCGTCGCCGCGCCACCAGGCGACCAGCGCGCCCAGGCGGGCGCTGACGCGGAGCAGCTCTGGAAAGCCGGGGTTGCGGGCGCAGAGCGAGACCTCCGAAGCCTTCAACAGCATGATCCGCGGCGGCTTGCCCTCGATCTCGAACCGCACGACGACCGGCGCCTTCGGCAGGGCCGAGACGCGCACGCGCCGCTGCATGTCGACCAGCAGCGGCTCGAGGTCCAGGTCTTCTTCATCCGCCCGCCGCGGCAGCCAAGTCTGCCCCCATTGCCCCAGGGCGGCGACCAGGCCGGCGAGGTCCTCGCCGGCGGCGGTCAGCGCATATTCCGGGCCATGGACGCCCTCGGTGCGGGCCACCGCCCCAACCCCGGCGAGGGCCTGCAGGCGCTCCGACAGCATGGTGCGGGAGATGCGCGGAATGCCACGGCGGATGTCGTTGAAGCGGCGGCTGCCGCAGAGCAGTTCGCGCACCACCAACAGCGTCCAGCGGCCGCCGAGCACCTCGTGAGCGCGGGCCACCGAACAGAATTGGCCATATCCAGTCATGGCGTCCTTCTAGCATCACCGCCTGTGGCCAGGCGGTCCGATTTCCGGACCGCTGCGGATCAGACCGGTCCTGGAGGCGGCGTAGGCTGCTCGGCCCCCGACCAGGTGGCTCCGGCCGCCGCGGCGATCACCGCGGCGACGCCGAACAACTGGGCCGCCGCCAGGCGTTCGTGCAGCAGCACCAGGCCTGAGAGCGCTCCGAACGCCGGCTCCAGGCTGGTCAGCACGGCGAAGGTGCGCGAGGGCATGCGGCCCATGGCGAACAGCTCGAGCCGGAACGGGATCACCGTGGAGAACAGGGCCACGCCGGCGGCCAGCGGCAACAGAGCCGGCGTCAGCAGGGCCGTCCCCGCCTGGGCCACGCCAAAGGGCAGGACAAGGACCGCGGCGATGGCGGTGGCGAAGGTCGCCGCCGAGCGGCCCAGCGCCGGGCCGGCGACGCGGCCGAACAGGATGTAGCCGGCCCACCCGGCAGCCGCGCCGAGGGCGTAGACGACGCCGAGCGGATCGATCCGGCCGGCTTGGCCGGAGCGGCCGACCAGCGCCCAGACCCCGGCCGCGGCCAGCACGGCCCAGAGGAGGTCGCGCGGCCGCTTGGAGCCGAACAGGGCGACCGACAGCGGCCCGAGGAACTGAAGGGCGATGGAGACGCCCAGCGGCAGGCGCGAGATGGCGCAATAGAACAGCGTCACCGCGCCCGCGACCGAGACGCCCAGGCCGATGACCGCTGGCCCCACACCTGCAAAGAAATGGGGCGCAGCCTTCGGCCAGTCGCGCCACGGACGGGTGAGAACCAGCAGCATAAGGGCGCCGAGCGTTAGGCGCAGGGCCGCCGCGCCCTGCGGCCCGAGCGCCGCGAACAGCCCCTTAGCGAAGGCGGCGCTGACCTGGAAGGCTGCCATGGCGACGATCACGGCGGCGATGGGCGCGAGCAGGCTGCGGCGCATCACGCCGCCGACGGCGGCGGCGTGCCTTCCGGCTTGTAGTTCGGCTGGTCGATGGCGATCTGGTCGCGAGCCATGACCTTGAGCGCGGCCAGCAGGCCGGGCGTCTCGACGGTGAATTCGCCGGCCTGGATGCGGCCGCAGAGCGCGTGGTTCAGCTCGCCGTGGGTCCCCTCGTGGCCCAGCACCTCGGCCATGGCGTGGATCGCGCGGGCCTCGGCGACGGGGCCGAGCGTGAGCTCGCGGCCGATGGTGGCCATGGCGTTGGCGGCTACCCGGGCCAGGAAGGCGTTGCGCGGATCGAGGCTGGGGCGGATCTGGTCGATCCAGGCGCCGACGGCCTCAGCCAATTCCTCGGTCCGGGGATGGGTGATCACAGGCCTTCCTCCAGCAAGACGACCAGGTCGGCCTCGGTCTCCGAGACCCGGCGGCCGATCATCGGGCGCTCCACCGAGCGTTCGATCCCGTTGGCCCAGCTCAGATACATGGTCAGGCACATGACGCCCCAGCGCAGCGAGCCCAGCATCTGCCAGAAGCGCACGCGGGAGAGCTCGATCGGCCGCCCCCCCGCGGCCTGGTAGCCGTCCAGCAGGTCGGCGTAGTCGCCGAAGCCGCCCACTGGTCGGTCGGGGCGGCCGAAGCGCCAGGAGTTGGTGCAGATCCAGCCCATGTCCTCGGCCGGGTCGCCGATGTGGGAGAGCTCCCAGTCGAGCACGGCGGCGACGCCCTTTTCGGCGTCGAACATGATGTTGCCGTTGCGGAAGTCGCCATGCAGCAGCACCGGCTCGACCGGCGTGGGCAGGCGCCGACGCAGGTACTGGAAGGCCAGATCGAGGATCGGCCGCTCGGCGCCGCTGGCCCGGTAGACCTCCTCGTAGCGGTTGAGCTCGCCCTCCCCGTCCGAGACCTTGAGGTTCAAGCCGGGCAGCGGCGGGGTGGCGTGGATCGGGACCAGCACCTCGCCGCACTGGCGCGCCAGCCGGCCGCGGACGGCGTCGAACTTCGCATCGCCGACGATGCGGCGGCCGAGTGTCTCGCCTTCGACCCGGCCCATCACATAGGCTTCGCCCAGGCCGTCGGCGTCGTCGCAGAGGTGGCGGATGGTCGGCACGGGTGCGCCCCTTGCGCCGGTCGCCTGGATCAGCGCGGCCTCGGTGGCCAGGCTGACCGAGCGCGCCGTGTCCGGGTCGAAAGGCGCGGAGCGGCGGCGCAGGATCAGGTCTTCGTGGCCACCGGGCCCGTCCACTGCGAAGGCCCAGGTCTCCATGCTCGCCCCGCCGGACAGCCGTTCGGCCGCGGCAAGATGCGCGCCATCGCCGCCCAGGCGCTGCGCCAGGCCCGGCAGGGTGGCAAGGACATCGACTGTCATGAACCCCCTCTACTCATGACCTTGGGTAACTCCGAGATTGGTCTAGGCTTGCGAGATCAGGCGGGTGTTCCGGCGGCTTGTAAATGGCCTCCCCAACGTCAATCCCGCCCAAGACCAAATTAGGGAACGACGCCATGGACTTCGACCTGCCCCAGGACTTGACCGATTATCTGGCCGAGCTCGACGCCTTCATCGAGGCCAAGATCAAGCCGCTTCAGGCGCAGGACGATAACGAGCGGTTCTTCGACCACCGCCGCGAACACGCGCGCACCGACTGGGACAACAACGGCCTGCCCCGCAAGGACTGGGAGGAGCTGCTCGCCAAGGCCCGCAAGCTGGCCGACGAGGCCGGCCACCTGCGCTACGCCTGGCCGCCGGAAATGGGCGGCAAGGGCGGCACCCAGCTTTCCATGGCGGTGATCCGCGAGCACCTGGCGGCCAAGGGGCTGGGGCTGTTCAACGACCTGCAGACCGAGCACTCGATCGTCGGCAACAACCCCTTCATCCTGATGTTCAAGGAGTTCGCCACCAACGCCCAGTACGAGCGCGACGGCGAGAAGCTGCTCGGCGGCAAGATGCGCACGGGCTTTGGCCTGACCGAGCCCAACCACGGCTCCGACGCCACCTTCATGGAGACCGTCGGCGTTCCACACGAGAAGGACGGGCAGCCGGGCTGGCTGATCAACGGCGAAAAAATGTGGACGACGGGCATGCACGTGGCCACGCATGTCATGGTTTTTGCTCGGACTTCCGGCAAGGACGGCGACGCCGCGGGCATCACTTGCTTCATCGTGCCGGCCACGACGCCGGGCGTGAAGATCGAAGAATACATGTGGACCTTCAACATGCCGACGGACCACCCGCGGGTGAGCTTCACCAATGTGTGGATCCCGGAGGACAGCTATTGGGGCCAGGTCGACCGCGGGCTCGGGCTGGGGCAGAGCTTCGTGCACCAGAACCGCATCCGCCAGGCGGCCTCGTCGCTGGGGGCGGCGCAGTTCTGCGTCGACGAGAGCGTCAAGTACGCGCGCAAACGCAAGCCGTTCGGCAAGGCCCTGGCCGAAAACCAGGCAATCCAGTGGCCGCTGGTCGAGCTGCAGACCCAGTGCGAGATGCTGCGCCTGCTGATCCGCAAGACCGCCTGGCAGATGGACCGGATGGAGCACAAGGAGATCGAGCGGACCATCTCCGACAAGGTCTCGATGTGCAACTACTGGGGCAACCGGCTGGTCTGCGAGGCGGCTGACCGGGCGATGCAGGTGCACGGCGGCATGGGCTATTCGCGGCACACGCCGTTCGAGCACATCTACCGCCACCACCGCCGCTACCGGATCACCGAGGGCTCCGAGGAGATCCAGATCCGCAAGGTCGCGGCCTACCTGTTCGGCTATGCCGGGCCGAAGCGGGCGCAGTTCAAGGATCAGGCGGCAAAGGACGACTACGTCCAGCCGGTCCCCGCGCGGCCGTAGGGCTCAGGCCGCCGCGACCGCCCCGGAATAGAGGTCGTCGAACACCTGGGGCAGGCTGTCGGGCAGGCCCAGAAGCGGGCCCGACGAGAGCAGCAGCACCACCTCGTCGCCGCGCAGGTCGCTGAGCGCCAGGACCGCGGCCTCCGCCGAGCGGACGCCTTGCACCGGCACGCCGGTCGCCGCGGTGCGGGCGAGGATTTCCTCGAAGCTCGACTGACGGTGGCTCCCAGCCCCATGGGTCGGCGGGGGCGCGATCAGCACGCGTGAGGCGCCTTCGAACACCGTGTCGTACCAGGGCAGCGCATCGGTGCTGCGCCAAGAGAAGGCGTGCGGCTCGAACACCACCACCAGCGGGCGGTGCGGATAATGCAGCAGAAGCGCCTCAATGGCCGAGCGCGCCTTTTCGTAGGACGAGCCGAAGCCCTCGATCACCGGGACGGTGGAGCGCGTGGTCAGCCGGTCGAGCCGGCGACGGATGCCGGCGAAGCTGGCCACGGCCGCCTGCAGCCCAGCCTCGCTGACCAGGCCGCGCTCCAGCAGGTAGGCGCCGACGCCGACGATGTTCTCGATGTTGTGCTCGCCCAGCAGCCCGGTGGAGAGCGCGATCCGCGCGCCGTCGGGACGGACCAGGGAGAAGCGGCTGGTCTCGCCGTAGGAGATGTCTTCCGCCCACCAGCCGTCGCAACGGTCGGTGTCGTACCAGACGATGCGGGCCCGGGTTTCGCCGGCGATGGCGCGGATTGGCGCGCTTTCCCGGGCGACCAGCAGGCCGTCGGCGGGGATCAGGCGCAGCAGCTCGCGGAACGGCGCCTCGTAGTCGGCGAAGGTCGGGAAGACGTTGACGTGGTCGTGGACCAGCGAGGTCAACAGCACGTCGCGCGGGTGGTAGAGCGCGAACTTCGAGCGGCGGTCGGCGGGGCCGACGATATATTCGTCGCCCTCCAGGATCACCTCGGGGGCCGAGCCCCAGTGGCCGGTGTCCGGCAGCGACGGCGAGATCGCGCCGACCATCCAGCCGGCGTCGCGGCCCGCGTCGCGCAGGATGTGAGCGGTGAGCGCTGTGCAGGTGGACTTGCCGAAGGAGCCCGCCACCACAGTATTGCGCCGGCCCACCGTCGCCTGGCCGACCAGTTCGGGGAAGCTGGCGATGCGCACGCCGCGCGCGCGGGCCGCGGCGACCTCGGGATTGGCCTCCCCGCCCAGCTTGGCGCTGGCGCCCAGCACCAGTACGTCCAGGCGCTCGGGCAGGTTGGCCGCGTCGAACCGGCGATGGAAGGGAAAGCCCAGGCCCTCGACATAGGTCGACATGGGCGGGAACACGTCCTCGTCGGAGCCGGAGACCTCGTGGCCCGCCTCGCGCATCATAAGCGCCGCCGCGCTCATCCCGGCGCCGGCCAGGCCCGTGAAATGGATGCGCATGCGCCGCGCGCCTTTCGAGTCGTCCGTCCCCCGCCCCATGGCTAGCCGATCGGCGCGCCCGGGCCAATCCGGCGCGGCGAGAGGTCACGGTTACGAGGGCATTACGGGGCCATCAAGCCGTTAACCCCGGCTTAACCAGGCCGGTTCACCCTGTTAACCGTCTTCCTTGAAGACACCCCACCATCACCGACTTTTCCCAGCCTGGCGTTCTCGCCAGGCTGTTTTTTCGTTGGGTGGGGGGCCTGGCGTTCTCGCCAGGCTGTTTTTTTCGTTGGGTGGGGGGCCTGGCGTTCTCGCCAGGCTGTTTTTTTTGGCTTGGTTGGGCGCCTGGCGCTCGCGCCGGGCTCTGTTTTGACACGCGCAGCAGAACGCCGCCGGCCTTGCGGCCGGCGGCGTCTGTGGTTTCAGGACCTTAGGGCCGTTCAGGCCTTAGGCGGTCAG
>JANXXK010000303.1 GCA_025350685.1 Alphaproteobacteria bacterium | reverse complement strand
ACGCCGCTGCTGCTGGCCGCTGACGTCTGGGCGCGATTCAGCCGCCGCGGCTCCTATCAGCGCGAGGCCGCGACGCCGGCGTTTGCACAGGGCGATATCGTGCGGGCGCTAAATCTCAATCCGCCCGGCCACACCCGCCTGCCCCGCTACGCCCGCGGCCACGTCGGCGAGATTGTGGCCCTGCACGGCGCGCACGTGTTCCCGGACAGCCATGCCCACGGCAAGGGCGAGGATCCGCATCCGCTCTACACCGTGCGTTTCACGGCGACGGAACTCTGGGGCGCGGCCGCCAACCCGCGCGACAGCATCTGCCTGGACCTGTGGGAGCCTTATCTTGAGCGCGCCTGATCCGCTCACCCTGCCGCGCCTGCCGCGGGATGCGGAGGGACCGGTCTTCGCCGAGCCCTGGCAGGCCCATGCCTTCGCGCTGGCCCTGCAGCTCCACGCTCAGGGGGCGTTCGCCTGGACGGAATGGGCGGACACGCTTTCACAGCGCCTGAAAGCCGCCGGGCCGGACGACGACGGCTCGCGCTACTACGAGTACTGGCTGGACGCGCTGGAGACCCTGGTCAGCGGCAAGCAGCTGGCGGAGCTCGCCGCCCTGTCGGACCGAAAACACGCCTGGGCGGAGGCCTATCGGCGCACGCCGCACGGCAAGCCCGTCGAACTCTGACGGGAGGTGTGACTATCCCCGGCGCTGGGCCGACTTGGCTTCGCGCTTGGCGCGAGCCTCGGACTTGGCCTGGGCCTTTCGGTCCTTGCGCTCCTGGCGCTTCAGATCGAGCTGAGCTTCTTCGTTGTTGGCAAGGGCGAGGCGCGCGGCTTCCGCGTCGGCCTGCGCCTTCGCAACAGCGGCTTCCTTGTCGGCGACGCGCTTGGCGCGCACCTCTTCCAATTCACGGGCCTTGCGCTGGGCGCGGGTCTCGAAGACCTCAGGCTTGACGGTGGGCTTCGGCTTGAACTGCTCGAGCAGGGCTTTGCGGGCTTCGGCCTGGGAGCTCAGACGTTCGCTGAAGCCCCCGATCTTGGACTCTCTCATCATGGCTTTCGAATGGGGTGGACAATTGGCGGGGAAACCCCGCCGGGCGGACTTCGTTGTCGACTATCAGCCGACGATGTCAGTTTCGGTAAAGAACTGGGCGATCTCCAGCGCGGCGTTTTCCTGGCTGTCGGACCCGTGGACGGAATTCTCGCCGACGCTTTCGGCGTAGAGCTTGCGGATGGTGCCGGGCGCAGCGTCGGCGGGGTTCGTGGCGCCCATCACTTCGCGATATTTAGCGACGGCGCCCTCGCCTTCAAGGACCTGAACGACCACCGGCTCGGACATCATGAATTCCACCAGCTCGCCGTAGAACGGGCGCGCAGCATGGACCTCGTAGAATTTCTTGGCCTGGGCCTCGTTCATGCGGATGCGCCGCTGGGCGACGATGCGCAGGCCGGCGTCCTCGATCACCGCGTTGATCTTGCCGGTCAGGTTCCGCCGCGTGGCGTCCGGCTTGATGATCGAGAAGGTGCGTTCGCTCATGTGTGCCCGTGGTCTCTGCAAAAGGATCGGAAAATGCGGCCGTGGCCGGCGAGGTGGCGGGCTCTATACCCGCACCGGCCGCGCTCGCCAAGGCGCTGCGCTGCAACACTCGGCGAAGATCGCTTCGGGCAACGGCGCACCGCGGTCCACATGACACGCCTACATGACGAGAATGGGACGATCTGATATGCACCCGCCCGGTCAGGCGGCGCGGCTCCTCATATCCTGGCTTCATCCCTTTCTCCCGCTGACCCGGCGACGCCGGTCCGCGCCCTTTTTGCGTATTCCCCATGCTTCAGATCAAAGACCTCACCTTCGACGCCTGGGGCCGCCGGTTTTTCGACCAGGCGACCGTCAGCCTGCCCAAGGACGCCAAGGTCGGCCTGGTGGGCCGCAACGGCGTGGGCAAGTCGACGCTCTTCAAGCTGATCCTGAACCAGCTGGCGCTGGGCTCGGGAGAGATCGGCCTGCCGAAGGCCGCCCGGATCGGATCGGTCGACCAGGAACATCCGGCGACGCCGGTTCCGCTGCTGGACACTGTGCTGGCCGCAGACATCGAGCGCGACAGCCTACTAGCCAGCCTGGACACCGCGGAGCCGGAAGACCTGGGCGATGTCTATGCCCGGCTGAGCGAGATCGACGCCGATCGCGCGCCCTCCCGCGCGGCGGAGATCCTCGCCGGCCTGGGCTTCTCCAACGCCGACCTAGCGCGGCCGATGGCGGAATTCTCCGGCGGCTGGCGGATGCGCGTGGCGCTCGCGGCCTCGCTGTTCGCCGCCCCCGATCTGTTGCTGCTGGACGAGCCCACCAACTACCTCGACCTGGAAGGCGCACTCTGGCTTGAGGCGCGGCTGCAGAAGTACCCGCACACCGCCATGGTGATCAGCCACGACCGTGAGTTGCTCGACAATTCCATGGACCACATCCTCCACCTGAAGGATGGCAAGCTCGACCTCTACACCGGCGGCTACGACAGCTTCGAACGCCAGGTCACCGAGAAGCTGCGCCTGCAAGAGGCCATGCGCACCAAGATCGAAGCCAAGCGCGCCCACATGCAGTCGTTCGTCGACCGCTTTGGCGCCAAGGCCTCTAAGGCCACCCAGGCCCAGTCGCGCCTTAAGATGATCGCCAAGCTGCCACCGGTCTCCAATGTGATCGAGGAGCGGGTGGCGCCCTTCACCCTGCCCTCGCCCGAGCGCCCCTTGCCGCCGCCGCTGTTGCGCCTGGAGGGCGCCAGCGTGGGCTATGGCGGCCCACCGATCCTGCGCGGCATGAACCTGCGGCTGGATATCGACGACCGCATCGGGCTGTTGGGCGTCAACGGCGCCGGCAAGTCGACCTTCGCCAAGCTGGTTGCCGGTGCGCTCGGCGTCGAGCACGGCACGCTGTTGCGCTCGTCGCGCCTCAAGGTCGGCTGGTTCCACCAGCACCAGATCGAGGCCATGGATCCCACGGACACGCCCCTGGAGATCATCCGGCGCGCCATGCCGCAGGCCGGCGAGAGCCAGCGCCGCTCGAAGCTCGCCCAGTTCGGCCTCGGTCACGAGAAGGTGGAGACCACGGTCGCCAACCTGTCCGGCGGCGAGCGGGCGCGGCTGCTGCTCAACATGGTGGCTATGGAAGCCCCGCATCTGCTGATCCTCGACGAGCCGACCAACCACCTGGACATCGACAGCCGGCGCGCCCTGCTGGACGCGCTGAACGAGTATGAGGGCGCGGTGATCCTGATCACCCACGACCGCTCGCTGATGGAGCTGGTGGCCGACCGGCTGTGGTTGGCGGCCGATGGCGGCATCGAGCCCTTCGACGGCGACATGGAAGACTATGCCCGCTTCGTGCTGGACCGCGCCCGGATGGCGGCACGGGCGCCCAGCCAGATCGCCGAGCCGGAACCGGTCAAGACCGCGCCGCCGCCGCCGTCGCCCCGCGCCAAGGTCCCGACCGGAACCGCACGTCGCCGCGCCGAGGCGGCAGAGGCCGCCTTGGGACGGGCGACCGCGGCGCTTGCCGACATCGACAAGGCGCTGACCGACCCGGCCAACTTCGCCAAGGACCCCGCCAAGGCGGCTGAGCTCGGGCGCCGGCGCGACGCCGCGCAGACTGCCGTCGACGCCGCCGAGCAGGAATGGCTGGCGGCCCAGGAAGCCTACGAGGCGCTGACCGGCGCCGGTTGATCGACCTCAGTCGCCAGCACGGTGTCGTGGATGCGGGTGAGGTCGAGTTCGATGAACCCGCCCGGCAGGTCGGTGAGGATGTCGACGAACACGGTCGGGGGCCGGCCCTGGAGATTGATGCTCGGCGGCGGGAGCTTCATCGCCCTTGCCTAGCACGACCTACGGGACCTTCGAAGGCGCGCCCCTCCGGACCAAGCGGAACTGTTGGGCGCGGCGGCGAATTCAGCGGCACAGGCTCAACAACGGCGGATGGACATGGTGCGGAGATGGAGCAGGTTGGCGTGGGACTGGGCGCCGATCGCGGTGCTCGTCGCCGCGACCGTGGCGCTGCTCCGCGCCGGACGCGACGGTCCTGCCCCCAAGCCAGTTCTAGCCGTGGGCGCCGGGCGCGGGCGCGGCGCCCATTCGCCGTCCGGCATTCCCGCACGGGGCTGGAAGGACATCCTGCAGCGCACCTATACGGAGTTCACTCAGGACCAGATCCCGCTGATCGCGGCGGGCATGACCTTCTACATCTTGCTGGCGCTGTTCCCTGGGCTGGGCGCGCTCGTCGCTCTCTATGGCCTGTTCGCCGACGTCGGCCAGATGCAACAGCACCTGCACATCCTCGCGTTCATCCTGCCACCCAGCGCCCTGACGCTGATCGGCGGCGAGATGGTCCGCCTGGCGACTTCCAAGGGGCAGGGCCTGTCAGCCGCGTTTGCTATTGGCCTCCTGGCCGCAGTCTGGAGCACCAATAGCGCGGTCAGGGCGCTGATGACCGGGCTCAACATCGCTTATGAGGCGCACGAGACCCGTAGCCTGATCCGTCAGGTCGTCATTTCGCTGGCTTTCACCTTGGGCCTGCTCGCCTTTGGACTCGGCGCTCTGGCGCTATTGGCGGCCGGACCGCTGATCCAAACCGTCGCCGGCGCCCATGCAGCGACGGTTTTTGGCTGGACCAGTTGGCCGGTGCTGCTGGCTGGGCTGACCCTGGCGCTGGCCCTGCTCTATCGCTACGGGCCAAGCCGACCTCCGGTCCGCTGGCGATGGATCACCTGGGGCAGCGCGGCGGCCATCGCCGTCTGGGTGGCGGTGTCCGAGGGGTTCTCCCTCTACGTCGGGAATTTCGCCCATTACGACCGGACCTACGGCTCGCTGGGGGCAGTGATCGGCTTCATGACCTGGACGTGGCTATCCAGCATCGTGGTGCTGGCGGGGGCCGAAATGAACGCGGAGATCGAACAACAGGCCGGCGCAGAGGCCGGCCCGCGGCCCCTCGTCAGGTAGTCGGGGTCACGTGATGTGCTTGGGACTGATCGGGTCGCTGCCAGGGAAAGTCTCCTCGAGCGCCTCATCGAGCAAGGCCTCCTGGCGATCCTCGGCGCGCTTATCGCGGGCGGCCATGTGGTCGTGTTTGACGCCATCCTTCAACGGCGCGACCTCGCGCGAGTGGGGCGCGTCGATGTGGCGGACTTCGTCGGGTATCTTTTTGCCGGGCATGGGGTGGACTCCTTGCGACGAAATGTCGAAGGCCAAACCCCCCGCGTCAGGTTTGGGTTGCCGGCCATCTCACCGACCGGCGTTGCGTGGAACGCCTAGAGGAACGTCCAATGGGCCGAGTCGCGGACGCGAAGGTTGTTCTGCACGTTGCGTACGCCGTCGATGTCGGCCACGTCCTCGATCCGCCGCTTGTCGGGCTTGCGCTTGACGGTGCCGTTGAGGGTCACCTCCGCATCGCGGACGACCACCTCCACGTCGCTGACATCGAGGCCATGCTCATTGTCCAGCCGCTGGGTGATCACGGCGAAAAGCACCCGGTCAGCGGGGCCGGACCGCGCGTCCGGCGATCGCCCAGGCTGCGAAGCATGTTCACTCGCCCGATCTTGCCAGTCTTCCAGCACCATGGCGGCCTCCTGCATGCAACTGAGGGCTCTGGCAGATAACCTGCGCCTTGGTCTTCGGTTCCCTGACACCTTCACCCGACTCAACGGAGAGTTCGCCCTGCCGTGACAACGCCCGACGAAACCCGCGCCAAGCCGCCAGAGCCCGTGAGAGAGGAACTGGCCAGGGATCTCGCTGCGCATCGCTATCCGCTGAGCGCAGGCGTGCGCTGGACGCTGCGGATCGTCCCTGTGGTCCTGCTAGCGGCCGCGGCCTGGGTGCTGTGGCGTGAGTTCCATCACCTTAGCTTTGCCGCCGTCAGCGCCGCCGTGGCCGGCTGGGGCGCGGCCGCCATCGCCTGGTCGCTGGTCCTGGCGGTGGCGAGCTTCCTGCTGATGGGGGCGATCGAGTGGGTGGGCCTGCGCTGGACGGGCGCGCGCCTGCCCTGGGGCCCGATCCTCTGGGGATCGTTTCTGGCCAACGCCATCGCCCACGCGATCGGCGCGAACCTGTTGATTTCCGGCGCCATAAGGGCGCGGGTCTACGACCGCTACGGCGTGGGCCTTACTCAGGTCGCCGGTGCGACGTTGTTCTCCGGGGTGTCGTTCGCCGTCGGCCTTTCGGCGCTTTCAGGCGCCGGCCTGCTGTTGGCTTCGACCGCCGAGCTGGCCGCCACCGCCATCCCGCCCGCCGTCGGACACGGGCTGGGAGCGGCCCTGGTGGCCGGGTCGGTGGGCTATGTGCTGCTCTGCGCGCTTCGGCGCGCACCGCTCACCGCTTTCGGACGCAGTCTTACCTTGCCGAGCTTCGGCGACGCCCTGGCCCAGTTGGTTCTAGGCCTGGTCGACAACGCCATTGCCGCGGCGATCCTTTGGATCCTGCTGCCCCAGGCAGGGCCCAGCTATGTGACCTTCGTCGGCGCATATGCCGTCGCCTGCATGGCCGGGCTGGCATCCTCCGTGCCGGGCGGCGCGGGCGTGTTCGAGAGCGCCATGGCCGCGCTGCTGCCGGGCGTCGAGCCGGCGGCGCTGGCCGCCGCCTTCCTGGGCTATCGGTTGAGCTACTACATCCTGCCTTTAATTCTGGCGGGGGCGGGGCTCGGCCTGGAGACCTTCCAGCAGCGGAAGACCTGACAGGCGTTATTGCGGCTTGGCCGGCTCGATGGTGACGCTCTCGCCGCAGCCGCAGGCGTCGGTCTCGTTGGGATTGCGGAACACGAACTTGGCCGCCAGGCGGGTGACGTCGTAATCGATCGTCGTGCCGATCAAGAACAGCACCGCCTTGGGCTCGACCAGGATGGTGACGCCTTTGTCCTGCACCACCTCATCCAGCGGATTGGCGGCCTCGGCGTATTCGAGGATGTACTCCTGGCCGGCGCAGCCGCCGTTCTTCACGCCCACGCGGAGGCCGGCATAGGGCTTTTCAGCCTTGCCCATGATCTCGCGCACCCGCTCAGCGGCGGCCTCGGAGAGCGTGACTACCTTGGGGCGTTCGCGGCGCGCGCGAGGCGGCGGAGTGATGCTGAGGTCGTTCATGGCTGTCTCGGCATCAGAACATGTTCAGTTGCAGCTTGGCCTCGTCGCTCATCCGCGACGGGTCCCAGGGGGGCTCGAACACCAGTTCGACCTTGCAGGACCTGACCTCGGCGATCTCCCTGACCGCGTCCTCGACCCAGCCCGGCATCTCGCCGGCCACCGGGCAGCCCGGGGCGGTGAGCGTCATGTCGATGACCACGTCCTTGTCGTCGCTGACATCGACTTTGTAGATCAGGCCGAGCTCGTAGATATCGACCGGGATTTCCGGGTCGAAGACGGTCTTCAGCTGTTCGATCAGCCTGTCCGTCAGGGCGTCGAGCTCCGCCTGCGCCAGTGGGGCGGATTGGGTCTCGATGGGTGCGGCGTCGTCCATGGGGGTCATCTTACGCGAAGAAAGGCCTGTTTAAGCAAAGAAGGCTTGGGTCTTGGTCAATGCGTCCACGAAGGCGTCGGCCTCCTCGTGGGTGTTATATAGGGCGAAGGAGGCTCGCGCGCTGGATGTGACGCCGAAGCGGGCCATCAGCGGCTCGGCGCAATGGGTCCCGGCGCGCACCGCCACCCCGTATTTGTCGAGGATCTGGGCCACGTCGTGGGCATGGGCCCCGGCGACGGTGAAGGCCAGGATCGCGCCCTTGCCCGGCGCCTCGCCCAGGACGCGCAGCCAGTTGGCGCCATTCAGACGTTCGCGGACGTGGGTGTAGAGGCTGGCCTCGTGTTCGGCGATGGCGGCGCGGTCGAGGCCGGAGAGCCACTCGATGGCCGCGCCCAGGCCGATGGCCTCCAGGATCGGCGGGGTGCCGGCCTCGAAGCGGTGGGGCGGGTCAGCGTAGCTAATTTCCCCAAGCGACACCGACCCGATCATCTCGCCGCCGCCCTGGTAGGGCGGCAGCGCCGCCAGCCGCTCGGTCTTGCCGTAGAGAACGCCGATACCGGTGGGGCCGTAGAGTTTGTGGCCGGAGAAGACGTAAAAATCGACGTCCAACGCCTTCACGTCGATGGGCTGG
>JANXXK010000290.1 GCA_025350685.1 Alphaproteobacteria bacterium | reverse complement strand
GAGTCCCCCGAGGCCGTCGAGGCGATGCGCGGCGATCCGCGCATGAAAGCCTATTTCCCGAAGATCAGTGAGCTGGCGAGCTTGGACTCGATCGTGGGTTCGGCGGTGTTCAGCGAAGCCCGGCCAGGGTGAGCACTCAAGTCAATTTGCACCACACAAGTAAGAATCGAGCGCCGCAATGGCTCGGATGGTCGTGATCTACCGGACTCCGGAGAACGTCGAGGCGTTCAATCGACATTACTTCGAAATCCACGTGCCCCTCGCCAAGAAGATTCCCGGTCTCAGGAAATACGAGGTCAGCGACGGCCCCGTCGCAACAGCGGCGGGACCCTCCGACGTTCATCTGATCGGAACGCTGCATTTCGACGACCTTGCGGCAATCAGAAAGGCGTTCGCCAGCCCGGAGGGACAAGCTGCCGGGGCAGATCGCCGACATTTTGCGCCTGATGGCTCGGGCGTTGAGATGTTCCTTTTCGACAACAGAGAAGTTTGAACCCATGTCGACACCCAAAGCAGCTTTCGTCCTGGTCCACGGCGGTTGGCACAACCGTTCGGCGTGGGACAGGGTGACCCCGATCCTTGAAGCCCAGGGCTTCGCGGCCTTGACGCTCGACCTCCCCGGCGCCGGCAAATGCGATCGCGCCGAGCTCGCTCAGTCGCCGTCCGTTGGACCCCGCGGCGTTCGCTGCCGAGCGGTCGCCCATCGCCGGCCTTACGCAGGAGGAACGGACGCAAGCGGTGGTCACACTGGTGAAGGAAGCTGCGTCACTCAGCGACGGCAAGGTGATCCTGGTCGGGCACTCGGCCGGTGGGATGACAATTTCCGCGGTCGCCGAGCAGATTCCGAACCTGCTTCGTGCGGTCGTATATCTGGCCGGGTTCATGGTCCCGACGGGCATGTCGTTGTTCGAGATGGCCCAGCATGAAACCCTGTCTTCGGCCCTGTCGCCCGGACTGTTCGTGGGCGACCCTGTCGCCATCGGCGCGACAAGGATCAATGTCGGACCCGCGGACGCCGCCTACAGATCGCTCCTCAAAGCTGCGTTCTATGCCGACGTGTCGGAAGCCGAATTCGCGCATGCGGCGTCGCAACTTCATTGCGACGAATCGAACCTCGGCGCCGTGGCCCCATCGGGCATTACGGCTGGCAGATTTGGCGCGGTGCCGCGCCACTACATCCGCTGCACCCAGGATCGCGCGATCCCGGTGACCGGCCAGGATCACATGATCGCCACGGTTGACGGCGCCATCGGCGGCAAGACAACGACCCACACATTGGAAAGCAGCCACTCTCCGTTCCTGTCACAGCCGGTCGCCCTGTCGAAGATTCTCGTCGACATCTCTGTCCAAGCCTTGGCGGAACAGAGCGCCGAAGCGTCGTAGGTCTCGATCCATGAACACTGACGAATTCGAGGATCGTCTGAAGACGCTGCGGCCACGCCTTCATCGCTATGCCGCGCGCATGACGGGATCGTCGGTCGATGGCGAGGACGTCTTGCAGGATACCCTCGTCAAGGCGCTTCACGCGCGAGCCCAGATCGCCGAGGTGGATAATCTCGAGGGCTGGCTGTTTCGCATCGCCCACAACACGAGCCTCGATTTCCTGCGCCGCAGGTCCCGGAACACGGTCGTTCCGCTCACCGACGATCTCGAAGCGGATCCCCTCCCCGAGGCGGATATCGTCACGATCAGCTTTCAGACGTTTCTGCGGCTGCCCGAACTTCAACGCTGCGCGGTGATCCTCAAGGATGTTCTGGGTCACTCGGTCGACGAGATCGCAAGCATCGCCGAGTGCTCTCCGGCGGCCGTCAAATCGGCGCTTCAGCGCGGGCGCGTTGCGCTGCGGCGACTCTCCCAGGCGCCCGAGGACGCCCGGCTCCCGTTGATGGCCGACGCCGACCGGCGGATGATCACCGCCTATGTCGATCTGTTCCGGAGCGGCGATTTCGATGCGATCCGCGCCATGCTCGCCGAGGACGTGAAGCTGGAACTGGTGAACCGGCTGGAATGGGAGGGGCGCGATAAGATCGCCCCCTATTTCACGCGCTACGCGGAAGAAACGAAATGGCGCTTCGCGCTCGGCGCGGTCGAAGGCCGCCCGGCCATGCTGGTCTTCGAAAGCGGTGCGATGGAAAAGCCGGCGCATTTTGTTCTGGTCGACTGGCGCCATGGCCGGATCGCGGCGATCCGCGATTTCCTGTTCGCGCCCTACGCGCTTGAATCGGTGGACTGGGCGCGATTGGCCTAAGGAGCTCGGCGGATATGACGCGGAAGGGCTTCGCTCAGGCCTGAACGCCCTTCCATCGCGCGGCTTGCGCCGGCCGCCGGCAGGCCTACCTTAAGGCCGAGGGTCGATAGAAAGGAATCTGCCATGCGGATCATTGCCTTTGCCTCAGCCGCCCTTTTGCTCAGCGCCACGGCTGTCGCCGCCGCCCCTGCCTCCGTCACGGTCACGATCGGCCCGGAATTGCAGGCCAAGGCGACCAAGGAGCTGGGTCAGCGCGACGTCGATGGTCTGGCCAAGGACCTGCAGAAGAGCGTCGAAGTGCAGCTGACCCGCACCGGCGCCTACGCCGGCGACCAGATCGTCCTGCAACTGACCGACGCCAAACCCAACCGGCCGACGTTCAAGCAGCTGTCCGACAGGCCCGGTCTCTCCTACGAGAGCTTTGGCATCGGCGGCGCGCGGATCGAGGGTCACGCAATTGCGCCGGACGGCCACGTGATCCCGCTGAGCTACAGCTACTATGAGCCGGATATCCGCTGGGCCCGTCATAGCGGGACCTGGGCCGACGCCGAATGGACCATCGACCGGTTCGCCCACGAGCTCGGCCGCGGCCAGGTCGTCGCCAGCCGCTGACAGCGTTTGGCTTGTCACTGCGCGCGGGGCGCGGTCTGATCGGGCCGCACCCCTTCTGCTGAGTCCCCCTGCAAGGTTCATGACCCGACCTGCCCCCTCCGCCGACCTGCGGCCTATCGATCGGCTGCTGGCGATCATGGCGCGACTGCGCGACCCGGACGGCGGCTGTCCGTGGGACCTGGAGCAGACCTTCGCCACCGTGGCCCCCTACACCGTCGAGGAAGCCTACGAGGTCGCCGACGCGATCGAGCGGAACGACCTCTCCGACCTGAAGGAGGAACTCGGCGACCTATTGCTGCAGGTGGTGTTTCACGCTCGTATGGCCGAGGAGCAAGGCGCCTTCGGGTTCGAGGATGTGGCCCAGGCGATCAACGACAAAATGGTTCGCCGCCACCCGCACGTCTTCGCCCACGAGACCTACGCCTCGCTGGATCACCAGAAGGCCGGCTGGGAGGCCCTGAAGGCGGCGGAGCGCGAGGGCAAGGGACGAACTGAGAGCCTGCTGGACGATGTGCCGGTCGGTCTGCCTGCCCTCACCCGCGCCGTGAAGCTCTCCAGGCGCGCCGCCGGCGTCGGCTTCGTCTGGCCGACCGTGCAGGACGTGGTGAAGAAGCTGCACGAGGAGGTGGGCGAGCTGGAGGTCGAAATCGCGGCCGGTGACCTGGAGAAGGCCCGCCAGGAGATGGGCGACGTGCTGTTCGTGGTGGCCAACCTGGCGCGGACCCTGGAGGTCGATCCGGAGGACTCGCTGCGCTACACCAACGCCAAATTCGTCCGCCGATTCCAGTACATCGAAGCGAAACTTCGCGAACGCGGCAAGACGCCAGACCAGTCCGACCTGCCGGAAATGGACGCGCTCTGGGACGAGGCCAAGACGGTGGAGAAGGCCGCCGAATAGCTAGTGCCCGCGCACTTCCGCGGACGGGAACTGCTGCTTGAACTGACCCAGCGCCTGGGGCGAAAGGCTGACGGCCAGGCGGACCGAGCCGTCCTTGCCTTCGTGGCGCTCCAGCACGCGGCCGTGGCGGTAGAGCCAGGCGATGGCGGCGCCCTCGCCCACCGGCGCATAGACGTCTACGGGCGGGGCCTCGTCGACCAGGCCGGCCAGGGCGTAGAGCAGGGCGTCGCAGCCCTCGCCGGTGGCGGCGGAGACGGGAATGGCCGGCGGATGGGCCCGTCTGGCGTCGCCGGCGACGATGGCGCGGTCGTCGGCCGGCAGCAGATCGAGCTTGTTCCAGACCTCCAGGATCGAGCGCTCATCCATATCGACGCCGAGACGGGCCAAGACCTTGCGCACGTCGCCGGCCTGAGCGGCGGTCTCCTCGCTGGCGATGTCGCGGACGTGCAGGACCACGTCGGCCTCCTTCACCTCCTCCAGGGTGGCGCGGAAGGCCTCGACCAGCTCGTGCGGCAGGTCGGAGATGAAGCCCACGGTGTCCGACAGGATCGCCGGGCGGCCGTCGGGCAGCTTCAACATGCGCAGCGTCGGATCGAGCGTGGCGAACAGCATGTCCTCGGCCACCACCTCGGCGTGGGTGAGTCGATTGAACAGCGTCGATTTGCCGGCGTTGGTGTAGCCGACCAGCGCGACGGTCGGGTACGGATGCCGCTTGCGGGCCGAGCGCTGCAGGGTGCGCGTTCGATGCACCTCTTTGAGCTCGTCCTTCAGCTTGCGGATCTTGTCCGCGATCAGTCGCCGGTCGGTCTCGATCTGGGTCTCACCCGGGCCGCCCATCACCCCGAAGCCGCCGCGCTGGCGTTCCAGGTGGGTCCAGGTGCGCACCAGGCGCGATTTTTCGTACGAGAGCCGGGCGAGCTCGACCTGCAGGCGGCCTTCGCGGGTCCGCGCGCGGCGGGCGAAGATCTCCAGGATCAGGCCGGTGCGGTCGATAACCTTCACCTGCCAGGCCTTTTCCAGGTTGCGCTGCTGCACCGGCGTCAGCGCGTCGTCGACGATGGCGACGTCGGCCTCGGCGAGCTCGATGACGTGGCCGATCTCCTCCACCTTGCCCTTGCCGAACAGGGTCGCCGGCGTCAGCTGGCGAAGGTTGGCGACCAGGGTCTCGCGGACCTCCAGGTCGAGCGCTAGGGCCAGGCCGACGGCCTCCTCCAGGCGCGCCGCCGCGCCGCGGGAGACCCCACGGCCGTCCCGGTCGGGATGGATGACGACGGCGCCTTGTACAGGCGCTTCACGGTCGATCGATTTGGAAGAACTCAAACGGTTTCGTCTTCGCCGGGCTCATAGAGCTGCACAGGCTGAGCCGGCATGATGGTGGAGATGGCGTGCTTGTAGACCAGCTGTGACTGGCCATCACGGCGCAGCAACACGCAGAAGTTGTCAAACCAGCTCACCACGCCCTGCAGCTTGACGCCGTTGACCAGGAAGATGGTGAGCGGCGTCTTCGACTTGCGCACGCTGTTCAGGAACGTGTCCTGCAGGTTTTGTTTCTTCTCACTCATGGCTTTTCGCCCTTTGTTTTTGATCGGACGGCCAAAGCGCCGCCCACACACGAAAGTTAGCTAGACCGGCTTTTGTGACC
This sequence comes from Alphaproteobacteria bacterium, assembly GCA_025350685.1. Lineage (GTDB taxonomy): Bacteria > Pseudomonadota > Alphaproteobacteria > Caulobacterales > Caulobacteraceae > Phenylobacterium. Next base: position 21,315 of record JANXXK010000290.1, on the reverse strand, counting down.
GGCGCAATCACGACCGAGAGTTTAGATGGCCGTCGCCCGCGCCTGCTCGATATAGAGACGGCGAAGCTTTGTCGCCACCGGCCCGGGGCTGCCCGCCCCCACGGTTTTGCCGTCGACGGCGACAACCGGCAGCACCAGGGTCCCCGCGCCGGTGATGAAAGCCTCTTGGGCACCGATGGCCTCAGCCGGCGTGAACGGGCGCTCGTCCACCGGCATCCCCTCGCGGGCGATAATGTCCAGCAGGGTGTGGCGGGTAACCCCGCGTAGGATGTTGGCGTTGGTGTCGCGGGTGCGCAGGCGCCCCTCGCCGTCGACGATCCAGGCGTTTGAGGATGCGCCCTCGGTGACGAAGCCCAGGTCGTCGACGTACCAGGCCTCCATGGCGCCGGCTTCCTTGGCCTTCTGCTTAGCCATCGAATTGGGCAGCAGGCCGACGGTCTTGATGTCGGCGCGGCTCCAGCGGTTTTCCGGGGCGGTGACCACCTTGATCCCCTTCGCGGCGCGGGCCTCGTCGGCGGCGCGGTTGACCCTGCTGACGGTCATGATCACCGCCGGCCGGATCGGGGCGTCGGGAAAGGCGTGTTGACGCGGCGCGACGCCACGACTGACCTGCAGGTAGAGCAGGCCCTCGGTGACGCGGTTGCGCCGCACGGCCTCCTTCAAGACCAGCGTCAGGGCCGCGCGGCTCATCGGCATGGGGATGGAGAGTTCGGAGAGGCTGCGCTGCAGGCGGACGAAGTGGCCCTCAGGGTCGCCGAGCTTGCCGTCGAACAACGCCCAGACCTCATAGATGGCGTCGGCCAGCTGATAGCCGCGGTCCTCGATGTGGACGACCGCCTGGCCGTGCGGGACGAACTGGCCGTTGACGTAGGCGATCCGCCCCATCAGCCCACCTCTTCCTCAAGCGCCCGGGCGCCGGAGAGGCCGAGCGACTTGAGTTTGCGGTGCAGCGCCGAGCGCTCCATGCCGATGAAGGCCGCGGTGCGCGAGATGTTGCCTGAGAAGCGCAGCATCTGGGCGTTGAGGTACTCGCGCTCGAACACCTCGCGGGCTTCGCGCAGGGGCAGCGCGATCATCCGCTCGGCGCCCAGGCTGGTGGCCTGGTCGGTGACCATGGCCTCGGCCGGCAGCATGTTGGCGGTGATCGGGTCGCCCGCCGCGCCCGACGCCAGGATCAGCATTCGCTCCACGTTGTTCCTGAGCTGGCGCAGGTTGCCCGGCCAGGCGCGGACCTGCAGCGTGGCCAACGCATCATCGGCCAGCTGGCGGCGCGGCATACCGGTCGCCTCGCAGATCCGCTCGATGAAATATTCCACCAGCTCGGGGATGTCCTCGCGACGCTCGGAGAGCCCCGGCACATTGACCGGCACGACGTTGAGCCGATGGAACAAGTCTTCACGGAAGCGCCCGGCGGCGATCTCTTCGCGCAGGTCGCGGGAGGTGGAAGAGACCACACGGACATCGACGTGGACATCGGAGTCGCCACCCACCCGCCGGAAGCTCTGGTCGACCAGGACGCGCAGGATGCGGCCCTGGGTTTCGCGCGGCATGTCGGCCACCTGGTCGAGGTAGAGGGTGCCGGAGTGGGCGCGTTCGAAGACGCCGACCTTGGCGGTGCGGCCGTTCTCGCCCTCCTGGCCGAACAGCTCGACGTCCATGCTCTCCGGCGTCATGCCGGCGGCGCTGACCGGCACGAACTCGTTCTTGCTGCGCGACGAGGCGGCGTGGATCAGTCGCGCCACCGTCTCCTTGCCGGACCCCGGCGGGCCGGAGATCAGCACCCGGCTGTTGGCCCCGGCGAGCTTGGCGATCATCTGACGCAACGCCTGGGCGGCCATGGACTTGCCGGTCATGCCCTCCGGCGTGATCGCCTGGGTACGCAGGCGCTTGTTCTCGCGGCGCAGGTTGGCCGCGTCCAGAGCGCGCTCGACAACCAGCAACAGGCGATCGGACTTGAAGGGTTTTTCCAGGAACTCGTAGGCGCCGCGCTTGATGGCGCTGACCGCGGTCTCGATGTTGCCGTGGCCGGAGATCATGATCACCGGCAGGTCGGGGTCCAGGGTCTTGACCATGTCGAGCAGCTCAAGCCCGTCCATCCCGCCGCCCGACATCCAGATGTCGAGGACCAGCAGTGCGGGCTTGCGCGCCCTGAAAGCGGCCAAGGCCGAATTCGCATCGTTGGCGGTGCGAACGGCATAGCCCTCGTCGGTGAGGATGCCGGCCACCAGCTCACGGATATCAGCCTCGTCGTCCACCACCAGAACGTCAGACGCCATTGTCTTGCCTCATAGGGCTTTCCTCACGCGGTCACGGGTTGGGGTTTGGCGGCGGGGATGGCCCGCGCCGAGGCTGGAAGGCGCAGGATCGCCAGCGCGCCTGGGCCCTTGCGGGCGTCAGTCAGCTCAAGCTCGCCGTCATGGTCTTCCAGGATGCGTTTGACGATCGCGAGCCCCAGGCCCGTCCCCTTCTCGCGTGTCGTCACATAGGGCTCGGTCAGCCGGTCGCGGTCCTTGGCGGGCAAGCCCACGCCATTGTCCTCGATCTCGAAGGCGACGCCGGCTTCGTCGCAGAGCAGGCGAACGCGAATCCTGCCACCCGTCCTGCCCTTGGCGGTCTTGCCGCGCGGCTTCGCGGCGACGGCCTCAGCGGCATTCTTCAACACATTGGTCAGCGCCTGCCCCAGCATCCGTTCGTCGGCCAGCAGGCGAACCTGTGGCGCGGGCTCCTCAAGCGCCACCTCGATGTCAGGGCTGGCGACACCTTGGGCGAACACCGCCGCGCGCACCATTTCGGTGGCGTCGAGCTCGGTGAACTTGGGCGCGGGCATGCGGGCGAAGGCGGAGAACTCGTCGATCAGGCGGGTGATGTCGCCGACCTGGCGCACGATGGTGTCGGTGCAGCGGTCGAAGATTTCTACGTCGGCGGGCGCGATGTCCTTTCGATACTTCTTGCGCAGGCGCTCGGCGCTGAGCTGGATCGGGGTCAGCGGGTTCTTGATTTCATGGGCAATGCGTCGGGCGACGTCGCGCCAGGCGGCGTTGCGCTGGGCGGTGACCAGGCGGGTGATGTCGTCGAAGGTCAGCACCAGGCCGTCTTCGATATGGCTGGCGCGGACCCGCAAGCGCCGGGTCTCACGGCCGCGGACAACGTCCACCTCAGCCTCGGCTTCGGCCCCGCGGCTGGCGCGGGCCGCGACATCGGCGATCTCGGGGGCGACATCGGCGAGCTTGCGGCCGCGGCCATGATCGCCAGGCAGCCCCAGCAGCAGTTCGGCCTGACGGTTCGCCGCCGAGATTCGGCCCCTGGCGTCCAGGCCGATGACCCCGGCGCTGACCTCGGCGAGCACCGTCTCGATGAACTGGCGTCGACGCTCGGCGTCCTCGTGGGCGGCGCGAATGACCTCCTGTTGGGCGCGAAGATCATGCGTCATGCTGTTGAAGGCGCGCGATAGAACGGCGATCTCCTCAGGGTCGCTGTCGGCGTCGACCCGGGCGGTCAGGTCACCGCCGGCGACGCGTCCGGCGGCCACCACCAGACGCGCCACGGGGGCGGAGATGGCGTTGGCGGCCCAGATCCCAAGCCAGACGGCGCCCACCAGCACCAGCAGGGCGGTCTCGGCGTAGCTGAGGGCGAATATGGTCTGGATGCGCGACCGGTACTGGGCGGCCTCGCGATAGGCGATCAGGCTGGCCTCGGTCTCCAGCAGGTGGGCGACCAGCCCCTTCTCCACCGGGCGGACCACATAGAGGTAGGCGCCCGGATAGGCGGTCAGCTTGTAGACCGAACGCATCACGTCGCCGCAGTTGCGGTTGCAGAGCCAGATGTCGCCTTGGTCGGCGGCCTTGAACGCCGTGGCCGGCGGCAGGATGAACGGCTGGGCGGTCTCGGCGCGGGCCAGCACACGCCCCTCCCGGTCGACCAGATAGGCCGCCGGGAAGGCGTGGTATGACGCCTGGTCGGCCAGGAAATGGGAGAAGGTGACCGGGCTGGCGGTCAGCATCGGCGCGGCGCGGTTGAGGTCGCCGCCCATCAGGGTCACGTGGTCCTGGATGTAGCGGCTCTGCTCCTCGACGTAGGAGCGGGCCACGGTGGCGGAGTTCTCGACCACGGTGCGCACCCGCTTGGAGAACCAGTCATCGACGCCGTGGTTGACCAGGACGCCGTAAAACAGCGCCACGACCACGGCCGGCGCTACGGCGGCGATCGCGAACAGGGTGACGAAACGCAGCTGCAGGCGGGCGCCGGGATCGCGGTCGCGGGCGTCGAGCAGCTCGCCGAACCTCAGGGCCACGACCAGCGTCAGCCCCAGGATCAGCACCAGGTTGAAGCCGAGAACGGCGAGAATCAGTTCGCTGGCCGGGCCGAGCGGCCCCTTCGAGGGCGGAGACGCGGCCAGCAGAATGGCCACGCCGGTAAGCAGCGTGGCTACCCCGTAGCCCGCTCCCAGCACCGCTCGCGACTGAAGTGTCCGCCAGACTCGCTTAGCCCCCGTGCCGGCGACCCACTCTCGAATATCCGAAACCATTGCCTGGGAGCCTAAGCGACTGTGCCTCAAACTCAACAGCCTTGTTGCATGGTTGCGTCAGGGGCGGCGATCAGCCGCCCATGTTCAGAGCGAAGTCGCCGGTCTAGGCTGTGGCCAAACAGCCGCGCCGCCGATACGGGCTCGCGCGGGAAACAACGTCGGGGGAAGCATAGATGACCAGGCGCCGTGGACAGTTGTGGGCGGCCCTGGCGGCCAGCCTGACGGTTGGATTGTTCGGCCCTGCCCGCGCGGTCGAGGTCCCGCAACCGAAGACCGTGGCTGTGGCCGGGTCGCCTTTCCTGACCCTCGGCGCTTTCGACCTGAAGGCCCTGGGCTATGTGGTTGAGGAATATTTCATCTCCGGGACCGCGACCTCGTACAAGCTGACCGGCGAACCCACGGCCGACGGCGCCTGGACCGCCAAGCCGGCGGACAGCGCTGCCTACGCGACACGGATCGTCGTCGTGCGGCCGGCCGACCCGAAGACGTTCAACGGCACGGTGGCCGTCGAGTGGCTGAACGTCACCGGCGGGCTCGATGTCGGACCCGACTGGAACTACAGCCACCGCGAGATGCTGCGCAGCGGCTACGCCTATGTGGGGGTCTCGGCCCAGAAGGTGGGCGTCGAGGGCGGCCAGAGCCTGGGCGGCGCCGGCATGCCGCTGAAGAAGGCCAATCCGGCGCGCTACGGAAGCCTCAGCCACCCCGGCGACGCCTTCGCCTTCGACATCTTCTCCCAGGCCGGCCGGGCGGTGCGCTCCGGCCAGGTGCTTGGGCCGCTGAAGGCGCGGCGCATCCTGGCCACCGGCGAGTCCCAGTCGGCGGTGTTCATGACCACCTATGTGGACGCCATCGACCCGATCGCCCGGGTCTATGACGGCTTCTACATCCACTCGCGGTTCGGCGGCGCGCCGGCGCCGGAGCAGGCCTCCATGCGCGGCGGACCCAATGCGCGCGGCCCGTCGGGCGTGAAGATGCGCCCGGATCTGCGCGTACCGGTGATGACCTTGATCTCGGAGACCGACCTGATCGGCAGCAACCTCAGCGGCTTCTGGACCGCCCAGCAGCCCGACAATGACAAGCTGCGCATCTGGGAGATGCCCGGGACCGCCCACGTCGACAACTACATGTTCTTCATCGCCGGGTTCGACAACGGCGCCCTCCCCATGGACAAGATCGCCAAGCTCTGGGCGCCCACCGGCGAGCTACTCGGCGCCAAGATGGCCAGGCCGGTCAACGCCGCCCCCCAGCACCACTATGTGGCCATGGCCGCGCTGGCGCAGCTCGACCGCTGGGTGCGCACGGGGCGTGCGCCGCCGAAAGCCCCGCGCATGGAGATCGCCATGTCCGAAAAGGCCGGCGAGGCGCCCAAGCTGGTGCTAGACGCCAACGGCAACACCAAGGGCGGCATTCGCACGCCCTGGGTGGATGCGCCGACCCAGAAGCTGTCGGGCTTCGGCAACACCGGGGGCCCCTTCGGATTCCTGGTCGGCACGACCGAGCCGTTCGACGCAGCCAAGCTGAAGAGCCTCTATCCCGGCGGCAAGGACGACTACTTGAAGACGTTCAACGCCGCGCTCACCCACAGTGTGAAAGCGGGCTTCATCCTGCCGGCCGACCGGGTGGAAATCCGCGCCCTGGCGGCGGCCACCTATCCCTCCAACTAGGACGCCCGCGATGAGCTTCGACACGCCTCTGGTGATCAGTGGCCCCCTTCGGGCACCGAAGCAGATGCTGGCCGATCAGGAATATGGCGGCCATTCCTCGATCCACGACGACGCCATGGCCGAGAAGTTGGGCTTCCGCGCCGGACCGATCGAGGGGCCGACCCATTTCTCCATGTTCCCGCCCCTGCTGGCCCAGATCTGGGGCCAGGCGTGGTTTGAGCGGGGCTGTCTGTCGGCGCACTACCTCAACATTGTGGTCGAGGGCGAGGAGGTGCGCGCCTTCGCCCAGGTCCCGGCGGTGGGCGCCACGACCACTAGAGTCTGGGCGGAGAAAGCGGACGGCACGCCGGTGCTGGAGGCCAGCGCCAGCCTCGGGCCGGACTTCGGGCCCACCCTGCTGGAACAGCGGATGGCGAGCCTGAGGCCGCCGGGGAAGCTGATGATCCTGGAAGACCTGCACGTGGGCCTGAAGGGCCCCGAAGACGAGCGCGTGCGAATGGATCCCGACCAGAACATGGGCAACCTCTACCCGTTCTCCCTGACCCAGAAGCTGGCGACGATCACCGAGACCTCGCCCTGGTATTCGGACGCCAAGGCCTCGCCCTGGGGCCGGGCGATCATCCCGCTGGAGATGGTCAGCGTGCTGGCGGAATATTCCAGCCCCACGGCGAAATTCCCGGTGAAGGGCCCGGCCGTCGGCCTGTTCGCCGACCAGGAGATCCGCATGCTCGACGGGCCGCTATTCGTCGGCCAGGACTATGTGCTGCGCCGTGAGATCGCCGCCCTGGCGGAGAGCCGGCGGACGGAATCTTACTGGGTGCGGACCCGCATCTTTGACGCCTCGGGCAATCGCCAGGTCGCCGAGATGCTGCTCAACCACGCCACGCTGAAGGACAGTTACGCGGGGCATCAGACGGCGTCGGCTTAGGCTCTGCCCTAAACTCCGGTCATCCCCGCTTTCGCGGGGATGACCGGGTGTGGAGTTGCTCCTACCGCCGCCCCCGCTGCATCTCCACGCCGAGATCGGAGATCTTCTTGCGCAGGGTGTTGCGGTTGAGGCCGAGAATTTCGGCGGCGCGGACCTGGTTGCCTCTGGTCGCCGAAAGGGTGAGCTGGATGAGTGGGCGCTCGACCTCCTCCAGCACCCGATCGTAGAGGCCGGTGGGGGGGATGCCATCAGGCTGGTCGGCAAAATAGCTGGAGAGCTTGCGTTCGACGAGTTGGGCGAGGGTCGCTGGCCCCACCTCCCCGTGCGCCGCCGGCTGCTGGTCGACCAGTTCTCGCTCGACGATGCGCGCGGTGATCAGATCCTCGCCATAGAGGGCGCAGATGCGGCGGACGAGGTTCTCCAGCTCGCGGACGTTGCCCGGCCACGGATGCTGCTTCAGCCGGTCGAGGGCGGCGGCGTCGATGGTCTTGGACGGCAGGCCTTCGCGGTTGGCGCGCAGCAGGAAGGCGCGCGCCAGGTCCGGGATGTCGTCGGCGCGGTCGCGCAGCGGCGGCAGGCGCAGCGGGGCGACGTTCAGGCGGAAGAACAGGTCCTCGCGGAACAGGCCTTCGCGGATCAGCCCGCGCAGGTCGCGGTTGGTGGCGGCGATGATCCGGACGTTGGGCCGACGGCTGGTCTTGGGGTTGAGCGCCGGCTCCGAGCCATCGATGACCCGCAGCAGGCGGGTCTGGGCGTCGAGCGGCATGTCGCCGATCTCGTCGAGGAACAGCGTCCCGCCGTCGGCCTCGATCAGCTTGCCAACGTCGCCGTCCTCCTTGCCGAACAGCTCGGTCTCCACCCGCTCGCGCGGCACGGCCGCCAGGTTGATGGTGACGAACTTGCCGTCGCGGCGGCGGCCCATGTCGTGCAGGGCCCGCGCCACCAGCTCCTTGCCGGTGCCGCTCTCGCCTGAGAGCAGGACCGTCAGGTCTGCGCCCACCAGGCGGGCGATGGTCCGGTAGACCTCCTGCATCGGGCCCGAGCGGCCGATCAGCGGCAGGCGGTCGTCGCGCACGGCGCGGGCCTGGGCGCGGGCGGCCTCCGGGTCGGCCGGGCGAGAGAGAGCGCGCCTCGCCGCATTGGTCATGTCGTCCAGGTCAAAGGGCTTGGGGATATAGTCGAAGGCTCCGACCTCGGCGGCGTTGACCGCGGTGATCAGGTTGTTCTGCGCGCTCATCACGATGACCGGCAGCTTGGGGCGCTCCTTGCGGATGCGCGGCAGGACGTCGAAGACGTTTTCGTCGGGCATGACCACGTCGGTGATCACCAGGTCACCCTCGCCTTCCGAGACCCATTTCAGGAGGGTGGCGGCGTTGCCGGTGGCGCGGACCTGATAGCCCAGCCGCGTGAAGGCCTGGGAGAGCACCAGCCGGATTGAAGCGTCGTCGTCGGCGATCAGAATCTTCTTACTGGCCGCGTTCATTCGGAAAGATCCTCGTCGGTCGCGATCGGCAGCAGAACCCGGAAGACCGTGCGTCCGGGTTCTGAATCGAAGTCGAGAAGGCCGCCATGCGCGGCGACCAGTTTGGCGACCAGCGCCAGGCCGAGGCCGGCGCCATTGGCCTTGGAGGTAACGAAAGGCTGGAACAGGTGTTCGCGCAGGTGGGCCGGCACGCCGGGGCCATTGTCGATCACGCGGACTTCCAGCGGGGCTCCGCGAAGCGTCTGGCCTTTGGCGGCGCGGACGCGGACGCCGTGGCGGTAGGCGGTGGTGATCGAGACGGCGCCGCGCCCGTCGCCGCGCGAATGGGCGGCTTCGGCGGCGTTCTTCACCAGGTTCAGGAAGATCTGGATCAGCTGGTCTTCATCGCCCATCACCGGCGGCAGCGACGGGTCATACTGCTCGCGCAGGGTCAGGCCATCGGCCACGCCGTTGGCGGCGAGCGCCCTGACCCGGTCGAGGATCTCATGGATGTTGAGCGGCGAGAGCAACGGCAGGGCGTCGTCGGAGAACGCCTCCATGCGGTCGACCAGGCGGCGCACCCGGTCGGTCTCGTCGACGATCAGCTGGGCGAGCGGCGCGTCCTCGGCCTTGGCGCCGGACTTGAGCAACTGCGCCGCCCCGCGGATGCCGGCCAGCGGGTTCTTGATCTCATGGGCCAGCATGCGGCCGAGACCGACGATGGAGCGCAGGCCGCCGGCGGCCTCGGCCCCGTTGCGCTCGGCCCCCAGGCCGCCGCGGACGGAGAGGGTCAGCAGCACCGAACCGTCGCCGAGCGGCGCGGCGGCGCCGTCCGCCTCGAACGGCGGCAGACCGAAGAGGGTGATCTGCACCCCGCGCTCGCGGACCCGGACGCCTTCCGCGTTGGCGCGGTCGAGCAACGACACCAGGGCCGAACCGGGCGGCAGCGCCGCGCCGAAGCGGCCGCGGGCGAGCAGGCCCAGGCCCTGGCCGAACAGCGCCTCGGCGGCCTCGTTCACCGCGACCAGCGCGCCCTCGGAATCGACCACCAGGGCCGGATCGGGGCTGAGTTCGAAGGCGGCGGCCTTCAGGGCGACGGTGTCGAAGCCGAGCGACTGGGGAAGCGTTCGCCAAGTCATGCCGCGAGCCTCCGTTCCGGTTGCGACCACAGGGAGGCCAGGCCCGCCTCGACGGCCATGGGATCCTCCAGGCGGCAGAGCACGCCCCTCGCCTCGCGGCGCGCCAGGGCGTCCGCCGGCCATGGGGCCTGTTCGATGTAGGCGGCCAGGTGCTTGCGGAAGACCTTCAGGCCCAGGCGCGGTCCGTAGAAGTCGAGCGCGTCGCGGAAGTGCTCGACAGCGATGGCGAGGCGGCTCTCCGCGTCAGGCGGCGTGAAGCTGAGCCCGTCGAGCTCGGCCTCCAGCTGGGCGGCGATCCAGGGGCGGCCGTAGACCCCGCGCCCGACCATCACGCCGTCGGCGCCGGAGGCGTCCAGGGCCGCGCGGGCAGAGGCTCCATCGACGATGTCGCCATTGACGATGACCGGCGCCCCGACCGCGTCCTTCACGGCGCGGACGGCGGCCCAGTCGGCCTGGCCCTTGTAGAACTGGCAACGGGTGCGGCCGTGGACGGTGATGGCGGCGACGCCAAGCGCCTCGGCGCGGGCCGCCAGGTCGGGGGCGTTCCGCGAGGCGTCGTCCCAGCCCAGGCGCATCTTCACGGTGACCGGGACATCGACGGCGCCGATGGCCGAGGCGATCAGCCGCTCGGCCAGATCGGGCTCGCGCATCAGCGCCGAGCCGCCATGGCCGCCGGTGACCTCACGCGCCGGGCAGCCAAAGTTGAGGTCGATGATCTGGGCGCCGGCGGCCTGGGCGAGCCGCGCGCCTTCGGCCATCTGCGCCGGGTCGCGACCGACCAGCTGGACCACCATCAGCGGCAGGCCCTCACCCACCGCGGCGCGGCGGACCACGTCAGGCCGGCCCTTGGCGAATTCGGCGCAGGCGACCATCTCGGTGGCCACATAGGACGCGCCAAGCCGGCTCGCCGCGCGGCGGAACGGCAGGTCGGAGACCCCGGTCATCGGCGCGATCCACACGCGGCCGGCGACCTCGACATCTCTAAGCTTGAGCGCACTGCTCATTTTTTATACATCCCCACCGCCGCGTTTTTAAGCACATTGTGCGGTGCAGTAAAGCCCGCCTGAACTGGACAAGGGCCGCTGGGCCCCTAAACACGGAAGCCATGAGCTTCTCAGGTGTCGTCGTGGCGGCGGGCCAAGGCCAGCGCGCCGGTCCCGGAGAGCCCAAGGCGTGGCGCAGACTGGGCGCGCGGCCGCTGGTCCGCTGGTCGGTCGAGGGCCTGCTGTCGGCGGGAGCTCGGGAGGTGGTGGTCGTCGTCGCCCCGAATCGCCTCGCTCATGCCGACGAGGCGTTGTTTGGGCTCGCCGGCTGGACCGCGGTGGCCGGCGGCAAGAGCCGGGCGGAGTCGGTCCAGGCCGGGCTCGCGGCGCTCACCTGCGGGGCCGACGAACCGGTGCTGATCCATGACGCGGCGCGGCCGTTCGTCGCCAGGGCCCATGTGGACCGTTTGCTGGCCGCGCTGGCGCAGGCGGACGGAGCGGTCCCTGCCCTGCCCGTCGCCGACACCCTGAAGCGCGGAGACGGCGTCATCGCCGAGACGGTGAGCCGGGACCAGCTCTGGCGCGCCCAGACCCCGCAGGCCTTTCGACTTGGCCGTCTGATGGCGGCCTACCTGGCCTGGCCCACAGGCGCGGAGCCCACCGACGACGCCGGTGTGGTCGAGCGCGACGGCGGACGCGTCGCCATGGTCCCGGGCGACCCGATGCTGATGAAGCTCACCTACCCGGAGGATTTCCTGATGGCCGAACAGCTGGCGCGGGCCTCGCGGATCATGCGCACCGGCTTTGGCGTCGATGCCCACCGCTTCGGCCCCGGCGATGCGGTCTGGCTGGGCGGGGTGCGGATCGCCCACGATCGCGGGCTGGTGGGCCACTCCGACGCCGATGCGGGCCTGCACGCGCTTACCGACGCCGTTCTGGGGGCGATCGCCGCGGGCGACATCGGCCAGCACTTCCCGCCGTCGGACCCCAGGTGGAAGGGCGCGTCCTCCGACCAGTTCCTGACCCACGCGGTGAGCCTGGTCGCCGCCCAGGGCGGGCGGATGATCTCGGCGGACCTGACCCTGATCTGCGAGCGCCCCAAGATCGGCCCGCACCGCGACGCCCTGCGCGCCCGTATCGCTGAACTGCTGGGCCTGCCCATCGACCGGGTGAGCGTGAAGGCGACCACGACCGAGGGCATGGGTTTCACCGGCCGCGAGGAAGGCCTGATGGCCCAGGCCGTGGTGAACGTCGACACGCCCGCGTGAGTGCTTGCCGGCTGACTTGTCGGTCGATCAGCAGGCGCGACGAAGCCAACGACTAACCCTCGCCGTTGGGGTCCATCTTCTGCTTCAGGCGCCTGATGAGCGCGCCGACCAGGTTTACATAGTCGTCGGTCCAGGGGCGGACCTTGTCGGGTTCGGTGGGTCGCCAGCGGGGGTCGCCCAGGAAGGGCGCGAGGCCAGCGCTCGAGCGGGCGACGATCACGGCGTCCTCCGGCGATGGCCAGCCGCCGAGGTCCTGGCCCGGCTGCGGCCTATAGTGCTGGATCAGGGCCACGCCGCCAGCCGCCTTGGCGACGGCCTGGGCCGGGCCGTTCAGGTCGAGGTTGCGGTTGGACAGGTGCAGGATCAGCACCCCGTCTGGCGTCAGCTTGGTGAGGTAGCCGCGCACGGCCTCCTGTGTCAGCAGGTGCGTCGGCACCGCGTCGGACGAGAAGGCGTCGATCAGCAGCACGTCGAACTGGTCCGGCGCCTGCTTGGCCAGGGTCAGCCGCGCATCGCCCAGGACGAAGTTGACCGGCCCTTTGGCGCAGCGGCTCGTGTAGCTGAAGTGCGCCGGATCCGTGGAGATGCGGATCACCAGCGGATCGATCTCGAAGAAGGTCAGCTTGTCCGTGGGCCGCACATAGGCCGAGACCGAGCCGGTGCCGAGGCCGACGGCGCCTTCCCGCAGCGCCGGCTTCTGGTGCTCCTTGGCCAGGAACACCTGGCCGATCGGCGAGGACGTCGCGTAGTAGACCAGCGGATTGCACGACCAGCGCGGGGTGACCGCCTCCGCGCCGTGCAGGGTCGTGCCATGGCTCAACATGCGAACCGGGCCACCCAGCGAGGGTACAATGGTCGAGGACTGCCGCAGCACCCCGAAGAAGCTCCGCCAGCTCTGATTGATGCTGGTCCGGTCACCCGCGGCATGGGCGCCCACCGACAGGATGGCGATCACCGTGAAGAACAGCAGCGCCCGGCCGCGGATCAGGAAGGCGGTGATTGCTGCGGTCCCCAGGCACACGCGAACGCCCATCTCGAAGAGGTCGACCTGGGTGATCGTCCCGATCACCGGCCTGGCGTAGATGTGTGGGGCGGCGAAGGTGTTGAGGATCGGGCTCATCACGCCGGCCAAGAGACCCAGGATCAGCATCGCCCAGGTGAACCGCTCGATCTTCCAGTCGCCCCACGGCCGGGCCAGGCACGAGAGCGCCAGGATCAGCGGATACTCCCAGACATTGTCGAAGATCACCGGGGCCGCGAAGGCGTTGAAGCTTCCGCCGACCACGCCGCCCACCGACATCCAAAAATAGAATTCGGTGAGCCGTCCGGCCGGCGGCCGGCGCGCCACCATCGCCTGGTGGCTCATCAGCGCGGTCAGGAAGAAGGCCGCCAGGTGGATTGGCAGCTGGATGGCGAAGCTGTTGGCGGTGAACGGCAGGATGACCGCGCAAGCCGCCACGGCGGCGGCCTGCAGCAGAAGGGTCAGGTCGCGCGGGATCGCCGGCCTGTCCTGGAAGGCGATGATGAAAGTCGCCAGGTAGAGCGCCAGGGGCAGAACCCACAGGAAGGGCGCCGAGGCGACATCGGTGGTCAGGTAGGTGGTCACCCCCAGCATCAGGCTCGACGGGATGGCGGCCAGGACCACCCAGGTCCCGCGCTCACGCCAGGCGACCTGCGGAGTCGCGGCCGGGGCGGACGCCTGGACCGGCGCCGTCGTTTGCGGTGCGCGGATAACCATGGCGGCCAGGGCGGCCATCAGCACGATGAAGGCGATGTAGCCGGCGCTCCAGCCGCTACGCTGGGCGTGCAGCGTCAGGCCGGGCTCGACCAGGGCCGGATAGGCCAGCAGGGCCAGGAGGCTGCCGAGGTTGCTGGCCGCATAGAGGCCGTAGGGCTCCAGGCCGTCGGGGGCGCCAAGGGCGGGGGCTCCGAGGGTGCGGGCGTGCCAGGCCTGCACCAGCGGCGCGGTGGCCGAAAGCACGGCGAAGGGCGCGCCGATCGAGACCGCCAGGACACCCAGGAGCCAGAGCGTCGGATGGTTGGACGACGGTGGTCCGATCAGCTCGTTGATCCGCAGCGGCAGGGCGAGCGTCGCGGCCAGCAGCGCCGCACCATGGACCGCCGCCTGGGCCTTCAGCGAGGTCAGCCGCTGGAGCGCGTGGGCATAGCCGTAGCCGACCAGCAGTGCGACCTGGAAGAAGGCCAGGCTAGTGTTCCAGACGGACGGGCTGCCCCCCAGCCTGGGCAGCACCAGCTTGGCCACCATCGGTTCGACGAGGAACACCAGGGCCGCGCTGGCGAAAACCGTAAGCGCAAACAGCATCGCCGGCGGATGGCGCGCGGGAACGGCTTCACGTGCGAGCGTTGTCATGTGGGCACTCGAATCGCCTTGATAGGACAGTGGCTCGGATGTTCTGGTCGAGCCAGCCTGACAGCCCCTGAAGAAGAGAGTGCGCGCCGATGTTTTCGCTGGAGATCGTCACCCTGGCCCGCCTGCTCGTCGATGAGGCCCGGGAGCGGTCGCTGCGCATCGTCACCGCCGAAAGCTGCACGGGCGGGCTGGTGGCCGGCGCGATCTGCCAGGTCGCCGGTGCGTCGGACGTGTTCGAGCGCGGCTACATCACCTATTCCAACCGCGCCAAGCAGGAGCTGCTGGGCATTCCCGGCGACCTGATTGCCGACCTTGGCGCGGTCTCCGAGCCGGTGGCCCGGATGATGGCTGAGGGCGCGCTGGAGAACTCCAACGCCCACGTGGCCGTAGCGGTCACCGGGGTGGCGGGACCTGGCGGCGGCACGCCGCTGAAGCCGGTGGGCACCGTCCACATCGCCACTGCGCGCTCCAACCAGGCTCTGATGCACAGGCAGGAGTTTTTCGAGGTGGAGGACCGCGAGGGGATCCAGCTCGCCGCGGTGCAGTCGGCCTTGCAGATGCTGCGCGACCGGATGACCTAGAGCACGATTAGGCGACGACCCTGTCCGGTTCTGATTGATTCAATCAAAACCGGACCGGGTCTAGTCGGTCTCGCCTAGAGGGATCGCTGGGCTTCGCGCGCCGCGGCGATCTTAGCCATCCGATCTTCCGGCTCGGCCACCTGCTGGGTGCGGAACGGTGAGACCAGCTTCAGCAGGCTCTCGTCGCCGTAGGCGTTGCGGTAGAGCGCGATCAGCGGCGGCAGGATCACCACGCTGCCGGCGAAGCAAACCGCGGCGATCGCCATCAGCGTGACGGCAAGAGCGTCCTGGCCGCTCATCTTGGCGGTAATGCCGGCCATGACGGCCTGGAACTTTGGAATAGTGCTCCCGAACAACACGGCGTTGCCAATCGCCAGCGGTCGCCAGAACACCGACGCGAACAACAGGATCTTCCAGGTGTTCTTCGGCAGGTTGAGATGGCGATAGCCCGCCGACCAGAGGCTGAGGACAGCGACTGGGGTAAAGAACATCATGTCGACAATCTGGATGATCGTCAGTTGGCTACCCCGCCCGAGGCCAAAGATCAGGCTCTCGATATACAGGACGAGGTAGACAACCGCGTAGATCCGCAGGAACAACAGCACCCAGAACTCCTTCGCGACCCTCGGGAAGCCGCGTTAGTCTTTACGATGCGAGTTGCAACCGCCCTAACAAGCACGATGAAAATCCCATATACCATTAAGATGACGAGGGCTGCTTTGAGGTCGCTCGCGAGACGACCGGGCGTCGATTAGGGTTTACGGCTGTGACGCGGCGTCGCTGTAGAGCGTCCTGGCTCTATCTTCGAAACAGCCCATCAGCCGTTCCACGGCATGACCGAAATTTGCCGCCAACATCGCGTCGAGCAGCCGCGACTTGAACTGGAAATCGATGTCGAAGTCGACGGTGGTTCCGCCGCGAGGGTCTTCGGTGAACCGCCACTGGTTCTCCAGCTTGCGGAACGGCCCGGAGAGCAGGCTGACGTTGATCTGCCGGTTGCCCGCGTCGCGCCGCACCCGGGTGGAGAACCGCTCCTTGAGGAAGGAGAAGCCCACCCCCGCCTCGGCGTCGACGGTCTCGACTCCGGCGCCCAGGCTGCGCGCATTCCAGGTCCGCATGGCGGTGATCCACGGCACGAACTCCGGATAGGCCATGACGTCGCCGACCAGGGCGAACAACTGGTCCGGCGCATAGGGCAGCGGCTTGGTGACGTGGTGCTTCAGGCCGCAGCTTCTTTCGCAAGACGGGCCGCTTGCAGCCGCGCGAAGTCCTCGCCGGCGTGGTGCGATGAGCGGGTCAGTGGGCTGGAGGCCACCATCAGGAAGCCCTTGGCGCGGGCGAGTTGCTCGTAGGCCTTGAACTCGTCGGGATGGACGAAGCGGTCGATGGCGGCGTGCTTGCGGGTCGGCTGCAGGTACTGGCCGATGGTGATGAAGTCGACGCCGGCCGAGCGCATGTCGTCCATCACCTGCGTGACCTCTTCCTTGGCCTCTCCCAGGCCGACCATCAGGCCGGACTTGGTGAACATGGTTGGGTCGCGCTCCTTCACCCGCTCGAGCAGCCGCAACGAGTGGTAGTAGCGGGCGCCCGGGCGGATGGAGAGATAGAGCCGCGGAACGGTCTCCAGGTTGTGGTTGAAGACGTCGGGTTTGCTGTCGATCACCTCATAGGCCGCCGCGACGGGCTTGCGCATGAAGTCGGGGGTGAGGATCTCCACGGTCGTCCCCGGGGCCGCCTCGCGGATCGCCCGCACCACGGCGGCGAAATGCCCTGCCCCGCCGTCGGCCAAGTCGTCGCGGTCGACCGAGGTGATCACCACGTGCTTCAGGCCCATCCTGGCCACCGCGTCGCCGACCCGGCCGGGTTCGGTGGGGTCGAGCGGATTGGGCTTGCCCGTGGCGACGTTGCAGAAGGCGCAGGCGCGCGTGCAGATCTCGCCCATGATCATCATGGTGGCGTGGCTCTTTGACCAGCACTCGCCGATGTTCGGACAGGCCGCCTCCTCGCAGACGGTGACCAGGCCATGGGCCTTCACGATGTCGCGGGTGGCGTTGTAGCCGGCCGAGCCCGGCGCGCGCACCCGCAGCCATTCCGGCTTGCGCAGCATGGGCGTCTCGGGGTTCGCCTGCTTCTCCGGATGGCGAGGGCGGATCGCCCCGCCCCCAACACCGCCAACGTTGTCGATGACTACGGCCATAGCCCCTAGATCGTCGGTCAGGGGCTTCGGATCAAGCCGCGAGTGCGCCGGCGCCCCTCGCATCACGCCGCGTAACCATTCTTTTCATCGCCTGCGCCGGGCGATAGGCTTGCCGCAACGATAACAAATGGGAGGTGGTGGCTCGTGGCGCGTACCTTTGACGCCCGTCAGGCGCAGACGACCCTGTTCGACGCCCTGGTGGACGCGAGCCGCAAGTACGGCGCCAAGAAGCCGATCCTGGAGGACCAGGAACGCAATCCGCTCACCTATCTCGACCTGATCCGCGGTGCGTTCGCGCTGGGTCGCAAGATCGCGGCCTTCACCCAGCCCGGCGAACGGGTCGGCGTCATGCTGCCGGCGAGTTCGGCCTCGGTGGTCACCTTCTTCGCCCTGCACGCGTTCGGCCGCACGCCGACCATGCTCAACTTCACTGCCGGCATCCGCAACCTGAAGGCCGCCTGCGAGCTGGCGGGCGTCAAACGGGTGCTGACCTCCCACCGGTTTGTCGAGCAAGGCAAGCTGCACGACCTGGTGGACGCGCTGGAGACCCTGACCAGGGTCACCTACCTGGAGGACGTGCGCGCCAGCGTGGGCCTGGCCGACAAGCTCTTCGCCGCCGCCGCCGGGGCGTTCCCCAAGCAGTTCCGGGCCGCGAGCCGCCCGGGCGATGCCGGCGTGATCCTGTTCACCTCCGGCAGCTTCGGGGCGCCCAAGGGCGTGGTGCTGAGCCAGCGCAACCTGGTGGCCAATGTCCGCCAGATCGAGGCGCATATCCCGCTGGATCCGGCCTGGGTGATGTTCAACCCGCTGCCGACCTTCCACTGCTTCGGCCTGACCGGCGGGGCGCTGCTGCCGATCCTCTGCGGCATGAAAGCGTTCCAGTACCCCTCGCCGCTGCACGTCAAACAGATCCCGCCGCTGATCAAGGACACCGGCGCGGCCGTCCTGTTCGCCACCGACACCTTCCTGAACCAGTACGCCCGCTCAGCCGAGCCGGACGAGCTGTCGGGCCTGAAGTTCATCGTCTGCGGCGCCGAAAAGGTTCGCGAGGAAACCCACAACCTGATCGCCGAGAAGTTCGGGCCGATTCCGCTCCTGGAAGGCTATGGCGCCACCGAGGCTTCGCCGGTGATCGCGGTGAACACGCCGGGCGACAATCGCCGGGGCACCGTCGGCGCCCTGTTGCCGGGCGTCGAGACTAGGCTTGTCCCGGTTCCCGGAATTGCCGGCGGCGGGCAGCTGTTCGTGCGTGGCCCCAATGTGATGGCCGGCTATCTTAATGCGTCCGGCGAAGTCGAGCCGCCGGTTGATGGCTGGCATGACACCGGCGACGTGGTCTCGATCACCGACGACGGCTGGGTGCAGATCAAGGGCCGGGTGAAGCGGTTCGCCAAGGTTGCCGGCGAGATGGTTTCCCTGACAGCGGCCGAGGACCTGGCCTGCGCCGTCTGGCCCGACTGCCGACACGCGGTGATCGCGCTGGCCGACCCCAAGAAGGGCGAACGGCTGATCCTCGTCACCGACCGCCGCGACGCCGAGGCCAGCGCCCTTATCGCCTATGCGCAATCGATCCAGGCGCCGGAGATCGCCGTGCCCCGCAAGATCATCCGCGTCCAGGAGATTCCCGTGCTCGGCACCGGCAAGACCGACTATGTGGCGATCCAGCGGATGGTCGACGCGGAAATGCGGCCGGCGGCCTGATCAGACGTGCAGCACCTTGCCGTAGGCGTCCAGAGACGCCTCGTGCATGGCCTCGCTCATCGTCGGGTGGGGGAATACGGCGCCTTGCAGTTCGGCCTCGGTGGCTTCGCAAGTCATCGCGATGACGTAGCCCTGGATCATCTCGGTGACCTCGGCGCCGATCATGTGGGCGCCGATGAGGGCGCCGGTCTTGCCGTCGAACACCGTCTTGACGAAGCCGTCGGTCTCGCCGGACGCGATGGCTTTGCCGTTTACCCGAAAGGGGAAGCGGCCGACTTTGGGGTCGCGGCCCTGATCTTTGGCCTGGGCTTCGGTGAGGCCCACCGAGGCGATCTGCGGGGTCGAATAGGTGCAGCCGGGGATCGGTGAGTCGATGTTGGCCGGCGCCAGGCCGGCGATGCGCTCGATGCAATGGACGCCCTCGTGGCTGGCCTTGTGGGCGAGCCAGGGCGGACCGGCGACGTCGCCGATGGCGTAGAGGCCGGGGACGCCGGTGGCGCCGTGCCGATCGGTGACCACGTGGCTGCGCTCGATCTTTACGCCCAGGGCCTCCAGGCCCATGTCCTCGACGTTGCCGACGATGCCGACCGCGACGATGGCGACTTCGGCCTCCAGGGTTTCCGACTTACCACCGGCCTCGATCTCCACGGAGACGCCGGACTTGGACCGGGTCAGCCGCTTGACGTTGGCCGGTACGCGAAACTTCAGCCCGCGCTTCTCGAACGCCTTGTGGGCGGCCTTGGAAACTTCCTCGTCCTCGACCGGCAGGATGCGCGGGAGCGCCTCGATCACTGTAACATCCGAGCCCAAGGCCCGATAGAAACTGGCGAATTCGATCCCGATAGCGCCCGAGCCGATGACGATCAGGGTTTTGGGAACGGATTTAGGGACCAGGGCCTCGCGATAGGTCCAGACCTGCTCGCCGTCCGGCTCCAGGCCCACGGCGGGGATGGTGCGGGCTCGCGCGCCGGTGGCCAGGATCACGTGTCTGGCGGTGAGCTTGCGGTCGCCGACGACGACCGTGGGCGCAGCTTGCCCCTTCTCAAGCCTGGCGGCGCCCATCACCACCTCGATCTTGTGTTTCTTCATCAGGAACGCGACCCCGGCGTTCAGCTGGGCCGAGACCCTGCGCGAGCGTTCGACGACCTTGGCGAAATCGAAGCCGCGCTTTTCCACCGTGAGGCCATAGTCGGCCAGGTGGTCGAGCTGCTCATAGACCTCCGCGGACTTGAGCAGCGCCTTGGTGGGGATGCAGCCCCAGTTCAGGCAGATGCCGCCCAGCAGTTCCCGCTCGACGATAGCCACCTTCAGGCCCAGCTGGCTGGCGCGGATGGCGGTGACATAGCCGCCGGGGCCGGAGCCGATGATGACGACGTCGAACGTGTCGTCTTTCGCTTCACCCGCCATCAGAGCAGAGCCTCGATGGCGCCTTCCAGGGATTCGGGTTTGTCGGTCGGGGCGTAACGGCTGACCACCTCACCCTTCCGGTTCACCAGGAACTTGGTGAAGTTCCACTTAATGCCCTCGGAGCCCAGCAGACCCTTCTTTTCGTGCTTCAGCCAGGCATAGAGCGGGTGGGTCGCCGGGCCATTGACGTCGATCTTGCGCATCATCGGAAAATCGACGTCGTAGGTCAGCGAACAGAAGCTGGCGATCTCGGCGGCGTCCCCCGGCTCCTGGGCGCCGAACTGGTTGCAGGGAAAGCCCAGCACGACGAGGCCGCGGTCCCGGTACTTGCTCCAAAGCGCCTCCAGGCCCGCGTACTGCGGGGTGAAGCCGCACTTGCTCGCCGTGTTGACGATCAGCACCACCTTGTCGCGATAGGCCGAGAGCGGCGCCGGCTGGCCGTCCAGGGTCTCGGCGCTGAAGTCGTAGATACTGGTCATGGCCTCACTGTCCTTCGTGGCGCCTCAGACAATCATGGTGATCGGATCTTCGATCAACGGTTTGAACGCGGCGAGCCAGCGCGCGCCGATTGCGCCGTCGACCACCCGATGGTCGCAGGTCAGCGTGACGGTCATGACGGTGGCGATGGCCAGAGCGTCGCCCCGCACCACCGGCCGTTTTTCGCCGACGCCCACCGACAGGATCGCGCCCTGCGGCTCGTTGATGATCGAGTTGAAGGACCTGATACCGAACATGCCCAGGTTAGAGATCGAGAAGGTGCCGCCCTGGAACTCCTCTGGCTTCAGCTTCCGGGTCCGGGCGCGTTCGGCCAGATCCTTGGCCTCGGCGGCGATCCGCGCCAGGCCCTTGGTCTCGGCGGCGCGGAGGATCGGCGTGATCAGGCCGCCCGGGACGGCCACCGCCATGGCGATGTCGGCGTGGTGGTGCATGGCGATACCGTCCGGCGTGTAGGAGGCGTTGGTCTCCGGCACGTGCATCAGGGCGACGGCGCAGGCTTTGATCACCAGGTCGTTGACGCTGACCTTGCCGCCGGACTTCTCCAGCATGGCGTTGATCTTGGCCCGCGCCGCCAGCAGGGCGTCGATC
>JANXXK010000276.1 GCA_025350685.1 Alphaproteobacteria bacterium | reverse complement strand
CCGCACCTTGGAGATGCTGGTTGTGGCCCGGTTTGCGCGCGCGGCCGGAAATCCCCGAGCGCGGCTGGTCTACGAATGCCTGGACATCCATCGGCTCATGCTCGCCGAGACAGCCCCGGGGGCGGCGCTACGGGCGATTGAGCGCTGGCACATGCGCCGCAGTGACCTGCTGGTGGTGAGTTCGCCGGCCTTCCTCACCGCCTATTTCCAACCGCGCCAGGGGCTCGGCGCCAGCCTGGCGCTGCCCGCCCTGCTGGTGGAGAACAAGGTGCTCGAGCTCGCCGAGCCAAGCCCCGCGGCGCCTAGGCGCCGGCCGCCGGGCCGGCCCTGGCGCATCGGGTGGCTGGGGGCGATCCGTTGCCGCAAGAGCCTCGACGTCCTGGCCGCGCTGGCGCACCGGCGGCCCGATCTCCTGGAGGTGCGGATCTGGGGACGCCCGGCCTATTCGGAATTCACCGACTTCGCGGCGCAGGTGGCGGCCGCCCGAAACGTCACTTTTGGCGGCGCCTACACGGCCGCCGACCTGCCCCGCCTCTATGGCGAAGTCGATTTCGCCTGGGCGATCGACTTCATGGAGGAGGGGCGCAATTCGGCCTGGCTTCTGCCGAACCGGATCTATGAAGGTCCTCGCTTCGGGGCTCTGCCGATCGCGATGGCGGATGTCGAAATCGGTCGTCGCCTTCGCCAGCTCGGACTGGGCGTTGCGCTGCAACGGATCGAGGATCTCGAGGAGGTCCTGGAGACCTTGACCGCGGCCGCCTATGGCGACCTCAAGCAAGCGCTGGACGCGACGCCCCGCCGGCAATTCGTGGCGGATCGGCAGGATTGCCATGCCCTTGTCGCGATGTTGGGGGGCGACGCCGCGATCCCGGAACCGGGGCAATAGCAAAGGGGTTCCTAAGCTGCTGCGTGGGCCTCGCGCAGCCTGTTCAGGGCAAAGGGTAGAATGGACGGATTCCAGACTTCCGGCGATCAATGTGCGGCTGGAGGATGGCCTTGCGGGCGCGCGCCGCCCCCCGGGGCCGCCGGCGAGCGGGCCCTTATCGCAATTCCCTGCCTGAATGAGGCCGACGTCATCGCCGGCGTCATCAGCCAGATTCTTGACGACGACGGCCTTGAGTCGCCGCGGCTGGTTGTGGCTGACGGCGGCTCGACCGACGGCACGGTCGACATCGTCCGGGACATTGCTGCGCGCGACCCGCGCGTGATCCTTGTCGCCAACCCTCGCCGCCTGCAGAGCGCCGGGGTCAATCTGGCCGCGCTGCAGGCCGACGACGACTCCCCGTGGCTATTGCGCATCGACGCTCATGCCGACTATCCGCCGCGCTATGCCTCGACGCTGATCGCCGAGGCCCGCCGTACGGGCGCCGCGTCGGTGGTCGTCTCGATGCGGACCCGGGGAACCAGCGGGTTCCAGCGCGCGGTGGCCGCCGCGCAGAACTCCCTGCTGGGGACCGGCGGCTCGGCCCATCGCCTGGCCGGAAGAAGCGGGTGGGTCGCCCATGGCCACCACGCCCTGTTCCGGCGTGCGGCCTTCCTGGCGTTGGGGGGCTACGACGAGACATTCAGCCATAACGAAGACGCCGAGCTGGACGTGCGACTGGTGCGCCAGGGCGCGGGCATCTGGCTGACCGACCGAGTGGCCATCGGCTATCATCCGCGGGCGACGGCTTACGCCCTGTGGAAGCAGTATGTGAACTATGGAAAAGGCCGAGCCCGCACGGTCGCCAAGCACCGGGTGCGGTTGAAGCTGAGGCAGGCGCTGCCGCTCGCCGTCGCCCCCGCCGTCGCGCTGGCCGCGGCGTCGCCGTGGTCTTGGCCCCTGGCGCTTCCTGCGCTGGCCTGGGGGCTCGCATCGGTCGGCTATGCGCTGGGACGCGGCCTGATCAAGTCAGATCCCGACAGCTTCTGGTGCTGGGCCCCGGCGATGATCATGCATCTTGGCTGGTCCGTGGGGTTCTGGTCGCAAGTCTTCGCGAGCGTCGAGACCCCGGCGCTGGCGCGGAGCCCCGTTCCGGTGAGGGCGACATGACAACGCCGCCGCAAGTCTCGATCATCAGTGCAAACTTCAACGGCGCACGCTACCTGCCCGCCGCGATCCGTTCGGTCCACGCCCAGACGCTGACGTCCTTCGAGTGGATCGTCGCCGACGACGGATCCTCCGACGAAAGCCTGCGGCTCCTCACCGAGGCCGCTGCAGCGGATCCACGAATCCGGGTGCTGGCGGGGGATCGAAACGGGGGCCCTGCCCACGCCCGCAACCGCGCTCTCGACGTCGCCCGGGGACGCTGGATCGCGGTGTTCGACACCGACGACCTGATGGCCAGCGACCGCCTCGAACGGCTTGTCGCCCACGCCCTGGCGGAGGACGCCGATCTGATCGTCGACAACCTGATGCTGTTCGATGACGAAGACCACACGTGGCGGCGGTTCCTCGCCGGACGCGCCTATAACGTGCCCCGGTGGATATCCCTGGCCGCCTACATCGACAGTAGCCGGATGTATTCGCGGCGGCCCGGCCTCGGTTATCTGAAGCCGGTCATCCGCGCCGAGGCGCTGCGAGGTGTCCGCTATCGTGAGGATCTCAGGATCGGCGAGGACTACGATCTTGTGGTGCGGTTGCTGGCGGCTGGCGCCCGTCTGCGTTTCGAGCCCGGGGCGCTGTACAGATACCGACGGCACGGCCAGTCCATCTCGGCGGCGATGAGCGCTGCCCATGTCCAGGCCATGCTCGAGACCGACGCTGCGATCGCACCGGCGCTCGGGGCCCATCCGACGGAGGTCCGGGTCGCCCAGGCCCGCCGTCGACGCTCGCTGCAGCGCGCCCTTGCGTATGACCAAGTAATCGCCGACCTCAAGTCAGGTCGGCTGCTAAGCGGACTGACGCATGGCCTCGCCCGGCCGGACATCTGGCCCTTGCTGACCCTGCCCATCCAGGCGCGCGCTCAGCGGTTATTGGCGCGGCTGCGCATGAGCCTCGCGCAGCCCTCGCACGTCGGCTCCTGAACGCTCATCCCGCGATCTCCACCGGCTCGACGCCCCGCGCCGGCGCATCGGCGTAAGCCCTGCCGAAGTTGCGAGCGTCGCCCAGCAAACGCTCCCGGAATCCGGCCAGGATGGCGATATAAACCAAGGCGCCGACAGCGACAGCGCC
>JANXXK010000259.1 GCA_025350685.1 Alphaproteobacteria bacterium | reverse complement strand
CTCGGCCTCGGCGATGGCCTTCTGGGCCAGCGCCGCCACGCGTTGGCGCTCGGCGTCGGCGGCGGCGGTCTGCGCCCGGGCCGTCTTCAGCTGCTCGTCGGCCACGGCCTTGGCGCGGGCCTCGCCGGCCTGCCGGGCGCGGCTGGCCTCCAGCTCCGCCTCGCGCGCCCGGTGGTCGGCGGCCACCTGGGCGCCGCAGGTCCTCAGGTCGGCGAGCCCCTGGCCCGCGCCGGCCAGCGAGCCGCTCACCGCCTCCTCCGACAGCCAGGCGATCTGCAAGGTCTTGCCCCGGCGCATCGCCGCCAGCGTCTCGTCGGAGAGGCGCATCAGGGCCATGCCCTCCTCGCCGGTGCGCTGCACCAGGTTGGCGTACGGCTTGCCGTCGATGCGGATCGGCAGGAAAGCCTCTGCGGGCAAGCCTTCCTTGGCCAAGCGCAGGGCCACGCGATAGCCGTCCGAGATCAGCGCGACGGGCGCGACGGCGCCCGATCGGCTGGTGAGCTCGAATTCCATGTGGCAGGTGGCCTCCTCCGGGGCGATCGCCCAGGCCGGAGCCTCCAGATTTGCCGCTTGAGACGGTCCCGCAACCGCCATGCCGACCAGAACTTGGCTGACCAGAACTTGGCCGACCAGAGTGAGAAAAACTCCGCCCGCCCTCAGACCACGCATCATGACAGCTCCCAGAGCCGTCCCTCGAAGATCAAGACTACGCCGGAGCGTGGCCGTCGCCTAGAGCGATCGGCGGTTCGCTTGAATCGCCGATCGCTCAAGACTCTTGGCAAAAGATAGAGCCTTCGTCGCGCCGGGTCTGAACCAACCTAGCGACGAAGGGGTCTAGGTCCCAGTTGTCGCGGTCAGGCCTCGCTGTCCTGCAGGGCGTACCGGCGGCAGTGCTCAAGGTAGGCCGCCTCGTGACTCTGGATCAGCTCGACGATCGCCGACCACAGCCAGGAAGGCGCATCGAGGGTCTTGGACCGGTTGCGGGCCAGGGTTTTGCGCCAGACGGCCTTGGTCGAGGCATCCATCTGCCGGGCGTGGGCGCGTCCGACCACCAGAGCCAGATAGTTGGCCGCGCGCACCGCCTCGTCGCGGGTCAGCTGTTCGATGTCGAGCTTCAGGTCCTGGGGGGTGAGTTCGCGCGCCACCACCGCGCGACCGAGCAGCGCGCCGGCCAGCATCCTGCGGCCGAGGAAGGGTGACAGGGCCCGCGCGCCGGCGACCACCCGGTCCGCATCGTTGGCCGGCATGTCGGCGCCGGCGGCGCGAGGCGCCGCCGCGGCCGTGGCTTCCTTGATGTCGATCAGCAACGTCTCCGAGCCGCCCGCCTCGTTGGCGACGGCCACCAGCAGGGCGTAGCGCAGGCGGCCGAGCGAGGAGCAGCCCTTCACCCAATAGGCGCCGTCGAGGATCTCGATGACGGCGTCGTCGGGCCGGTGTTGCAGGCTGGTGACCAGCTTGCGCAGACCCTCGTCGGCGGCGAGGCCATCTATCGCCGCGCGCTCGGGGTTCGATAGCGGCCAGAACCGCTTGCCCAGCGGGATGCTCGGCTTGGGATTGTCGATGCGCTCGCGCGCCAGGTGCTTCCATCGCCGGGTCAGCGATTGTCTGAGCACCCGGCGGACTTCCTTCGGCGTGGTTTCCTCGTCGGGCGCCAGGCTCTCGCCATGCAGGCCGGCCTCATAGCCCTCGACCATGTGCTTGACCATCAGGGCCGTCGTCACGCCCGGAAGGTTCGAGCCGCGCGCGGCGGTCGCCAGCGACAGGCCGAGGCGAATGAGGTCGTGCGCCGGGTTGCCGATCACCGTCTGGTCGAGGTCGCGGATCTGCACGGCCACCTGGCCGCGCGCACTGGCAACCGGCCCCAGATTGCCGGAATGGCAGTCGCCGCAGATCCAGACCGCGGGCCCATCGGGGATCCGGCCAGCGCTCTCCTCCAGCCACTCATAGAATTTCAGCGTCGAACCGCGCACATAGGCGTGCGCCGAGCGGGTCATCTTGCGCCGCTGCTCGTCGCGCAGCAGGGCAGCCCGGTCCTTGGCCTGCGGATAGTCTTGCTTCGCCCTCGCCATCCACGGTGAAGCTCACGGCGCGGCGGAAGGTTCCTTGGTCGGCGGCGCGACCTAAGCGGCGTAGCCCATCGGATGCTGTTCCGCGCCCAGGCCCTGCTCGAAGTCCTGCAGGATCTCGATCACCTCGCCCATGGGGGCCATGATCGGCTTGCCCTCCGGGAACCGGTAGCGCCAGAAGGTGGCCACGTGGCTGAGCGTGCCGGCGCCTTCGCCGAGCGCCATGAACATCTCCGGCGACTTCAGGAGGAAGTCGCGGAAGGCGACGGCGTTGCCTTCGGTGAGCTGCTGGAACACCGCGTCGTAGGTCTTCAGGTAGCCCATGACCGCCTTGACCTGGCCCTCGACGGCGGCGCGCAGGCGGACCTTCAGCTCGTCGACCATGACCATCAGGTCGCGGTCGCGGGGCCCCATCACGCGGACCTTGGTGATCTCGATCAGCACTTCCTTCAGCCGCGGCCAAAGGGTGTTCAGCACCCACTTGTAATAGAGGAAGCCCTTCCAGCTGAAGATGCCCTCGCGGTAGCTTTCGCCTTCCAGCTGCAGGGTCAGGCGCAGCGGCTCCAGCCGCTCGTCGGTCTTGGACGAGAGCAGAGCCTCGACCAGCCGGTTGGTGGCGCCGCCGGCCGCGCCGCCGTAGGCCAGTTCGATCAGGCGGGCGATTTCGCCGCCGACGAAGCGCTGCATCTTGTCGACGTCGCCCGGGGAGATGTCGAAGTAGGTCGGGCTGACCTCGTAGCCGCGGCGCTTCATGTGTTCGCGCAGCAGGAAGGGGTCAAGCGAGGGCAGTTCGTTGATCGCCTCGAGAATCTCGACGTCGCGCAGCATCTCTTCGGAGCCGCCGCGCAGCTCCTCGAGGACCGGCATCCAGCCCTTCTCATTGACGAACACGGTGCGCCCGCCGAGCGACAGGTCGGACTTGTCGAAGGGTACGATCAGTTTGGTGGCGTTGCGCGCCATGCCGTCGAACAGCTCGATCTCGTCGGCGCGAAGGCGGTGCTTGAGGATCACGCTTCCGTTGAGCACCGGGCTCTTGAACAGCGGCTGGTCGGCGTGTTCGGCGTTGCCGGCGTTGCGCATGGCCAGCACAGCCAGGTTCAGCACCCGGCTTGTGGACGCCGTTTTCTCGAGCCCACGCAGGCTCCGATAGATGCGCTCATTGCTCGAAGCCACGACAGACCATCCGGTCAATTATCAGCTGCTTCTGCAGCCCCCTGGGACCATCATCGGGTGCAAAGCCGAAAAGACAGTTAAAGCGGACCCCCGATTCACGGGCTTTCGTCGGTCCGGGCCCCGGCCTAGCTTGCAGCGGTTCGCGGGCGGGGTCCGACCCCGCCGTGAGGGGGATTCTTGGGTCGCCGCCGACTGCTCGGGCCGACGCAAGCCCAACTTCGTGGTCATTCTCTGCGACGACCTGGCTTACGGCGACACCTCGGTCTACGGCCCCTCGAAGATCCGCACGCCCAACCTGGAGGCCATGGCCCGCGAGGGGACGGTGCTCACCGACTACTATTCGCCGGCCAATCTCTGCTCGCCGTCGCGGGCGGGCCTGCTGACCGGGCGCTATCCGGTGCGCACCGGCCTCGGCTACGAGGTGATCATGCAGCCGGAGGATCGCGGCCTGCCGCTCTCCGAGGTGACCATCGCCAAGGCGCTGAAGCCCGAGTACGCCACCGCGCTCTTCGGCAAGTGGCGCCTGGGGCGCCGCGGCGCGGCCTGGCCGCCGACGAAGCACGGCTTCGACACCTTCTTCGGCATCCCCTACAGCCACGATATGGCGCCGCTGTCGCTGTTCGAGAGCCACGCCGGCTCGGACGAGGTGACGGCGAGCCCCGTCGACTATCCGATGCTGCAACAACAGTTTTACGCCCACGCCGAGGCGTTCATCGAGGCCAATCGAGATCGCCCATTTTTCGTCGAGCTGGCGCTCTCAGCGCCGCACCTGCCGGAGCATCCGCACGCGCCGTTCGACGATAAGACTGCGGCCGGTCCCTACGGCGCGGTGGTCGGCGAGATCGATTCCATCGTCGGGCGGCTGAACGCCAAGCTGAAGGCGCTGGGCCTCGAGCGCGACACGCTGGTGATCTTCACCTCCGACAACGGGCCGTGGTTCGAGGGCTCGGCCGGTGGGCTGCGCGAGCGCAAGGGCGGCGGCGGATACGAGGGTGGCTATCGGGTGCCGTTCCTGGCGCGGCAGCCGGGAACCGTGCCGGCCGGCAAGCGGGTGTCCAGCATGGCCATGGGCATCGACCTTTTGCCCACCTTCTGCGCCATGTCCGGGCGCCCGGCTCCGGCCGGGGTGACCCTGGACGGGCGGGACATCTCCGGTGTGCTGACCCAGGGCGCATCTTCGCCCCATGACGAACTGATCCTCTTCGACAACGAGAGCCCGGTGGCGGTGCGCACTCAGCGCTGGAAGTACGTGGCCCAGGGCTACTATCGGGGCCTGATGCTGCCCTACCAGGCCATGGGCTACGCTGAGCTCTACGACCTGCACGCCGACCCCTCCAAAAGCTATAGTGTCTCGGCGACATATCCGGACGTGGCCAAGGCGATGAGGGACCGGCTGATGGCGGCGCGTGCGCGCTTCGCGCCGTTCGCCCACAAGGACCCGCCGGCCTATTTCAAGACCCTGCGGCAGAGTCTCGAGCGGCAGGACTAGCCGCGCTCGGTCACCGGGCGTGACTTCGGCCGCCGCGAAGGGCAGGCTCGCCCGACCGCAATCGCCCGCAGAAAGCCGAGCCCCATGACCTTGCGAACCCTGGCCTCCACCCTCTTCGCCACCCTGCTCCTTGCCGCCGCCGCGCCGGCCCAGGCGGCCAAGCCCTCGCCGGACATCGCCCTCTACGCCATGGACTGCGGTCGGCTGACCATGGCCGACGCCGACGCCTTCGCCGACGACGGGTCCTACAAGGGGGTGGCCAAGGAGCTGGTGGTGCCCTGCTTCCTGATCCGCCACCCCAAGGGCCGCCTGATCTGGGACACCGGCCTGCCCCAGGCGATCGCCGACATGCCGGGCGGCAAGGGTCCGGGCGGGATCACCATCGCCCACAAGCTCACCGACCAGCTGAAGGAACTCGGCCTGTCCCCGGCGGATATCAAATACCTGTCGATCTCGCACAGCCACTTCGACCACATCGGCAACGCCGGCCTGTTCGCCAGCGCCACCTGGATCGTCGATCCCCTAGAGCGCGACTATGCGTTCCGCCCGGCGGCCCGCGCCGACAAGATCGCCTTCGGCGCCTACGCGGCCCTGGAAAACAGCAAGACCGTGCTGATCGAGGGCGACGGGCCCTATGACGTCTTCGGCGACAAGAAGGTGATGATCTACAAGGCTTATGGCCACACGCCCGGCCACACGGTGCTGCTGGTGCGCCTGGCCAAGGCCGGACCGGTGATCCTGACCGGCGATATGTGGCACATCGCCGAGAGCCGCACCGCCCGGCGCGTGCCGCGGTTCAACTTCAACCGGGCCGACACCCTGGCCAGCATGGATAAAGTCGAGGCCCTGGCGAAGGCGACCAAGGCCAAGGTGATCATGGAGCACGTCCCGGCCGACTTCGACTCCCTGCCGAAGTTCCCCGAGGCGCTGCGGTAGGGCCCGCTCAGGCGAGCAGTTCAAGGCCGCGGTGGTCGACGATGTGGTCGGTGGCGGAGTCGATCATCTGCATGAACATGTCGTCGCCGCGGGCGGTCTGCTTGACGATCATCGCGGCGAAGAAGGCGGTGAGGAACAGCAGGAACGCGCCGCCGGCGTAGTCGCGCTTCAGGTCGTCGGCGCTGTAGCCGGAGACGCCGCCGGCGGTCAGGCCGGCGAGGTAGCGGGCCAGCAGCTCCGGTTCGTGGGTGCGGCGGACGTCGGGCGAAAGCGCGCCGGCCAGGAAGTAGGCCACGTCGACGGCGCCAGTGCCGAGCGCAATCGACTGCCAGTCGAGCACCGTGATGGCCCGACCGCCGGCGGCTGTGCGGAACATCATGTTGTCGGGGCGGAAGTCGTTGTGGGTCAGGCAGCGTGGGCCGCCGCCTGCCAGGGCGTAGCGGTCGAAACGCCCGGTCAGGGTCTCGCCGACCTCGATGTGGGCGGGCTTCAGGCGCGGGCCATAGCGGTCGCGGAAAGCGAGCCACAGGCCGCGCACGGCCTCAGGCGTGGCCTGGCTGGCGGGGGCCGCACGGGACCCGGAGATCCAGGGCAGGTCATCGAGGCCCGGATCGCCCCAGTGCGAGGCGTGCAACTTGGCAGCCTCGTCGACGGCCAGCCGTGCCTGGTCGAGGCTGACGCCGTTCAGCTGGTCGCCTTGCTCGGCCGGGGCCAGGTCCTCCATCAGGAGCACGAACTCGCCGGTCGCTTCCACGAGGTCGGTGAAGTGCCAGACGGGCGTGGCGATGCGCGCGGTCGCGGCCAGGTGGCGGTAGAACATCACCTCGCGGACGTAGTTGCCGAGCGCGACGCCGGTGGCGAAGCTGTCCGGGTCGGCGGAGGGGAATTTGCCGACCACCGAGGCGGGCGCGGTCTCGCCGCCGCGGGCGTAGCGCAGGGTGAAGCGCACGCTGTCGCCGATCTGGCCCGTGCCGACGGCCTTGGCGTCGAAGCTTTCGACCACGGCGTCGATGCCGCCGGCCTGCAGGGCGCGGGTCAGCCAGTCGGCGTCGACGGCCCCAGGTCGGCGGATGTCGGGGTGCTTTGCTGGCATGGGGCTCACAGGGTGTGGACGTAGACTTCATTGACCGTGATCTCCCGGCCCTTGAGCAGGACGAGGTCGAAGCCGCGCATTCGGCCGGCGGCGCCGCCTTCGCCGATCTCGCAGTACCAGCGGCCGCAGAAACCGCCGGGGATCGGCCAGACCTCGTCGGGCATGTAGGTCATCGCGGGCGTGGCCCCGAAGAGGCCGGTGAGATAGGCGCTCAGCGCCTCGCGGCCGCTGAGGCCGGCGGCGGTCTGCGGGTCCTTGTAGCTGCAGTCGGCGGCGTAGAAGGCGGCCAGGCGCGGGACGTCCTTGGCGGTCCAGGCGGCCAGCCAGTCGGCGTTGAAGGCCGTGATCTCGTCGAGCGTCATCGCTAAGCCTCCTCGTGCATCAGGATGCGGGCGCGGTTCGCCTCAGTGAAGTACTCGGCGGGCGCCGCCTCGGGCCCCGCCATAACCGCCAGGCCGTTCAGGCCGAGCGACGGATCGGCGGCCATCGCCTCGAAGTGGCGGCGGCGGCGCTCGCGCGCCTGCGGCCCGAACTCCATGTCGAAGGCGGACTGGATGGAGGCGGCGAAGCGCAGGCGGCGCATCCGCTCGGCGCGTTCCTCAGCATACGGGGCGAAGGCCGCGGGCGACCAGTCCTCGCTGGCCGCCAGGATGTCGCTGACGATGCGCACGTCGCGGTAGGTGATCGACAGGCCCAGGCCGATGATCGGGTCGTTCCAGCCGGCGGCGTCGCCGATCAGCACGCAGCCCGGGACGAACGGCTCGGCGGTCCAGGCGTCGGCGTTGATGTAGCTGTGCAGCGGCCCGGCGGGGCGGCCCGCGACCAGGTGGCGGTTGGCTGGGCTGCAGGTGAGCGCGAAGGCGTCGAGGAAGCGGCGCGCGCCGTCGGGCCCCCTGAACCGCTGCGCCTGGTCGAGAGCATAGCCGCCGTAGACGCGCACCCGGCCGCCGCCCTGCGGGAAGGCCAGGAAGCCGAAATCGCCCTCCGTGCCGATGCCCTG
This sequence comes from Alphaproteobacteria bacterium, assembly GCA_025350685.1. GTDB lineage: Bacteria > Pseudomonadota > Alphaproteobacteria > Caulobacterales > Caulobacteraceae > Phenylobacterium. The sequence continues at coordinate 2,848 of JANXXK010000259.1, read as the reverse complement.
CAGGTGCGGATCCCAGCCGTCGCAACCCTCGACCAGCAGGCCGGCGAACCAGTGGTGCGGCGTGTCCTGGTGCAGGACGATGCCTGCGGACTCGCGCACGCCGGAGGTGCGCCCGTCGGCGCCGACGACGATGCGGGCTGAAGCACGGGTCTCGCAATCGCCCTCGAGGAACGTGACGCCGGGGTCGGCGCCTAAGCGGATGTCGGCGACCTGAACGCCGCGCCGCGCATCGGCGCCGGCGGCGCGGGCGGCGTCGAACAGAGTCTGGCAGTGGTGCGGGTGGCCCAGGCACAGCGGCCCGGCGACATCGGGGGCGAAGATGTTCAGCGGCAGGGCGCGGGCTTCGGACTCGTCCGGCGTGCGGGTCTCGTCATAGGTGATGTGGCGGGTCACGTGATGTCCGCCGGCGGCGATCAGCAGGTCGTAGAGGCCCACGCGGCGGACCTCGGTCACCCCCCAAGGCGCGATCCATTCGCCGCGCACCCGGTCGATGTATTCCTCGGACGCCTCGAGCAGCAGCACCGAGCGGCCGGCGCGGGCCAGTACGTTCGCCAGCGCCGAACCGCCGATCCCGCCGCCGACGATGATCACGTCATAGTCCGCCATGGGTGGTCTCCGCCTCGATGTGCGGACCTTCGCGCGTTGGCGTCGGGTAAGGCTAGTCCCTGGGGGGCCGCGCCCTACCTCCCCCGCGAAGCGGCGAGCGGTCCCCCTCCCCCCATTGCTGCAGCCATGGGGGGAGGTAGAGGGCCGCTGGGCAGGCCCGCAACCACTTCGAGACCGGTGATGCCGAGGGCCTTGCAGAGGCGGGTGACCCGGAGGGCGATGTCTTCGGTGGTGATGGTGTCGGTGTGGACTTCGATCTCTAGGAGGTCGTCGAGTTCGTCGCAGAGGCGCTCGGCGGCGTCGGCGAGGCGCGCCAGGATGGCGGCGTGCCGTTGGCCATGTCGATTGGATCTTGATTGGAACAAAAGGAGAATACAAGCGACCGCGTCGACCTGGTGGTCTGCGGTCACGAGCACCACGACGAGCGGTCCCATCCGAGTGCTGAAGCGGCCGCGACGGGATTAGCGGGCGGCGGGCCTAGGGCGGACCGTACCAGAGGGCGGCGAACTTCCGGTTCGAGGTGACGGCCGCCTTCCAGATCACCTGACCGTTCTGAAAGGTGACCATGAACTGGTCCACCGGACCCGCCTGCGTCGCGTATTTGCCGTTGTAGCTGACGTTGCGGATCGGGCCGGCCTGGATGAGCTGCTGCCGCAGGAAAGCGCCGGACTGCATGCACTGAGTGTAGGGCAGCGGCTCAAGGGCGTCCGCCGGGCAGACGCCCTGCGAGATACTCAACAGCGTTGCCTGGAGCAGCTCGGCCGCATCCTCGTGGCTGACGCCCTGCGCCTGGGGGTTGTCGCCGAGCTGGTTGATGATCTGGCTCGCCGTGGCTGCGCCGCTCGGCGTGCTCCGCGGGTTCGAGGCCAGGGACGGCGGGGCTGCGGCCGGGACGGCTGCGGCCGCCGGCGCCGTGTTGGTTTGCGCGGGGGCGGTCTGGGCGGGGGCGGCCGGCGCCTCGACCACGGTGTTCGACGCAGGTTTCGCCTGGAGACTGACTGCCACCACCACCAGGATCAGGCCCAAGACGGAGAACACCAGGCCCGGCCCCAGCTTCGAGGCGCTGAACTCGATGCCGAACATCTTGACCGTGGTCGCCGAGTCGGCGGCGCCGATCCCGCGCACGACCGTGAAAAATCCCAGGAGCATGCAGAGCGCCCCCAGGCCGAACGCGCCGTAGACCAGCATCGCGTCCCTCTTGGCCTGTTGTCCCGCCAACTAGGCCACGGGCCGCCGCCCCGCGCAACTTTGCGTGGCGAGCGCCAGGTTTCGCGCGATCTGCGGTCGTGGGGGGGCGGGCCGGGGGCCACCGATGGCGCGCGGCGGTGTTTGAGAGCTCCACCCTGACCCGGCCGTGGCGGAATTAGACTCCTCGCCCCCCGGCGAAGCCGAGAGGGGAGAGGGTAGGGCGAGGGGCGACTGGGCGTGGCCCAACGCTCGGCGGTTGGCCGAGGACCTGCTCTGGTGGGTCATGGCTGGACCGCCGAGTTCGTGAGTGGGGCCGGCATCGCCCCTCTCCCTACCCTCTCCCCTCTACGCTGCGCGTGGGGTAGAGGGGATCGGGCGCGTTGACACCGCCGCGCCTATCCGTATAAGTCCGCCGCTCTCGCCCGCGGGCCAACTCGCGGGCGCATTCCGTTTTGCATATACACTCTGAAGGCGCGAACGATGTACGCGGTGATCAAGACCGGCGGCAAGCAGTACCGGGTCTCCCCCGGCGACCTGCTGGTCGTGGAAAAGCTGGCCGGCGAGCCCGGCGCCAATGTGGCGTTCGGAGAGGTGCTGATGGTCGGTGAGGGCGAGGCCGTTGTGGTCGGCGCCCCGACCGTGGCGGGCGCTTCGGTGTCGGCCACCCTGATCGAGACCCGCCGCGGCGAGAAGATCAAGATCTTCAAGAAGATCCGTCGTCAGGGCTATCGCCGCACCGGCGGTCATCGCCAGACCGAAACGGTCCTGCGCGTCACCGGCATCGCCGGCGCCGACGGCAAGGAAACCAAGTGGGACGGCAAGGTCGACCTGACCACCAAGGGCGAGCTCGATGCGCGCGCCCGCGGCCTGCCCTACATCAGCCCCGCCGCCCAGTTGGAAACCGCCGCGGCCCGCAAGGTCCAGGCGTCCAAGGCCGCCAAGCCGGTGAAGGCCAAGGCTGCGAAGCCCGCCGCCGCGCCGAAGGCTGAAGCCCCCAAGACTGAAGCCAAGGCGGCTCCGGCCCCGAAGCCGGAAGCCAAGGCCGCGCCGAAGA
>JANXXK010000250.1 GCA_025350685.1 Alphaproteobacteria bacterium | reverse complement strand
CGCCCAGCATCACGGCGGTGCCGGAGGGTGCGTCGACCTTGCGCCGGTGATGAGCCTCGAAGACCTCGATGTCGTAGGCCTGCGGACCCAGCGCCTGGGACGCCTGCTTCACCAAACCGGCCATCAGGTTGACGCCGAGCGAGAAGTTGAAGGTCTGGACGATGGCCACCTTGGCCGACGCCGCCTTGATCTGCGCCAACTGCCCCGCATCGAGGCCGGTGGAGCCGATCACCAGGGCCGGTCCGCCCCGCGCCGCGACAGCCTGGGCGAGGGCGACCGACGCCGCAGGTGTGGTGAAATCGATGACCACGTCGCAGGCGGCGAGCGCGGCGTCCTGGATGACAAGGCCTTCGCCGGAGACATCGGGGCGATCATAGCGGGCCGAAACGGTGAGCGCGGGGTTGGCCGCGATGGCCGCCGCCACAGCCCGGCCCATGTAGCCGAGGGCCCCGGCGATGGCGATCCTGGTCGGGGGCTTGGACAGGGCGGTCACTCCGGCGGGCTGGCGCGGCGCTAGTCTCGCGAGCCGGCCCGCCGGGTCAACGACAATCCTCAGGCCGCCACGGTCGCCAGCAGCCGGTCCCACTCGGTGTTCTGCACGCTGGGCCGGGCCTTCATCCGCTCGAGCCAGCCGAGCAGCGGCGAGCCGGCCAGCATGTCAGCGCCCTCCGGCGTCTGGGCCAGGAAGTCCAGGTGGCCGATGGCGAACAGGTCGGCCAGCGACACCGCCTCGCCGGCGAAATGGGCGTTGCCGCCCAGGATGTCCTCCAGCGCCTTGACGCAGGTGCGGGCCAGCGGTAGGGCGTTGGCCACCGCCTCCTCGTCCACCGGCATGCCGAACTTCGGCTTGACCACCCGGTTGAAGGCGATGCCCGAGCTGATCGAGGGCATGACGTACCAATCGACGATGTTCATCACCTGATCCATGCGCGCCGCGGCCTTCGGATCGGCCGGCGTCAGGCTGGGCCCGTCGAACGCCCGGTCGATATAGCGGGAGATGGCCTGGCACTCGTAAAGCTTGAAGTCGCCGTGCTCGATGGCCGGAATCCGACCGAAGGGGTGCAGCGTCAGGTACTCGGGCTGCTTGTGCGCGCCGGACTCGAAGGTCATGGCGGCCAGCCGATAGGACACGCCCTTCTCTTCGCAGACCAGCAGAGGCTTGCGCACATAGGGGCTGCCGGGAATGCCGTGAACGATGATCTGGGTCATTTTCAAATCTCCTTTGCTTTGAGTTGGTCTTCAGCCGCCCACCGCGGCCACGTAGTTGTCCAGGATCAGGCTCCAACCGCTGTCCATGCTGGTGCGCAGTTGCAGGGCCGACTCGCCGTCGCCGAGCCGCTCCAGGCCACGGTGTTCGAAGTCGACGCGGGTGACGCCATCACCCTCAGCGGTGAAGCGCACCTCGACCTCGGTGAGCAGGTTGGGGTCGTAGGCGAATTGACCGTTGAGCCGCCAAGCCAGGACCAGGCGGCCAGGCGGCTCCCACGCGAGCACCTCGCCCCACAGAGCTTCGGTCCCGTCCTCCAGACGGCCGTACCAGCGGCCACCGATCTTCGGCTCGATCACGGCCTGCTTCAGAGGCGAGGCGCCGACCGAGTGGGTCTTCGGCCACCAGCGGCCGTGGCCGTCGGTGAACACGGCGAAAGCCTTCTCCGGGCTGGCTGGCGCCGTGAACGACTTCACGATCGGCGCGGGCATGATCATCTGGCTCATGGCTTGTCGTCTTCCTCATCAGCTTGGCGCTCGACCTCGGCCTTGAAGGCCTCGAGCGCGACATCCCAGAACTGGTCGAGCCAGGCGCGGATCTGCCCCAGGCCCTGCGGGTCGATCTGATAGACGCGACGCGCTCCGTCCGGCCGATCGGTCACCAATCCGGCCTCCTTGAGCACCTTCAGGTGCTGCGACACGGCCGGCCGGCTGACCGGCAGGTCGTTCGCCAGGTCGCCCACCGCGCGCGGCCCGCGCGACAGGCGCTCGAACACCTCCCGGCGGGTCGGATCGGCAAGGGCGGCGAAGGCTTTAGCGTTAGTCATTACTTACCGTAAGTGAATACTTACGATCATGTCAAGCGACGAAAGCGCGACCGAGGTTGTTTCAGCCCTTCCGGGTCTGTAGGTTCGCCCATCTCATCGCAACCGAGCCGACAAGGACCCGCCGCCGCCATGAGCGACGCCGAGAAACGAACCTTTACCGACGAGGAAGCGCTGGCTTTTCATCGGTATCCGACGCCCGGGAAGATCGCGATCGCCGCGACCAAGCCCATGGCCACGCAGCGGGACCTGAGCCTGGCTTATTCGCCGGGCGTCGCCGTGCCGGTGCTGGCGATCGCCGCCAATCCGGACGACGCCTACGAATACACCTCCAAGGGCAACCTGGTGGCGGTGATCTCCAACGGCACCGCGATCCTCGGCCTCGGCAACCTGGGCGCGCTCGCCTCGAAGCCGGTGATGGAGGGCAAGGGCGTCCTCTTCAAACGCTTCGCCGACGTCGACGCCATCGACATCGAGGTCTCCGCCACCGACCCCGACGAGATCATCACCGTGGTCAAGAACATTGGCGTCACCTTCGGCGGCATCAATCTCGAGGACATCAAGAGCCCCGAGTGTTTCCGCATCGAGACCGAGCTGCAGGAACTGCTCGACATCCCGGTGTTCCACGACGACCAGCACGGCACGGCAATCATCACCGCCGCCGGCCTGATCAACGCCTGCCACATCACCGGCCGCGAGCTGTCGACGGTGAAGGTGGTGCTGAACGGCCCGGGCGCCGCCGGCATCGCCACCATGGAACTGATCAAGGCCATGGGCGTGCGGCCCGACAACGTCATCGCCGTGGATTCCAAGGGCGTCCTGTGGCGCGGCCGCCCCAACGACATGAACCAGTGGAAATCGGCGCACGCCATCGACACCCCGCACCGGACCCTGGCCGACGCCCTGAAAGGCGCCGACGTATTCATCGGCCTCTCCGCCAAGGGCGCGCTGGACGGCGGCTTGGTGAAGACCATGGCCGAAAAGCCGATCATCTTCGCCATGGCCAATCCGGACCCGGAAATCACTCCCGAGGACGTCTACGCCGTTCGTCCCGACGCCATCGTCGCCACCGGCCGGTCCGACTATCCCAACCAGGTCAACAACGTCCTGGGCTTCCCCTACATCTTCCGCGGCGCCCTCGATGTCCGCGCGCGCCGCGTGAACATGGAAATGAAGATCGCCTGCGCCAACGCGCTGGCGCTGCTGGCCCGCGAGGACGTGCCCGACGAGGTGGCCGCCGCCTATCACGGAACCCAGCTGAAGTTCGGCCCGCAGTACATCATCCCGACGCCGTTCGACCCGCGCCTCTTGGCCTACATCCCGCCCTTCGTCGCCCAGGCGGCGATGGATACCGGGGTGGCGCGCAAGCCGATCGAGGACATGGACGCCTACCGCGCCTCGCTCGCCCAGCGGCTCGATCCGACAGCGGCCTTCCTGCAGAAGCTGCAGGGCGCGGTGCTCTCCGCACCGAAGAAGCGGATCGTCTTCACCGAGGGCGAGGAGCCCAGCGTCATCCGCGCCGCCTACGCCTTCCAGGGCGCGGGCCTTGGTGAGGCGATCCTGATCGGCCGCGAAGATCTTGTGCACGAGAACATGCACGCCGTCGGCCTCGACCCCGCCGAGGCCAATCTGCAGATTCTCAACGCCCGGCTCTCGGAGCGGACCACCGCTTACGTCGACTACCTCTACGCGCGCCTGCAGCGCGAAGGGTACCTGCGCCGCGACGTCCAGCGGCTGATCAACCAGGACCGCAACGCCTTCGCCGCCTCCATGGTCGCGCTCGGCGACGCCGACGGCCTGGTCACCGGCGTGACGCGGGCCTTCGACCAGGTGCTGGAAGAGGTGCTGCGCGTGGTCAATCCGGCGCCCGGCGGCCGGATCATCGGCATGAGCGTGGTGCTGGCCAAGGGGCGCACCCTGTTCATCGCCGACACCACGGTCACCGAGATGCCCGAGGCCGAGGACCTGGTGGAGATCGCGCTGGAGGCCGCGCGCGCGGTGCGCACCCTGGGCTACACGCCGCGCCTGGCCTTCATGAGCTACTCGACCTTCGGCAATCCCATGGGCACGCGCTCCGAGAAGGTCCGCGAGGCCGTGGCGACGCTGGACGAGATGGAGGGCGTCGACTTCGAGTACGAAGGCGAAATGCCGCCGGAACTGGCGCTCGAGCCCGAGGCCCGCGGCAACTACCCGTTCATGCGCCTTTCCGGCCCGGCCAATGTGCTGATCATGCCGGCGATCCACTCGGCCGCCATCTCCACCCAGCTGATCCAATCCCTGGGCGGGGCCACGGTGATCGGCCCGATCCTGCTGGGCCTCGATAAGGCGGTGCAGATCTGCCCGCTCTCCGCCTCGGTCTCCAAGATCCTGCAGATGGCCACCTTCTGCGCCTACGAGCGCCAGCTGACGGAGACCGAGAGCTGATGCGGATGGCCCATCGCCTTCTGAGCTAGATCGCGCGCCCTCCGGGCGGGCGGTTTTCGTCCCCCGATTGGAGCGTGAAATGAGTTCGGCCCTTAGCCCCCCATCTTTGAGCTTGGGCATCGACTTCGGCACGACCAACACGGTCGTCGCGCTCGCCGACGCGGGCGGCCCGGCGCACCTCGTCAAGTTCCCGGCTCCGGAAGGCGAGCTTTTCGCGTTCCGAAGTTGCCTCTCATTCCATGCGGGCGACAAACCCAACGACCGCAACATCGCCGCCGGGCCCTGGGCGATCGACGCCTATGTCGAGGACCCCGCCGAGACCCGCTTCATCCAGTCGTTCAAATCCTTCGCCGCCAGCGACAACTTCACCGAGACCCAGGTGCTCGGCCGCCGCTACCGCTTCGAGGACCTGCTCTCGACCTTCCTGCTGAAACTCCGCGCCTACGCCGAGGCCGGCATGGCCGAGCTGCCAAGCCGCGTGATCGTCGGCCGCCCTGTCACCTTCGCCGGCGCCGCGCCCGTCGAGGCCACCGCGCTCGGCCGCTACGAGACCGCCTTCGCGCGGATGGGCTTCTCCGAGATCCTCTATGCCTATGAGCCGGTCGGCGCGGCCTTCTTCTTCGCCCGCGAGCTCACTCACGACGCCACCGTGCTGGTCGGCGACTTCGGCGGCGGCACCTCGGACTTCTCGATCATCCGCTTCGAGCGGCACGCCGGCGAGATTCGCGCCATTCCGCTGGGCCGCTCCGGCGTCGGCGTGGCCGGCGACGCCTTCGATTACCGGATCATCGACAACCTGGTCTCGCCGGCGCTCGGCAAGGGGTCGAGCTATTCCAGCTTCGGCAAGACCCTGCCGGTGCCCAACCGCTACTACTCGGCCTTCGCCCGCTGGGATCAGCTCGCGCTGATGCGCGCCAGCCGCGACATGCGCGAGATCCGCGCCCTGGTCCGCGAGGCTGTCGAGCCGGAGAAGATCCAGCGGCTGGTGGAAACCCTGGACGAAAACTATGGGTATCAGCTCTACCGTTCGGTCAGCCGCCTGAAGGAGGCGCTTTCGGTCCAGGACGCCGCTCTGTTCGAGTTTGAAGCCGGCTCGATCTCGCTGAAGGGCGGCGTCAGGCGCGCCACTTTCGAAGGCTGGATCGCGCCGGAACTGGCCCGCATCGAGACCGCCGTCGACGAGGCCCTGGCCAGCGCCAACCTCGCGCCGGGCCAGATCGACCGCATCTTCCTGACCGGCGGCTCGTCCCTGGTGCCCGCGGTGCGCGCGATCTTCCATCGACGCTTCGATCCCAGCTGCGTCGAGACCGGGGCGGAGCTGGAATCCATCGCCTCGGGCCTGGCGCTGATGGGCCGCGAACGCGACCTCTCCCGCTGGACGACGCGCGCCCCTTAAGGTTTGGTGCTCACCAGCGTCGGGCTGTCGAGGTCCAGCTTGTCGACGCCGATCACCTCCAGATCAGGTCGCTTGGCCTTGAGCGCCGCCGCGAAGGCCTTGGCGTCGCCGGCGACGATGACGCTGGCCCCCGCCGGGTCCATCACCCGGGTCGCGAAGGCCTGCACCTGGGCGGGCGTCACCGCCTCGACCTTGGCGGTGTAGCGGGTCATCTCGTCCAGCGGCACGCCATAGAGCGCCAGCGAGCCCAGGATGTTGGCCAAGCCCTCCGTGGTGGCGAGCCGGCGGCCGTAGCTGCCGACCAGGGTCGACTGCCGGGCCTTCAGCTCGTCGGCGCCGGGCGGGCCCGCTTCCATCGCCTTCACCTGCTCTTCGATCAGGTCCAGCACCTGCGGCGCGGACTCGTTCTTGGTCTGGGCGGCGGCGCGGAACGAGCCGGTGGTGCGGTTGGCCGAGAGGTTCGACGAGGCGCCATAGGAAAGCCCGCGCTTGATGCGGATCTCCAGGTTGAGCCTGGAGGAGTAGCCGCCGCCGAGGATCGAGTTGGCCACCAGGCCCGGATAGTAGTCGGGATCGCTGCGCGCGATGCCCGGCTTGACCAGGTTCACCGCCGCCTGGCCGGTCCCCGGCAGGTCGATGACGATCACGCTGGCCTTCGGCTGCGGCCGGATCACCGGCGTGGCGGCCAGCGGCGTCGCGGGCTTCCCCCAGCCGCCGAACGCCTTTTCCGCCAGGGCGAAGCCCCGCTCAGCGGTGATGTCGCCGGTCAGCACCAAAATGGCGTTGTCCGGCCGGTACCAGGCGCTGTGCAGGGCGGCGAGGTCGGCTGGCTTCAGCCTGGCGATGGAGGCCGGCGTGCCGGTGGAAACGTGGCCGAAGGCGGTGCCGGCGAACACCACCGGGGCGGCGGCGAAGGCCGAAACCTGGCCGGGCTCCTGGTAGGCGACTCTGAGGCCATCCAGCGACTGGGCCCGCTGGCGTTCCAGCTCCTCGGCGGCGAAGGCCGGGTTGCGAACCACGTCAGCCATGATCGCCATGCCGACTGCCAGCTTTTCGGGCATGACGTTCAGGCTCACCGACGAGGCCTCAAGGCTGGCGCTGGACTCCAGCGTCGCGCCCAGCGCCTCGGTCTGGCGGGCGATGTCGCGGGCGGAGCGGGTCTTCGTGCCCTCGGTCAGCATGTCGGCGGTCATCCCCGCGGCGCCGGAGAGGCCCTTGGGGTCGGCCCAGGCACCGGTCTTCAGCGTCAGGTCGGCGGTGACCAGCGGCAGGTCCGAGGAGCGCGCCACGATCACCCGCAGACCGTTGGCCAGCGTCTTCTCGGCGGGCTTCGGCAGCACCGGCTGCACCGGCGGCCCCGTGGGCGGCAGGGCCTGGCGCTGGCCTTCGGGGGCCAGCGCATAGACAGGGCCGGCGTAGGTCGCGACAGTCTTCGGCGGGATCGGGGCCGCGGGCGCCGCCTCGCCCTTCGGCCGCTCGCTCTCCGAACGGTAGCGGATGGTCATGCGCTTATGCGGGTCGAGGTAGGCCTTTGCGACCCGCTGCACGTCGGCGGCGGTGACCGCCTGCAGGTCGGCCAGCTCGGTATTGGCTTTGGCCGCGTCGCCGTTGATCCTGAGCGCATAGCCCAGCGCAAAGCCGCGCCCGTCGATGGTCTCGCGCTCGCGCAGCTTGCCGGCGACCAGCTGGTTCTTGGCCTCGTCGAGCTCGGCCCTGGAGGGCGGCGCGTCGCGCAGCTTCTGGATCTGGGCCAGCAGCGCGCGCTCGCCCTCGGCGATCGAGTGACCCGAGGCCATCACCGCGCTGACCATGAAATTCCCCGGCTGGGCGGGCAGGTCAGCGTTGGAACTGATCTCCGCGGCGATCTGCTTGTCGTAGACCAGGGCGTCGTAGAGCCTGGATGACTTGCCGGCCGAGAGTATCGCATCCAGCACCTTCATCGCCGGCGCGTCGCGATCCGCGGCCTTCACCCCCAGCCAGGTGATCGCCACCGCCGGCAGCGGCACGTTCGGCCCATACCCCTCGTAGACGCCCGGTCCCTTGCGCGGCGGCTCGACGGCCGAGACGCGCTTGATGGCCTGGGCCGAATGGCTGAGCGGGCCGAAATATCTGTCGGTCCAGGCGGTGAGCTGGGCCTCGTCGAAGTTGCCGACCACGATCAGGGCGGCGTTGTCCGGGCGGTAGTAGGCCTCGTGGAAGGCGCGGACGTCATCGAGGGTCGCGGCGTCCAGCTCCTCGATCGAGCCGATGCCCGGGCGATGATAGGGATGGATCTGGTAGGTCGCCTGCGGCACATACAGCGAGAAGAGGCGGCCGTAGGGCGAGGCCAGCACCCGCTGGCGCAGCTCCTCCTTCACCACGTCGCGTTCGGATTTGAAGTTGGGCTCATCGATGACCAGCGTCCCCATGCGCTCGGCCTCGGCCCAGATCAGCCGCTCGAGATGATTGGCCGGAACGACCTCGTAGTAATTGGTGAAGTCATCGAAGGTGGAGGCGTTGTTCAGCCCGCCGACGTCCTCGGTCAGCCGGTCGAAGCTCTCGGCCGGCAGGTCCTTGGTGGCCTTGAACATCATGTGCTCGAACAGGTGGGCGAAGCCTGAGCGGCCCTGCGGATCGTCCTTCGAGCCCACGCCGTACCAGACCTGCACCGTGACATTGGGCGTCGTCCGGTCGAGCGAGGTGAAGACCTGCAGCCCGTTGGCCAGCGTCCGCTGCTGGTAGACGATCGGCGGGACGACACTCGCCTTGGCGGCAGCCCTGGCGGCGGGACGCTCCGGCTTGTGGGCCGCGAACGCTGGCGCGGTGAGCGCAAAGGTCAGGGTCAGGGCGATGGCGCCGAGGGTCTTGCCGATCATGGTCACTTCCGGGTGGCGAGGAGCCACGACACTTAGCATCCATCACGCCGGCCGAAAGCTTACGACCTCGTCATGAAGTGGCGTAGCGCTCTTGCGGGACCGTTCCGCACAACTACAGAATGTGCCGATGTTCGATTGGAATGACCTGAAGGCCTTCCTGGCCGTCGCCCGCAGCGGCTCGACCCTCGCCGCCAGCAAGGCGCTGCGCGTCAATCAGACCACAGTGGCGCGGCGCGTCGAGAGCCTGGAGGCCTCCCTGGGTCTCAAACTGTTCGAGCGGGGCCAGACCGGCAGCCGCCTTACCGAGGCCGGCCGGGACCTGTTGGTCGAGGCCGAACGGGTCGAGCAGGCCTCACTCGCCTTCAGCAGCCGGGCCGCGTCGCACCAGCGGGGGCTCGAGGGCTCGCTGCGGATCACCTGCACTGAGATCGTCGGCAACTCCATGCTGACCCCGGCGCTGGCGGAATTCCACCAGCTGCATCCGGAGATCCAGATCGACGTGATCCTCTCCGACCGGATGCTCGACATCGAGGCCGGCGAAGCGGACCTCGCGGTCCGCACCGGCGAGGCGATGCCGGTCTCCGACCTGCTGTCGCGCAAGCTGATCGACTACGACTTCGCCCTTTACTGCAGCCGCGACTACGCCCGGCGCAAGGGCGTGCCGGCCTCGCTGGACGCGCTCGGCGCCCACGACCTGATCGGCGGCGAGGGCTCGACCGGCGACCTTCCGGGGATGGCCTGGATGTTCCAGCAGGCCGGCGGCAAGCCCCCGGTCGTCCGCTCCAACACCATGACCAGCCTGATGCATGCGGTGACCGCCGGCATCGGCATTGCGCCTCTGCCCAGCATCGTGGCCGACGCCAACCTGGACCTGGTCCGCTGCACCGGGCTGATCGCCGAGGTGCAGGCCCATTCCTGGATCATCATGCGCCGTGAGGGCAGGGACCTGCCGCGCATCCGCGCCTTCGTCGACTTCCTGGTCCCCTACGTGCAGCGCGACGCCAAGGCCCGGCTGGGGAACAACCGCCGGCTTCGCCAACAGGCGGGCGACAATGACGAGGGCCCGGTGGACCTCAGCTCGCCAGCCTGACCAGCATCTTGCCGGCGTTCTGGCCGGCCATCAGCCCGATCAGCGCCTGCGGCGCCGCGGCGATCCCCTCGCGGATGGTCTCCTGGTACTTGACCTTCCCGGCCTTCAGCCAGCCGGCCATGTCGCGCTGGAAGTCTGCGTAGAGGTGCATGAAGTCCGGGGCCACGAAGCCGCGCAGCATGACCCGAGAATAGATGATGTTCGACAGGTTGCCGACATTGGAGTGGCCGGAGTTGTAGCCCGAGATGAAGCCGCACACCGGAATGCGCCCCAGCGTGTTCATGCGCCTGAGCGCCGCTTCCAGATGCTCGCCGCCGACGTTGTCGAAATAGACGTCCAGGCCCTTGGGCGTGGCCTCTTCCAGCGCCTTCTTGATCGGCTGGGTCTTGTAGTTGATCACCGCGTCCAGCCCCACCTCGTCGCGTAGCCAGGCGGCCTTGCCGTCATCGCCGGTGGAGCCCACCACATAGCAGCCCTTGATCTTGGCGATCTGGGCGGCGACCGAGCCCACCGCGCCGGCCGCCGTGGAGACGAACACCTGCTCGCCGTCCTTCAGCTGACCGATGTGCAACAGGCCGCCGTAGGCGGTGAACCCGGTGCCGCCCAGCGCATGCATGTGCACCGTCAGCGGCAGGTCCGGATCGGGCGTCAGCTTCGTCAAGCCCTTGCCCTCGGAGGTGAAATATTCGCGAAAACCCAACCGGTTCGACACCAGGTCACCCACCGCGAAGGCCTCGGTCTTCGACTGCACGACCCGGCCCAGCGCCCCGCCCATCATCGCTTCGTCCAGCGCCTGGCCGGCGGTGAGCCTGGGCCGCATCGCCGGGTCCACCGACATCAGCAGGTTCTGCACCAGCACCTCGCCGTCGGCGGCGTCGCCGACCTCGCGCTCCACCAGGGCGAAGTTTTCAACGGCCGGCGCGCCGATCGGGCGCGATACGAGATGGATCTCACGGCTCTTGGGCATGCGGACGCTCCGGAAATGCTCGAATGAAATATCGGCTACCCTAACGTCGGCTAGCCGACGACGTCACCCCAATCGAGGCGGCGCGTCACGGCGAAGGCGGTCTTGTCGCGCTTGCCGACGACCCAGCGCTCGAGGCCCGCGGGTGTGCAGAGCTTCAGCGCGATCCCCGGCTTGCCGACCTGCGGTGGGGCGATGACGCGGGGCATCCTTGCGATGGCCGCCACCGTGGGCCGGGCGGCGATCAGATAGCTGAACCGCTCGTCTTCGAAGGGAACCTCGGCCCCCTTAGCCAGGCGATGGTCGCGGCTGCGCGGCAAGCGGACGGAGAAGTGGCACCAGTCTTCGCCGACCAGGGGGCAGGCCTGGGCGTGCGGACACGGCGCCAGGATGTCGGCGCCGGCGTCGATCAGCGCCGCGCGGGCAGTGAGGATCCGCCGATAGCCGGCCGGCGTGCCCGGCTCGACCAGGGCCAGCACTCCGTCGCAGGCCGCCCAGAGCGCAATCACCAGCGCGACCTGCCGATCGGCGGCGATCTCGGCCAGGGCGTAGCTGGCCAGCACCAGATCGGCCTTGGGCCAAGGCGCGGACGACAGGAGATCGACCCGCTGCGCCTGGGCCTGCCGCAGGGCCGGCGGACCCTGCGCGGCGAACCGCGCGGCGAGCGCCAGGAAGGCGGGATTGGAATCCAGCCACGCGGCCGTCCGCACTCCAGGCCAGGTCTCCAGCGCCGCCCAGCTCGCCGCCCCGGTCCCGACGCCCGCGTCCAGCAGGCTGGCCGGCGCAAATCCCGGCGCCATCCGCGCGGCTTCCCCGAGCGCCGCGGCGCAGGCGGCATAGGTGGCCGGAAGGCGGGTGATCGCATAGGCCAGGACATCGTCGGTCTCGCGGATCACCGCCGCCGAAGACTGGCCGGCGCGATAGGCTTGCGATGTCAGCGCGGCGCGTTCGGCCAGGCCTTTCCGCGAAACTCCGTCCAGCGCCTGCTCGATCGCACCCCGCAGGGTCCCAGGCAGTTCAGCGCTCATGGGACCGACTGGGGCGTCCGCGCCATGGCCTCGCGGCGCAGCGCCAGCAGCGCCATCGGCACGTCGTGGCGCAGGGCGATCCGCGCCATCCATCCCGGCACGGAAAACGGCGTCGCCACCCGAGCCTCATAGGTCACCTGCACCCGGTTTCCATGCGGCGTCAGCCGCCACTCGCCTTCGAAGACCTTCAGATCGCCGCCGGTGCGGTGGAAGGCGATGCGGCTCGTCGGCTCGTAGTCCGAGCGGAACACGCTGCGCACCGACGGCAGCAGGGTCATTTTGCTGATATGCTCGCGCACGTCCCAGCGGCCCTGCGGATCGCGCTCGACGATGCGGCAGCTCTTCAGGTTGGCGGCGAGCCTGGTCGCCAAATCGCAGTCGGTCATCACTGCCCAGACCACGCTCTGCGGGGCGGCGATGTCGATGGCCGCGCGGATCACGCCGGAGGAGCCATCCGGGTCGGCCCGCACATCGGCATAGGGGCGCCCCAGGTCCAGCGGCACCTGCGCCTGTGGCGGCAGGTCCATGGCGGCGGCCGAAGCCGCCGCGGCGGCGAGGACCGCGGCGAGAAGAGGGGTGCGCATGGCGCGGTGTCCCGCCCGGCGCCTAGGCCGTCGCAGGCTTCTTGATCAGGGCGTCCAGCACGCCGGGATCGGCGAGCGATGCCGGGTCGCCGAGATTGCCCAGATCGCCCACCGCCACCTTGCGAAGAATCCGCCGCGCCAGATGCCCGGCCTTGGTGCGCGGCAAGGCCGGCGTGAACTGCAGGGTGGCCGGCACGGCCGTCGGCCCGACCTCACGCCGCACCAGGCCCTTTAGTTCGGCCGCCATGAAGTCGGCCGGGCGGGCGTCGGGCGCCAGCACGACGAAGGCGTGGACGCCGTCGGTCCCGGCGACGCAGGCGGCCTCCAGGACGCCGTCAGCCGATTCCATGATCGCCTCGATCTCGCCGGCGGAAATCTTGTGGCCGCCGACGTCGATGATGTCCGGAGCGCTGTCGTCGGCGCGGTTGCGCACCAGGTCATCGACGACGCTGGGATCGGCAAGCGTCGAAGTGTCGCCCAGGTTGGCGATATCGCCCTCGGCCACCTTGCGCAGGATGCGGCGCATGATCTTGCCGGACCGCGTTTTGGGCAGTCCCGGCGCGAATTGGATCACGTCCGGCGACGCAAAGGGCCCGATCTCCCGGCGGACCCAGTTGCGCAGCTCCGGCTCCAGGGTGGGCCCGGCCACGACATCGGCCTTGAGCGTTACGTAGCATCCTTAGTGTCTGGTTGACCAATCAAAGGGGACGTGAACCTTTAATGGGCCGCACTCTCGGGCGGCCGCGGGGACCCTGCCTTTGCATCGTGATGACCGTAACTCACCAACGCCGTGTCGTTAACAAAGATTCGCGTCTTCTTTGATTTCCCCGCGCCTGGCAGCGGGCCGCTATTTAGTGGAATCCGCAGGACCGCTCGCTGCCGCCGGGGCCGCAAGTTCTTCAGCGTTCTCCGCCGTCCCCCCAATCTTGACGTACAGCACCTTCAACGCCTTTTGGCACTCACCGGTGGACTTCCGCAACATCCCTGAGTTTTTCCA
>JANXXK010000228.1 GCA_025350685.1 Alphaproteobacteria bacterium | reverse complement strand
CGGCGGCGCGGGCGGCCTCGCCGGCCTTGGCGGCGGCCTCCAGCTCGGGGATGCGTTCGGGCGCGGTGGCGATGGCCTGTTCGAGGGATGCCAGATCGTCGGCGATCCGGGTGAGCGCCGCGGTCGCGTCCTCGACGATATGCTCCTCGCGGGCCCGGTCGGCGTCGATGCGCTCCAGGTCGCCGGTCAGGCGGGCGACCTCGGCGGCATGGGCCTCGTGCTCACGGTCCAGGCGGTCCTTGTCGATGGCCAGCTTGTGCAGGATGGCCGCGGCGATGGTCTCGGCCTCACGCAGCGGCCTGATCGCCTCATCTGCGCCGGCGGCGCGAGTGGTCGCGGCGGCAGCGGACCCCGCGGTCTCCTCGACGGCGCGGATGGCTACGGCGGCCTCGGCCCCCAGGCGCTCGGCGGCGGCAGAGGCCTCGGCCCAGCGGGCGTAGAGCACGGCGCCCTGCAGCGACCGGATTTCGGCCGACAGCTTCTTGTAGCGCTCCGCCTGGCGAGCCTCGCGACGCAGGCGGGTGAGGGTGGCTTCCAGCTCCTGGGCGACGTCCTCCAGCCGGGCTAGGTTCTGCTCGGCGGCGCGCAGGCGAAGCTCGGCCTCGTGGCGGCGGGAATGCAGGCCGCTGACGCCAGCCGCCTCTTCCAGGATCATCCGGCGGTTCTGCGGCTTGGCGGCGATCAGCTCGCTGATCTGCCCCTGACGGACCAGCGCCGGGGAGTTGGAGCCCGTTGAGGCGTCGGCGAACAGCAGCTGCACATCGCGGGCGCGGACCTCGCGGCCGTTGATCCGGTAGGTGGAGCCCTCGCCGCGGTCGATGCGGCGGACCACCTCCAGCACCGGATGGTCGTTGAACGCCGCCGGCGCGCGGCGGTCGGCATTGTCGATGGTCAGCGAAACCTCGGCGTGGTTGCGCGAGGCGCGGCCGGCGGCGCCGGCGAAGATCACGTCGTCCATGCCGCCGGCGCGCATGGCCTTGGCGGAGTTGGCGCCCATCACCCAGCGCAGGGCCTCCAGCAGGTTCGACTTGCCGCAGCCGTTCGGGCCGACGACGCCGGTGACGCCGGGTTCGATCCGGAACTCGGTCGTCTCGACGAAGGACTTGAAGCCCGTGAGGCGCAGCCGCTGGAAGTGCACGGTGTCTAGCGCGCTCCCTTTTTCCTGGCGGGTTTGTGGGCGGGCCCGGCGGCCTTGAGCGCCGCGGCGATCGCCGCATCCATCTCGGCCGGCGTCGCCGGAGTGGGGTCCAGCTTGCGGCCGTTGACGAAGACGGTCGGGGTGGACTCGACGCCGTCGTCGTCCAGGGCGCGGCGCATGCGCTCGTTCACGCCGGCTTGGGCCTTCTCGTCGCCGAGGCAGGCGTTGAACTGGGCTTCGCTGAGGCCGTTGGCCAGGGCGATCTCCTGCAGGATCGGCTTGATCTGACCGGTCTCCCAGCGCGGCTGGCTGGCGTAGATCTCGTCGACCACCTTGAAGTACCGGGCTGGCCCGGCGCACCGCGCCATCATGAAGCCGGCCGCCGCCACGGTGGGCGAGGCCATCAGCATCTCTTTCAGGGTGAAGCGGACCTTGCCGGTGTCGACCCAGCGCTTGCGGAAATCGGCCAGGACCGTCGTGTTGAAGTGGGCGCAGTGCGGGCAGGCGACCGAGGCGTATTCGATCACCTGGACCTTGGCCTTCGGATTGCCCAGCGACATGTCGTCGGCCAGGACCTGGGGCGCGGCTGCCAAGGCCGGGGGCGCGACAGCCAGGGCGGCAGCGGAGAGCATCAGAGCGCGGCGGTCGAGCATCATGGCCCCCTACCCTGCCGCCTTGGCGATGGCCTGGTCGAGTTCCGGCAGGGTCATCTCGCCCTCGATCCGGGTCCCGTTGATCACGAAGGTGGGGACGGCCTCGATCTTGTCGACCTGCAGGTGGCGGGTGATGCGGGCCGACAGCGCCTGCTGGGCGGGCTTGTCGCGCATGCAGGCGGTGAACTGGTCCTCGCTCATGGCGCCCTCAGCCTTAGCGATGCGGGAGAAGACCACGCGGTAGGCCCCGGTCTGGACCATCTCGTTCTGCGCGCGGAACACAGCGTCCAGTACCGGGAAATAGCGGTCCTTGCCGGCGCAGCGGGCCAGCAGGAAGCCGCCGGCGGCCAGCACCTCCGGCTCGGTGAGGTATTCTTTCAGCGTGTAGCTCACCTTGCCGGTGTCGATGTACTTGGCCTTGAAGGCCGGGAAGACCTCCAGGCCGAACCGCGCGCAATGCGGGCAGGCCGCCGAGGCGTACTCGACCACCTTCACCGGCGCGTTGGGGTTTCCCAGGCTCATGTCGTCGGCCATGGCGTGGTCGGCCGAGGATACCGCGACCTTGCCGCAGCCGCCTAGCGCCAGGGCGGCCATCCCCATGATAGCCAGGGAGGCTGCGGCGGCCATGGAACGGCGGGTCGGCATGGGTGGCAGCTTCCTCCTGGAAGCGGAGATTAAAGCCCGATTCCCGGCCAGAGTCGGGCCTTCGCGAGAGTCAGGCCCGATCAGCGCGCCGGTCCCCTTTTAGTCAATCGGGCGCTAGTCGATCGCGCGGCGTTGTCGCAGGACGCCACGGCCAAGGGCGGTGAGCGCGTCTTTCAGGCGGCCTTCGGGGGCGGCGGCCATGTCGCGGGCCAAGTTCGCTTCCTCCGCGGCGTCGAGCGGCGGCAGCTTGCGGCGGGTCCGAGCCTGTTCGGCGGGGCGCTGCAGCGGGCCCTGGACGATGCGCAGCTTCTGCACGGCCTCGGCGCCCAGGAAGAGGTTCACCCGGGCGAGGATCTCGTGGGCCTGGTGCTGGATGATCGCCGCGGCCGGGCCGGCCACTCGGATCTCCAGCGACGAGGGCCCGCCATTGCGGCCCTTGGTCAGCTTCACCGGTTCGGTGCGCCGGGCGATCTCGACGCCGACAACCTCGCGCCAGCGGGCGATCAGGCCGCCGGCGCCTTGGCCGAATTTGGCGTCGAATTCGCGTAGCGTCTTGTTCAGCGCCCGGCCGAGCGGCGGCGGCGGGCGGCGCTGGGGACGCGTGCGCTTCTCGCTAAGGATGCGGAGCGCCTCCTGCGGGGTGGGGAGCGAGCGGCGGGCCATGTCGCCACCTTACCCATATCGCGTGCTGACGATAAGGAGGGGCGGCGATAAGGAGGGGCGGTGAACCCCGTAGCGCTGCGCGCCCAACTCCTCGCCTGGTACGACGCCGAGGCCCGCGCCCTGCCGTGGCGGGTGCGGCCCCAGGCCCGCTCAGCCGGGGTCCGCGCCGATCCCTACCGGGTGTGGCTGTCGGAAGTGATGCTGCAGCAGACCACCGTGCCGCACGCAACGCCCTATTTCCTGAAGTTCACCGCTCGCTGGCCGACGGTGCGCGACCTGGCGGCGGAGGCGGACGGCGAGGTGATGGCCGCCTGGGCGGGGCTCGGCTACTACGCCCGCGCCCGCAACCTGCTGGCCTGCGCCCGCGCCGTGGCGAGCGGCCACGGCGGGGTCTTCCCGGACACCGAAGAGGCCCTGCGCGCCCTGCCCGGCCTGGGGCCCTATACGGCCGCCGCGGTGGCGGCGATCGCCTTCGACCAGGCGACCAACGTGGTCGACGGCAATGTGGAACGGGTGATGGCGCGGCTGTTCGCCGTCGAGGCGCCGTTGCCCGACGCCAAGCCGGAGCTGAAGCGGCTGGCCGCCGGCCTGGTCCGCGACCACCGTCCGGGGGACTGGGCCCAGGCGCTGATGGACCTGGGCGCCACGGTCTGCCGGCCCAAGGCGCCGCTGTGCGACCGCTGCCCGATCGCGGCGCACTGCGCGGGCCTGACGACCGGCGCGCCGGAGACCTATCCCCGCCGGACCGCCAAGGCCGAGCGCCCGCACCGCTATGGCGTCGCCTATGTCCTGACCCGCGGCGACGAGGTGGCTCTGGTCCGCCGCCCGCCCCGCGGCCTGCTGGGCGGCATGCTGGCGCTCCCCACCTCGGACTGGCGCGCCGAGCGCTGGAGCGACGCCGAAGCCGTCCGCGACGCGCCCTCCAGCGCCGCCTGGCGAACCGTCGGCGAGGTGGAGCACGGCTTCACCCACTTCACCCTGACTCTGCGGCTGCTCCGCGCGGAAGGCGATGCGACGGGCGTGATCTGGAGCCCCCGCCGCGACCTCGACGGCCTGCCCAGCGTGTTCCTGAAGGCCGCACGCGCTGGCCTCACGAAACTGCTCTGACGACCCGACCTCAGCGCGCGCTGCTGAGGACCGGCGAGATCACAGGCGCGCGCGGGAAGACGAAGATCAGGGTCGACAAGCCCACCGCCGACATCATCAGCGCCGCGGCCGGGATCGCCGGGACGCCGTAGCTGGCCAGCGCCACGCCGCCCAGGGTCGCGCCCAGGGCCTGGCCCATGGAGAACACCGAGCCGTTGAGCGCCAGCGCCACCGGCGCGCCATTGGTCATCTGGATCAGCCGCGACTGGGTCACCGGCGAGATCGAGAACAGCGCCGTCGCCGCCAGGAAGATGGCCAGGGCGACGAGCCCTTCGCTGGGCGCGCCGGCCGGCAGCAGGTGGTGGGTGGCGGCCAGGTGCAGGCTCATGGCCGCGGCCTGGATCATGATCCCCTGCAGCACCCAGGCCTTGCCGGCCCCGCGGTCGGCGGCGCGACCGCCAATCCAGAGACCGGCCGCCGCCCCGATCCCGATCATCGCCTGGAAGAAGGCGACGCCCGCCCCGGTCACGCCCGTCCCCACCCGCACGATCGGGGCGATGTAGAGGTTCAGGGTCATGTTGGCGGCGAAGGTCAGGAAGCTGGTCAGGTACAGCGGCCAGATGCCGCCGATCTCCAGCCGTCCCCGCTCACGCTTGGGCGGCGCCGGCACGCGGGGCAGGAACACGGCCACGCCGACCAGGGCGATCGCCGAGAGCGAGGCCGCGACCAGGAAGGTGGCGCGCCAGTTGAAGATCGAGCCGACGATGCTGCCGATCGGGATGCCGACCACAAAGGCCAGGGTCATGCCGCCCGAGACCATCGCCAGCGCCGAGCCGCGGCGCTCGATCGGGACCAGTGAGGCGGCCGCGACGCTGGCCGCAGGGCCGGACATGGCTCCCGCCAGGCCCGCAAAGGCGCGGAACACCAGCAGGGTCTGGAAGTTGGGCGCCAGGCTGCACGCCAGGTGCAGCGCGATGCTCAGGACCAGGCCGGCGATCACCACGAACTTGCGGTCCAGCCGGCCCAGCATCCACGCCGCCACCGGCCCCAGCAGGGCCGAGGTCAGGACATAGGCGGTCTGCAGCTGTGCCGCGACCGCCGTCGAGACGCCCAGATCCGCGGCCATCTTCTCCAGCAGGCCGGCAAAGATGAACGCCGCCGAGCCGAACGCAAAGGTGCACAGGGTCAGGACGTAGATGCGCGGGTTCATCCCGTCCGCCCGTCCATGCGCAGCCCCCATACCGCTTTTGCGGGCACCGTGGCGGGGAAGTCGCCGACCGTCGAGTCCTGCTCCGAACCATTCCAACTGATCTCGTCATCCCGCGGCTTGTCCGCGGGACCCATCGTTCCGCGAGCGCGGCGTTGGACATGCGTCCCACGGACAAGCCGCGGGATGACGTGGATCAATGGGGCATCTGCGCCCGGACCTTGGCACGCAGGACGTCGATGGGGGCAAGGCCCTTGTCGGTCTTGAAGTGCCAGTAGGTCCAGCCGTTGCAGGCCGGCGCCGACTGCACCATGGCGCCCACCTTGTGGATCGAGCCGGAGAGCTCGCCGGCCACCAGGCTGCCGTCGGGCCGCACGCGCGCGACGTGGCGGCCCTGCGAGCAGTAGAGTTCGTCGCCGGCCCGCAGCAGGCCCGCCTCGACGATCTGGCCGAAGGGAATGCGCGGCTCGGACTTCTTCGAGCCGGTGACCGCGATATCAGCTGCCGTGGCGGGCAGCACCCGGGCGATCCGCTGTTCGGCGAGCTGGGCGTAGGCCTCCTCGCGCTCGATGCCGATGAACTTCCGCCCCAGCCGGCGCGCCACGGCGCCCGTGGTGCCGGTGCCGAAGAACGGGTCCAGGATGATGTCGCCGGGCCGGGTCGAGGCCATGATCACCCGGTGCAGCAGGGCTTCCGGTTTCTGGGTCGGGTGCGCCTTGACCCCCGCCTCGTCCTTCAGCCGCTCCTCGCCCGTGCACAACGGCAGCGTCCAGTCGGAGCGCATCTGCAGCTCGTCATTGGCCATCTTCATGGCGTCGTAGTTGAAGGTGTAGCGCCGTCCGCCCCGGCTCTTGGTCGCCCAGATCAGGGTCTCGTGGGCGTTGGTGAAGCGGGTGCCCTTGAAGTTCGGCATCGGGTTGGACTTGCGCCAGACGATGTCGTTGAGGATCCAGAACCCCAGGTCCTGCA
>JANXXK010000202.1 GCA_025350685.1 Alphaproteobacteria bacterium | reverse complement strand
CGCGCTTCCTTGAAGCCGGCCTCGCCCTCGACGAAGACGCCGTCGATGTCCTTGTCATAGAGGTCGCGGATCGCCCGCTTCACGAGGTCTTCTTCCTCGTAGATCAGCGCCGGCGCGATCGAATGCAGGGTCTTTTCGCGGATATTCTCCCAGAGCCGCAACAAGTAGTCGTAGTCACGCTTCAGCTCGACCTTGGTGCGCTTGGCGCCGGCGGTGCGGACGATGAGGCCCATGCCCTGCGGCACGTCCAGGCTCTGGACGACGCCCTTCAGGCGGCGGCGGTCGGTGGCGGCCTCGATCTTGCGGCTGATGCCGCCCCCCCTTGCCGTATTGGGCATCAGCACGCCGTAGCGGCCGGCCAGCGACAGGTAGGTGGTGAGCGCCGCGCCTTTGTTGCCGCGCTCTTCCTTGACGACCTGCACCAGCATGATCTGCCGTCGGCGGATCACTTCCTGGATCTTGTACTTGCGCATCAGCCGGCGGCGGCGGCGCGCCAGCTCTTCCTCCATGACGTCGTCGTCGTCGCCGGACCCGGCGTGACCGTCGTCGTCCTCATCGTCCTCAGACGAGCCTTCCGCGGCGCCATTGCCGTTGGCGCCGTTGCCGGCGCCGCGGCGTCCGCGCGGTTCGTGGTGGTCGTCCTCTTCCTCGGCCTCTTCTCGCATCAGCGCTTCGCGGTCCGCGGACGGGATCTGGTAGTAATCCGGGTGGATTTCGTTGAACGCCAGGAAGCCGTGGCGATTGCCGCCGTACTCGATGAAGGCCGCCTGCAGCGACGGCTCAACGCGCGTCACTTTGGCGAGATAGATATTCCCTCTGAGCTGCTTGCGGTTGGAGCTTTCGAAATCGAACTCTTCAACGCGGGTTCCGTCGACCACCACCACACGCGTCTCTTCGGCGTGGGCAGCGTCGATCAACATATTCTTGGACATCAAGATAATCTCCGCGGCGCGCACTGGGCTTGAGGCCCAGGCGCAGCCGGCTCGTTGTGGGATGGGCGCGCGCGCCGTCCACGAGGACGCCGATAGCGGCGCCTCGGGGGGCTGAAGGCCGGAGAATGGCTTGAGCAGCGCTGCCCATCGAATGTGTTCCTAGGCGCGCCGGGTGGCGCGGAACGGATAAAGCGTCGGTCGCCGGGAATCGGTCAGCTGACGCGGGCTGTGTTTGCGCGTCCCTCGGCCCCGCGAAGGGGGCGGCTTGGCGCGCGGCGGGACTTTGCAACATGGGGCCGCAAAAGGAAAGCGATACGGCTAACGGGCTCACCGCAAGACCTCGTTAACCGTTTCTCCATCCGCATCAGGCGTATATGGGTCTTTAAATACGTTGGAATGGCAATTCCTGCGGGGGTTTAGGGCGTGAACTTGGCTGGGGCCGGCAAGGTCGTGATGCGAAACCGCGGGCGGGCGCTCATCGCCGCTTCGGCGGTCGCCGTCGCGCTGGCCGGATTCGTCGTGTCCCACGCCTCGGCCTCTGTCGCCGGCCTGCTGAAGGTGCGCCTGGGCGGCGACGCCCAGCAGACTCGCCTGGTCTTGGACCTCGACCAAGCCGCCACCGGCAAGCTGGTGGCCGACGGCGTCTCGGACGGCCACGTGGTCCTGCTGCTCGCCAATGTGTCGGCGCAGGGCGGCCTTTCCGGCAATGGTCAGGGCCTGGTGAAGGCCTGGAGCATCGACCAGACCTCCGGCGGCGCGCGCCTGCAGATAGATCTGGCCGCCGACGCCCGCATCAAGGGGCGCTTCCTGCTGCCCCCCGCCGACGGGGTCGACCATTATCGCTATGTGGTTGACGTGGCCTCTCAGCCGGGCGGCGCGATCCGCATGGTCTCCACCACGGCCCAGGTGGCCGCCAAACTGCGGCCGGAGATCATAACCGCCCGCGCCGCCCCGGTTTCCTTGAAGAAGGTCATCGTCATCGATCCGGGCCATGGCGGCCATGATCCCGGCGCGGCCGGCGCCCAGGGCTTCGAGAAGGACGTCAACCTTGCCGCGGCCCTGGCGCTGAAAGCGCGCCTTGAGCGCTCGCCCCGTTATCGCGTGGTGCTGACCCGCGAGGACGACACCTATGTGCCGCTGGCCGACCGGGTGCGCATCGCCCAGCGCGCCGGCGCCGACCTGTTCATCTCGCTGCATTCGGACTCGGGCCAGGACGCCAACGTCCGCGGGGCCAGCGTCTATACCCTCTCCGACAAGGCCTCGAACCGCGGCGCCCGCTTCGTGCGCCAGGACGACTGGTTCATGAAGGCCAGCCTGACCGGTGACCGGGGCGTGCAGGATATCCTCTTCGACCTGACCCAGCGGGCCACCAAGAACCGCTCCTCGGCCTTCGCCAACCAGCTGGTCAGCCGCATCGACGGCAAGGCGCCGCTCCTGAACCGCAGCCACCGAGACGCCGGCTTCATGGTGCTGTTGGCCCCCGACGTGCCGGCCGTCCTGCTCGAAATGGGCTTCATCACCAATACCGAGGACGAGGACTTCCTGCGCGACACCGGCCGCCGGGCGAAGTTCATGAACGCCGTCGGCGACGGCATCGACGACTACTTCGCCGAAGCTACCCGGCTCGCCTCGCGCTGAGGCCCGCGCCTGCGCCAGCCGTTGGCGCCGCATCCGAAGCCCGCTAGACCACGAGGCTTGAAAAGGGGCGGGGCGCCTCTGGAGGCCTGGGTTAGTTGAATCCCCGCGAAAGATGGGTGGCGATCGCCGGCGTGGCCGCACTGGGCCTTGTCGCCGCGGCGGGCATCGCCATTGCGCTTTGGGCCGCGTGGCTGTTCCACGACCTGCCCGACGCCGGCGACCTGGCCGACTACCACCCGCCGACCGCGACCCGCGCCTACGCCTGGGACGGCACCCTGATCGGCGAGTTCTCCAAGGAGCGCCGGATCTTCGTGCCCTACGACTCGATCCCGCCGCGGCTCGCCGAGGCCTTCCTCGCC
>JANXXK010000194.1 GCA_025350685.1 Alphaproteobacteria bacterium | reverse complement strand
GTAAGCTCATCGGACCGGCCGACCAACTGGCTCAGGCCGCGGGCCCGCGACAGGTCAAAGCGCGTGCGCGTCGGACGCAGCCCGGCGACGCTGAAGGCGCGCACGCCAATAGGCTCCAGCTCCAGGTAGCCGCCGGCGAGCGCCGCCGTGGCCGGGCTGATGACCACGGAGCCGGGCGCGGCCTGGGCCTGCAGCTGGCCGGACTGGCTGACCGGGGCGCCGAAGGCCGGCGCACCGTCGCCGCCGATCACCAGCAGGCCGGTGTCGATGCCGACCCGCGCCGAAAGCACGAGCCCTGCCTTCGGCCGGAAGTCCTTCGCCAGGTCGACGATGGCGAGCCCGGCGCGCACCGCCCGCGCGGCGTCGTCCTCGCGGGTCTGATCGGCGCCGAAGAAGGCGATCAGCGCATCGCCCTGGGCCGGCGTCATGCGGCCGTCGAACCGGGCGAGGACCTCGGCCGCGCGGTGTTGGAAGGCGACGACGATGGCGCGCCAGTCTTCTGGGTCCATGTCGCCGGAGGTTTCGCCGGCCTCCTCCAAGGTGCAGGCGAGCACGGTCACCTGGCGCCGCTCTCCGCGCCGGGCCCTCGCCTCGACGGGGTTCGACCGGCCGCCGCCGGACGGGGCGTCCGGCCGCGGATCCACGGTCCGATCGCGCTCGACCAGCCGCCGGACATCGGCCAACAGCCCCAGCCAGGCCCTATCGGCGCCGTCCCCTGTCCAGTGCGACAGCTCGACCGTGTGGATCAGCTCGAAGATGATCGGGCGCCTGCAGGCCGCGATGGTCACCGGAGCCAGGACACCCAGGCGGTCGGCCTGGGTGGCCTCGGCCCGCACCCAGCGCGAGTCCACCGAGTGCGGCGACCACAGGACGACGACCGCTTTGGCCTGCATCAGGGTCGCTTCGATGACCTGGTCAAACGCCTCCCCGGACCTGAGGGTGGCGTCCCACCAGACGCTCAGGCCCTGCGCCTCGAATGCGTCGGCGAAGCGCTGGGCGGCGGCGCGGTCCTCGCGGCTGTAGGAAATGAAGACATCGGGCACTGACGCGGTCCTCCATGCGCGGACTCTCAGCCTTGTCCGGCGGCTCGGATTCCGCCTCGGCAATGCGGCCCCGCGGGCCGGGCGGCGACTTCCGCCATCGGCGTCTATCCGCAGGAAAGCTGCAAGCCGACCCCCTTTGCAATTGTCATCATTTCCATGCTTGATCGCAAGGCATGCACGCCACGCGAGTGAAATACTTGCGGCCCGGCGCGCAATTCACCCAGTCGCGCTGGAGACGAACTTGCCCCTTGTCCCGATCGCCGGTCCGGCGCGGCAAATCTACTACGAGGACACCGCTCCTGGCGGCACGCAGCCGGTGATCGTGTTCTCCCATGGGTTCCTGATGGACCGCACCATGTTCCCGACCCAGGTCGAGATGTTGCAAGGGACCTATCGCTGCATCACCTGGGACCAACGCGGCCACGGAAACACCGCCACCAATCGGCTCTCGCCGTTCGACTTCTACGATTCGGCCAACGATCTCAGCGACCTGCTGGCCTCCCTAAACATCACCGAGGCCGTCCTCGTGGGCATGTCGCAGGGGGGATTCCTCACCCTGCGCTGCGCGCTGACCAATCCGAGCCTGGTCCGGGCCATGATCCTCATCGACACCGAAGCCGGCGTGATGAGCGGGGCCACGAAGACGGCGAACATGAACCTTCTCCAGGCGTGGCTGAACGACGGCTACGCCAATGCCGACCTGGGTCCCCCGATCGCGCGGGAGATCATCGGCCCTGGTGACGGTCAGGAAATCTGGCCGGGCGCAATCGGCTGGATGCAAAAGTGGGGCGCCACCAAGTTCCACAACCTGATCCCGTGCTTCAACGCCCTTGTCGACCGCGACGACCTCACCCCGTTCCTGGGCGCCCTCGGCAGGCGGGCGCTGGCCGCCGCGCCCAGGCCGGCGCTGGTGATCCATGGCACGGACGACGCCTCGGTCCCGCTCGCCGCCGGCCAGGCCCTGGCCACGGGTCTCGGCGCGGAATTCCAGCCGATCCCGGGCGCCGGCCACGGCGCGTGCATGAGCTACTTCGAACTGGTCAATCCGATCATCGAGACATTCCTTGCCGGCCTCCCGCCGCCTGCAAGCGCAGGCAATGCCCCCGGATAGCGCAGCGCCGGCCGCCGGCCCCACCGCGGCCCCGGCCGCGACCGCGAGCGAGCTGCCGCCTTGGTCCGCCCCCTTCGCCCAGGTCGCCTTCGCCGGGCACAACCGCCCGGGCGATCTCGGGGACGTGGCGGCGGTGCGCGCCGGACTGGATACGGCGTTCGAGAGGCTGAAGGCCGCTGGCCTGGTGCGGGGCCGGCTGCTCACGGGCCTGGCCCCGGGGGCGGACACGGTCGCGGCCGAAGCCTGGCGGGCCGCCGGGCTTGGCCCGATCCACGCCGTCTATCCGTTCCTCGACGACCCCGCGCAGGACCCACCGCCGGCCCAGGCGGACTCCGCCACCTGGCTGGACGGGGCGGCGGCGCAGCAGCATGGCCGCAACGCCCATCTGGCCCAAACCCGATGGTTGATCGGCGCGGCGGATCTGCTGGTCGCGGTCTGGACAGGCCGGCAAGCTCGCGGGGCCGGCGGAACGGCTGACGCCGTCCGCCTGGCGCTGGAGCACGGCATCCCAGTCCTTTGGGTCGTGCCCAAGGATCCGCACCCGCCGCGCCTGATCCGGCCGGAATACCTCGACGAGGACTTCGGGTTCCTCGAGGTCGTCGAGGAGCTGGGGTTCAACCGTCCGCCGCTGGCGCGCGAGGCCACGCCTGAGGGGCTGCGCGCGGCGCTGTCCGACCTGGGGCTGGGCGAGCGTCCAGCCTCCGCCGGGGAGGATGCGGCGGCCCTTGATGGCGGGGGCGCGCGCCGCAAGCGCGGCGTCGCCTGGCTCTGGCGGACCTACTCGGTCTTTCGGCGCGTGCTGGGCGGCAAGGCCGCGCCATTCGAGGCCCGGCCGCCGCCGGACGACCTAGCGGCGCAGGAAGGGTTCGCCAGGCTGTCGCGTGCGCTCGATGTCGCGGACGAGCAGGCGAGCCGCCTGGGCGCGGTGCACCGTTCGCATCAGGTCATCTTGCTGGGCGTCGCCATACTGGCCGCCTTGGCCGGCTCGGCCTCGGCGCCGTGGCCTGGCGCCAAGCTGGCGATGGTCGCGGTGGAGCTCATCCTGGCAATCGGCGCGTTGCTGGTCTGGCTGGATTCCGAGCGGGGCGAACGCCACCGGCGCTGGGGCGACGCGCGCAGGCTGGCGGAGGACTTCCGCCTGGAGCGCGCCGCCTGGGCGCTGGGGATCAGCACGACGCCGCAGGGGGGGCATGTGCCCGGAAACCGGCCCACAAGACAGGTGCGACGGCTGACCGGCCCGCCCCACGGCGCGTTCGACGCCGCGCGGGTGGCGGCATGGGGCGACTGGGTGATCGAGGAGCTGATCACCGGCCAGGTCGCCTACCATCGAGAGCAGGCGACCATCAACGGCCGCATTTCCCACCGGGTCCACCAGCTGGAGAACGTCAGCTTCGGCCTGTTATTGCTGGTCATGGTCAGCTATCTCGCCGCGGCGGCGGCCCTCGCGGGGAGCGGGCGTGACCCGCCGGACTGGCTTGCCGGCCTGATGCTGATGGCCGGCGCGGTGGTGCCGGCCATCGGCGCCGCCGGCCTGGCGCTCGAGGCGACGCTGGCGCTTGGCGAACAGGCGCAGCGAAGCCAGGTGCTCTCGGCTCAGCTCGCCAGCCTGACCACCGATCTGGAGCCCTCCCCGGTGCTGGAGCGGCGCCAGGCTCTCGCCAAGGCGGCCATCCGCCTGCTGCGGGTGCAGGAAGACCACTGGACCGAGGACGCCGCCCGCCGGCGCCTGGTCCGCGGCGGCTGACCCCAGA
This sequence comes from Alphaproteobacteria bacterium, assembly GCA_025350685.1. Classification (GTDB taxonomy): domain Bacteria; phylum Pseudomonadota; class Alphaproteobacteria; order Caulobacterales; family Caulobacteraceae; genus Phenylobacterium. The sequence continues at coordinate 14,419 of JANXXK010000194.1, read as the reverse complement.
CCTGGCCTAAGCCAAGTTGAACGCGCCGCCAGTCGGGCGAAAACCCTGGACTTGCCAGAGGCCCCGGCGCGGCCGAGGGTCGCCCGGCCACGACCCGAGGAAGCTTGCCCATGATTTTCGAGCAGATCGCGACGGGCGGGTGCCAGTCCTACCTGCTGGGCTGTCCGGCGACGCGGGCGGCGGTGTTGATCGATCCGGAATTGAGCCGGATCGATGAATACCGCGGGCTCTGCGCCCAGCAGGGCCTGAGCGTAAAATACATCGTCGACACCCACACCCACGCAGACCACTTCTCGGCCAGCAAGGAACTCGGCAAGGCGCTCGGCGCACCGGTGGTGATGCACCGCCTGGCGCCGGCGCCCTATGCCGACCTGCGGCTGGACGACGGCGACATGCTGATCGCCGGCGAGCTGAAACTGCAGGCGCTGCACACGCCGGGGCATACGCGCGATTCCATGAGCCTGGTGATGGCCGACCGGGTGTTCACCGGCGACGCCCTGCTGATCGGCGGGACCGGGCGCACGGACCTGCCCACCGGCGACCCACACGAGCTTTACGAGAGCCTGTTCGAGCACCTGTTGAAGCTGCCGCCGGACACCCTGGTGTTCCCGGCCCACGACTACAAAGGCCGCGGCCACTCGACGATCGGGGCGGAGATCGCCGAGAACCCGCGCCTGCAGAAGACCGAGCGGGCCGAGTTCGTGGCGATGATGCAGGCGTTGGACCTGGCCGCGCCGACCCATCTGACCGAGGCGCTGCGCACCAACATGAGCGGCGGCAAGACGGTGGCGCAGCTGCTCAGCGAGGCGGCCGCGAAGGTCCCGTTCATCTCGCTGGCCGAGCTGAACGATCGGCTGGGCGGCAACCGACGCGACCTGGTGATCCTCGACATCCGCGAAAAGGACGCCTTCGACGCGGGCCATGTGCCCGGCGCCATCCACCTGCCAAGGGGGCAACTCGAGCTGCGCGTGAATTCCGAGCCGCCGGACCCGACGGTGCGGATCCTCACCTGCTGCGAGTTCGGCAAGATCTCGACCCTGGCGGCGGCGACCCTGCGCGAGCTGGGCTATGGCCGGGCGGTGGCCTTGGACGGCGGCATGAAGGCCTGGCGCGAGGGCGAGTTCCCGCTGGAGAGCTGAGCAGTTAGGGTCGCGCCGACCTTCCCTGTCGATTCCGTGGATTTGCTCACTTGAAACCTCCTGCCCTGCTCGCCGGCGCCGCCGCACTCGCCCTCGCCTCTTCCGCCCACGCTGGTCCGGCGCTTCACGACGAGGCGCTGGACCTGCTGAATGGGGATCTCGGTCCGCACGGTGATCCCGGGCGACCAGGTTCCGGTCTACGCAGCGCGGCTGAAGGCGGTGCTGGTGAAGGCGGGTTTCGCCGCCGACGACGTGCAGATCAAGCCGATGTTCCGCACGGCGATCCTGATCGCCCGCTATCACGGCGCCGATCCGGCCAAGAAGCCGATCGTGGTGATCGACCACATGGACGTGGTCGAGGCCAAGCGGGAGGACTGGACGCGCGACCCGTTCACCCCGGTGGTGGAGAACGGCTACGTGTTCGGGCGCGGCGCGGTGGACGACAAGTTCGACGTGTCCATCGTGGTCACGGTGCTCTCCAAGCTGAAGCGCGAGGGCTGGAAGCCTGGCCGCGACGTGATCCTGGCGCTATCCGGCGACGAGGAGACCGTGCAGGCGACGGCGCGGGCCTTTGTCCCGGAGCTGAAGAACGCCGAAATGGTGCTGAACGGCGACGCCGGGGGCGGCGAGATCGGCGAGGATGGCAAGCCCGTCGCCTATGGCATCCAGGCGGCGGAAAAGACCTATTCCGACTTCGCGATCACCGTGACCAATCCCGGCGGCCATTCCAGCCGGCCGGGGACGACCAACGCGATCTACCAGATCAGCCGCGATCTCGAGCGGCTGGCCGGCTACCGGTTTCCGGTGATGTCGAGCGACATCACCATGGCCGGCTTCAAGGCCGCGGCGGGCGCCACCAAGGGTCCGGTGGGCGACGCGATCCGCGCCTATGTGGCCAATCCGAAGGACGAGAAGGCCATCGCCATCCTGTCCGACGATCCGGGCAATGTGGGCCAGCTGCGCACCACCTGCGTGGCGACGATGATCAACGGCGGGCGCGCCACCAACGCGCTGCCGCAAAAGGTCAGCGCCAACGTCAACTGCCGCATCTTCCCGGGCACACCGTCGGAGGAGATCCGCCAGACGATCGTCAAGGTGATCGCCGATCCTGCGGCGACGGTGACGCGGGCCAATGACGGGGCGATCGACTCCGGCGCTTCGCCGCTGCGCGCCGACGTGCTGGCGGCGGTGACCAAGGCGGTGCATGCGCGCTTCCCCGGCCTGCCGGTGGTGCCGAACATGTCTGCGGGCGCGACGGACGGGATGTTCTTCCGGGCGATCGGCGTACCGACCTATGGCGTGTCGGGCCTGTTCATGAAGTCCTCGGACGACTTCTCCCACGGGCTGAACGAGCGGGCCCCGACGGACGCCATCGATGGCGCCCTGGCGCACTGGGAGAGCCTCCTGAAGGACCTGGCGAAGTAGCCTAGCCGCGCCAACCGTCGAGCGCCGGCCGAGGGCGGCCTTCAGCGGCCAAGATGCGGCTCGTAGCTGCGCCAGAGGTCCAAGCCGCAGCGTGTGGCCATAGTTGAGCCAGATGCGCGGCTGTTTTGGGAAGTCGGCCAGCAAAGGCCTCGTAGAGGTGGACTCCGCGGTCGTAGTCGCCGACCGGGCTCAGGCCTGCGGCCACCAAGTTGCGGTAGGGCGCCGAGGCGGGGTCGGCCGCGAGCAGGGCTTCGAGCAGAGGAAGGGCCTTGGCCGCCTTCTGCTGGCGGACGAGCACGTCCGCCAGGGCGAAGCGAACCGGTCAGGACGGAAAACGCAAAGGCCCTCCCCCGCCAGTGGGGCGAGGGAGGGCCGAGGCTGTCAGGATCAGACCTTAGAAGTTGAAGGTGATCCGGCCGTAATAGTAGCCGCCGTTGATCCCGTAGGGGGAGAACTGCGCCGGCTCGCCATAGACGTTGTTGCCACTCACGGGCCGCACCCCGCCGCTGCCGTTGGGCACGTTCGGGACGCCCGGCGGACGCTGGTCGAAGAGATTGTTGGCGCCAATATCGAGCTTCACGCTGTCGGTGACTTGGTAGCCGATGTCGATGTCGGTGATCCCCGCCGCCCCGACCTTGAACGTCTGCGCCTCCGGGCCAGTGCCCGCACCGCTGAAGTCGAGGATCGCGCTCACCGAGCTGTAGATTGTCTCGCGCAGATTTGCGCTCAATTTGCCGCGCGTCCAGTAGGCTCCGAGGACAGCTTTTTCCTTGGGCGAGGCCGACCTCAGGGTGCTGAAGGCGGTCGGGCTGAGAATGCTGGTCTGCCCGGCGGGTCCATTGGCCACCTGCGCGGGCAGGGGTTGCAGCTTGGTGAGCGTGGTATCGTTGTAGTTGACGGCGGCCGACCAGTCGACGTGGCCCATGTCGCCAAAGTCCGAAGCGTAGTTGGCGGTCAGCTCGGCGCCGCGCGTGCGGGTGTTGGCCCCGTTGGTGAATACCGCGATCCCGACATAGCTGACGCTGGGGTCGAGGATATTGCCGTGCGCCGCGATGGCGTTGAGCACGCCCTGCGAAATCACCGTCGTGCCGTTCAGACCCAACAGGGTGCCGGTGTTGACGATCCGGTCGCGCACCTCGATCTGGTAGGCGTCCAGAGTGACCTGCAGCCCTTCGATCGGATGGGCTACGAAGCCGAGACTGTAGTTGGTGGATTTCTCGGGCTTGAGGTTTTGGAAGCCGGCTAGGTGGGCCGCCGGCGAGTTCGGCGGCAGGTTCACCACCGCGAAGGTCGGCGCGACGTTGGTGGCGGAATAGAACTCCTCGGCCAGCGTAGGCGCTCGGAAGCCGGTGGCGATGGTGCCGCGCACGGCGAAGGACGGGCTGAAGTCGTAGCGGGCGGTCAGCTTGCCGACCGTGGTGTTGCCAAAGTCGCTGTAGTGCTCATAGCGGCCGGCGAGATCGACCTTGAGGTTGGTGATCACATCGGCCGCGAGGTCGACGTAGCCCGAATAGTTGGTTCGCGAGTGCTCGGCCGCGTCGGTGGGCTGGAAGCCCGGATAGGACTGGCCGCCCTCCTTGTAGATCGAGGCCGGATCGCCGGTGCTGATCGAGAAGGTCTCCCGCCGCGACTCGGCGCCGAAGGCGACGTTGAGTGGCGAGGCCATGCCCGCGTCAAAGGTCCGGGAAACGTCGAGGTTATTGGTCCACTCGGTCGAGACAAAGGCGCCGTCGAAAAAGTTCGTCGGCGTGGTGTGGGTGTCGGCGAACAGCGAGGCGTTGGCCGAGCCAAGCGTGGAGATCTCGTTCTTGTCCCGGCCGTAGGTCGAGGAGAAATCCCAGTTCCAGCCGGCCGCCATCCCCTTGATGCCGCCGGTGAAGGCATAGTCGTCTTCGCGGAGCGCCTCACGCGGGTTGAAGCCGTTCGGGAAGGGGATCAATTCGCCCGGCGTGGACGTGGTGCCTTGGACGCCCAGGACCGGAGAACCGATCACCTTGTCGGCACGCCGATAGTTCTCATACGACGACGCCTTTCGATGCGCGTAGCTGCCGAAGCTGTAGAGCTGGAGGCCTTCGCCGAGGTCGTAGCCGGCGTTGTAGAAGGCGTCATAGACGTTGGACGTGCCGTCCCCGTAGATGTGGTTGACCCTCGGGGAGTCGGGCGCGTTCTTGGCGCCCGCGGCGTTGACAGGATCGATTCCCGCTCTGGGGGTGCCGTCTAGGTTGAACAGCCGCCGATCCGCGCCGCCCTGGTGGCTGAAGTCGTGGTAGCGGTTCTCGGCGGTGATGTTGATGAAGCCGTGCTCGCCGAGCGGCAGGCCGATGTTGCCCGAAATCGCGCCGGTGCCACCGCCATTCTTGTAGTACTGGCCGCCAGTCGCGCTGATGGATCCGCCATGGTTGGCGGTCTTCAGGATGATATTGACCACGCCGGCTATGGCGTCGGAGCCGTACTGCGCCGCGGCACCGTCCTGCAGGACCTCGATGTGATCGATGGCGCCCACCGGAATCAGCCCGAGGTCGGCGGTCGCCGCGCCCTGGAAGACGCCCGGCGCCACATGCAGGTTGCCGGTGGAATGGCGGCGCTTGCCGTCGACCAGGATCAGGGTGTTGTTTGGATTGAGGCCGCGCAGCTGCGCCGAGAGCGTCAGCTGGCCGGTGTCGGTGCCAAACGACTCGGAGTTGAACGACGGCAGGTTCTGCTGCAGGGCCTGGATCAGGTCTGGCTGACCCACGCGCTTCAGCGCGTCGGCCCCCAGGACCTGGATCGGCGCAGGGCTGTCGATGGCCTTCAGTCCGGTGACGCGGGTGCCGGTGACGATGACCTCGGAGGCCACCGGCGCCTCGACCGCCGCGGCCGCCGCCGATGCCGCGGACCCCGCCATAAGCATGGCCAGGAGGCTTACGCCGCCGAATAGATGATGCTGTTTCATGGGACTCTCCGCCCTTTGCGTTGTTGTTGTCGTGTCCAAGCCTGGCTCGGTTGCGCGAATCAGGCGGCAGACTCCGGCGCTCAGGACGCCGCTGTCTGCCTCAAACAAGTGTTCGATTGATGCGTGTAAGTTTCGGCCAATACTAAAGACTCAGCGGCGCTCGACGCGCCTGCACTTGCGCGCTTTCTTGCAAATTTGAGCACCGACGTGCGCGCCTTGGGCATGCCGCCAGTTCCCTCCCGAGTGATTTGCATAGCGACGCTACGCGAGGCCGGGATTAGCGCCTAGTCGTCATAATTCCGTGTCATGAATGACTGTGCATAGCGTGACAATTCTGCCGCAACACTATTCCCCCAACGTAACCGCAATGCGACACGCGTTTCCCTAGGGGACCACCAGGCCGAAGCCACGGGCCCGGGGGTCGGGGGCGACGACCGGCGTGCGGCCAGCCACCTCGATGGCGGCTATGTCGCCGTTGTAGCCCTGGTTCACGAGCTTGTAGCCGCGGGTTCTGAGTCCTGCCGCCAGCGAGGCCGGGAACGGCGAATAGGGCTCGGCGAAGATGGTGTCGGCCGGCAGCAGCTGGTGGTGATAGCGCGGCGCCGCCACAGCCGCCTTCAGCGGCAAGTGGAAGTCGTAGGCATTGACGATCACCTGGAACACCGAGGTGAAGATCCGCGAGCCGCCGGGCGTGCCAACCACCATGGCGACGCGGCCGTTCCTCAAGAGGATGGTCGGCGTCATCGAGGAGAGCGGCCGTTTGCCGGGCGCGATGGCGTTGGCCGCGCCGCCGACCACGCCGAACATGTTGGGCGCCCCGGGCTTGGCGGAAAAATCGTCCATCTCGTCGTTGAGCAGGAAGCCCGCGCCTTCGACCACCACGCCGGCGCCGAAGGAGCCGTTCAAGGTGTAGGTGTTGGAGACCGCGTTGCCCCAACGGTCGAGGATCGAGAAGTGGGTGGTCTGCGGCTTTTCCAGGCCGGGGACGACGCCGGCGGTTGCCGACGGCCTGGCGGGGTCGATCTCGCGGGCGCGGCGGGCGTTGTAGTCCGGCGCGATGAGCGCGGCGACCGGGACCTTCACGAAATCCGGGTCGCCCAGGTAGGACGCGCGGTCGGCGAAGACCCGCTTTTCAATCTCGGCCAGCAGATGCAGGTACTGCGGGCTGTTCAGCATTTGGCCGCGGAACAGCGGCGCGGCATCGGCCTTCATCTGCAGCATCTGCAGGAGCGCGATGCCTCCGGAGCTGGGCGGAGGGGCGGTGATCAGCGAGAAGTCTCGCCATTGGCCGACCACCGGCTCGCGCCAGACCGCGGTGTAGGCGGCGAGATCGGCACGCGTGATCAAGCCCTTGATCGGGCCGCGCGCCATTTGGGCGACGACCAGATCGGCGGTGGGGCCCTTGTAGAAGCCGTCCGCGCCCTGGTCGGCGATACGCTGCAGGACGCCGGCGAGCTCGGGCTGCCGGAACAGCTGTCCGGTCCGCATCGGCGCGGCCCAGGCGGCGAAGTTGGTGGTCTTGGCGAACTGCGGCGCGGCCTCGTCGCGTTCGGCAATCAGCGCCGCGGGGACCCGGAAGCCGCGCTTGGCCAGCGCGATGGCGGGCGCGAGGTCCTGTTTCCAGCTGAGCTTGCCGAACCGCTGGTGCGCGTCATAGAGCCCGCGCACAGTCCCGGGCACCCCCGCCGAGAGGTTTCCGACCAGGCTGAGGGCCGTATCGGGATCCCCGGCGGCGTTGAGATACATATCGGCCCGCGCGGCCGCCGGGGCGCGCTCACGGTAGTCGAGGAAATAGGGCTTGCCGTCCATGTAGACGGTCATGAACCCGCCGCCGCCCAGGTTGCCGGCCTCCGGGTAGGTGACAGCCAGCGCAAAGCCGGTGGCGACGGCGGCGTCGACCGCATTGCCCCCCTTGCGGAGCGCGTCGCGCGCGGCCAGCGCTCCAAAGCGGTCAGGCGAGGCGACCGCGCCGGCGGTCAGCGCGCCGACGAGGGTCTTCGCGAGCGCCGGCGCCGCGGCCAGCAGGACCGTGAACAGCAAAAGTGACCCGAGTGTCCGGCCGGCGATAGTCATGGGAATCTCCTCGTCCGCAGACGGATCAGTAGCCCTGAGTCCGCCAGTAGTGATAGCGCCAGACTTGGCTGAAGCCGGCGGCGCGATAGATGCGCCGGGCGGGGTTGGCCTCTTCCACCTGCAGGAAGACATCCTCGACGCCGCGCGCCTGGGCCGCGGCGCCGAGGGTCGCCAGGATGCGGCTGGCGAGGCCCTTGCCGCGGTGGGCCGGCGCGGTGCGCATACCGTGGACGCCGGCCCACGTCGCCCCGAAGCTCATCACCCCGACCGCCTGGATATCGGCGCCATCCCCGGCCGCGCCATAGACCGCGTCGGGGGAGCGGCTGAGCGCGGCGATTCGGTGGGCGCCGTCGGTGCGATCGAAACCCTCGCCGAGGAACACCGCGACCCAGGCCTCGATGGGCTCCGAGAGCAGCATGGCCGGGCCATCGGACAGGCGCGCCATGTCGGCGCTCGAGCCGATCTTGAAGATGGTCGGCTGCTCGGCGGCGTAGCCCCGGCGGGCGAGGGCCGCCGTGACCCCGGCCAGCGACGGCACGTCAGCGACGCGAAAGGCCGGCTTCAGGTCCCGCTGGTGATAGGCGGCCTCGATCTCGTCCAGGGCCTCGGGGCCCAGATCATGGCGCAGCGGCACGGCGCTCTTGGCCCGGCCGATGGTTCCGTGGTCGAAGGGGACCCGCCAGCCGCCGATCTCGACCACCTCGGGCGGGGCGACGGCGTTGACGGTTTCGCGCTCCAGGGCGGCGATCTCGTCCTCACCCAAGATTGGGGCCTGCACCTAGCTGTGGTCCTTCATGAGCCGCGCCTTGTCGCGCTGCCAGTCCCGCTCGGCGGTGGCTTCGCGCTTGTCGTGCTCCTTCTTGCCCTTGGCCAGCGCGACTTCGAGCTTGGCGAGGCCCCGGTCATTCCAGAACAGCTTGAGCGGGATGATCGTGCGCCCGTCGCGCTGCACGGCGCCGATCAGCTTGTCGATCTCCTTGCGCTTCAGCAGCAGCTTCCGATGGCGGCGCGGCTCGTGGTTGAAGTGCGGGCCGGCCTGGGCGTAGGGCGGGATGTCGGCGTTGACGAGCATGATCTCGTCGCCCTCCACCGCCGCATAGCTCTCGGCGATGTTGGCGCGGCCGTTGCGCAGGGATTTGACCTCCGAGCCGGTGAGCGCCAGGCCCGCCTCGAAGAAGGTCTCCAGGAAATAGTCGAACCGCGCGCGGCGGTTTTCCGCGATCAGCTTTCGCGGCTTTTCGTCAGCGGCCATCAGGCGACACCGGCGTCCCGCATGGCGGCGAGGATCTCGTTGTGAAAGGCGTCCGCGCAAGGGACGATCGGCAGACGGACGTCCCCGGCGCAGAGGCCCAGGTGGGCGAGCGCAAACTTGGTCGGCGACGGCGAGGCGTCGAGGAACAGCGCCCGATGCAGGCGGACCAGTCGGTCCTGGCCGTAGAGCGCGCCCTGCCACTGGCCGGAGAGCCAGTCGTTGTAGAAGGCTGCGCACTGCTCAGGCGCCACATTGCAGGTCACCGAGATGCAGCCGTGGCCGCCGTGAGCCATGTAGCCGAGGGCGGAATCGTCGTTGCCCGACAGCATCACCCAGTCCTCGCCGCATTGCAGCCGCTGGAAGCTGGCGCGGGCCAGGTCGCCGGTGGCGTCCTTGATGCCGACGATGTTGGGCAGCTTGGCGAGGCGGGCGAGGGTGTCGTTGGAGATGTCGACGCTGGTGCGCCCGGGCACGTTGTAGACAAGCACCGGAAGTTGTACGGCGTCGTTAATCGCCTTGAAGTGGGCGTAGAGCCCCTCCTGGCTCGGGCGATTGTAGTAGGGCGTGACCACCAGGGCCGCGTCCGCGCCGACCGTCTTGGCGTGGCGAACCAGCTCGATCGCCTCGTCGGTGGCGTTGGAGCCCGCGCCGGCGACCACCGGCACGCGGCCGGCGGCGATCTTGACGCACAGCTCGACCACGCGACGGTGCTCGTCGTGGCTAAGTGTCGCGGTCTCGCCGGTGGTGCCGACCGGTACCAGGCCGTGCACGCCGCCGGCGATCTGGCGCTCCACCAGGCGCACGAATGCGTCCTCGTCGACGGCGCCGTCGCGGAACGGGGTAATCAAGGCGGGAAGGACGCCGCGGAACATGGGCTCTGACATCTAAGCAAATTGCCGTGAAGGGGACGCTTGTTGAATCGGCGTTCAGGATTGCCGGGACAATATGGTGGGGTGGGCATCGCCCGCAATGTCCGTATTGAGTCGTTGAGCCATCCGTTTTGAGTCGTTGAGCCATCCGTTGGGGCATCCGTTGCACAGAGTCGCACGCAGAGCCTTGGTCGTCGTCGGCATCGCCTTCATGGCGACCGCCGCCGCGCGCGCCCAGGCGGTGGACCCGTTGGGCGACCTCCTCGACCAGGTGACCAAGTCGAGCCCGCTCGATTCCCCGACCATCGCCCACGCCACCTCGCATCCGTTGAGCGCCGGCGACGAACGGCTGTTCCGGCAGGCCATCGAATCCGCCAGGCGGATCGATATCAACGGGGCTCGCAGCGCCATCGCCGCGATCGGCGACCCGCTGGCCCGCAAGACCGCCAGCTGGGTGCTGGTGGACAGTTGCGCCGACGCCCTGGGCTTTTACGAGGTGGACAATGCGCGGCGCGACCTCGCCGGCTGGCCGCGGGCAGCCAAGCGCCAGGCCGCCGCTGAGCGAATGCTCGATGCGGCCGGTAAGTCGCCGCAGCAGGTCGTCGACTGGTTCGCCGGCGCCGATCCTGCCACCGCGCAGGGCGCCATAGCGCTGGCCTCGGCCTACAAGGGCCTGGGCCGCACCACCGACGCCTCGGCCCTGATCAAGCATTGGTGGCGCGACAAGAGTTTCGAGGCCGAGCCGCAGCGGACCATGCTGGCGCGCTTTGGCGACCTGCTGACGCCGGACGATCACATTCGCCGCGCTGATATCCTGCTCTACGGAAGCCACGGCCCCGCCGCGCGCGAGATGATCCCCTTGCTGCCCGCCGAACAGCGGCTCGCCGCCGAGGCGCGGATCGCGCTCAGGGCCGACGCGCGGGACGCCACTGACCTGGTGGCGATCCTGCCCGCCGGCAAGGACCAAGCGCCGGGCGTGGCCTTCGAACGCGCCGCCTATCTGCGCCGCAAGGGCCAGGACGCCCTGGCGCTGGAAGAGGTGCAGTATTTCCCCCACGAGGTGGCGACCCTCGACCAGGGCGATCGCATCTGGGACGAGCGGCATCGGCTGGTGCTGGCGGCGCTGCGCAGCGGTGACATCAAGGCCGCTTACGCCGCGGCCGCCGACAGCGGCCTGACCCAGGGCTCCGACGCGGCCGATGCGGAGTTCACCGCCGGCTGGATTGCGCTGACCAAGCTTCACCAGCCGGAGGCGGCCGCCCGCCACTTCGCCGCGGTGGAGCGGATCGGCGCCACGCCGATCACCAAGGGCCGCGCCCTCTACTGGGAAGGCCGGGCCGCCGAGGCGCGTCATGACCGCGAGGCCAGCGACGACTTCTACGCCCGCGCCGCGCAGAACTATTCGACCTTCTACGGGATGCTGGCCGCCGAGAAGCAGGGCAAGAAGCTCACCGTGCCCAACGATCCACTGATCACGCCACAGGTCCAGGCGAAGTTTGAGGCCATGGACCCGATCCAGGCGACGCGGCTCCTGTTCGACTACGGCCAGCGGGAGCTGTTCCGCACCTTCGTGCTGGGGCTCGACGATATCCTGCCGACGGCGGAGGACGAGGCGCTGCTGGTCGACCTGGCTCGGAACTACGGCGAGCAGGACATCTCAATGCGCGCAGCGCGCGGGGCGGCCCAGCGGGGCTTCATCCTGCCGCAGCGGGCCTATCCGGTGCGCAATGCGCCGGACGCCGGCGCGGAGCCCGCGCTGGTTCTGGCGATCACCCGCCAGGAGAGCAACTTTGACCCCTACCTGCGCTCGGGCGCCGGCGCGCGGGGGATGATGCAGCTGATGCCGGGCACCGCGAAGATCCTCGCCCATCGGATGGGGGTCTCCTACTCGCCGGGCCAGCTCGACGAGCCGGAGTACAACATGCGCCTGGGCTCGACCTACCTTGGCCAGCTGGTGAGCCAGTTCTCCGGCTCCTACGTGATGGCTATCGCCGGCTACAACGCCGGGCCGGGACGGCCGTCCCAGTGGTCGTCGTTCTGCGGCGACCCGCGCGGCGGCGCCACCGACCCGGTGGACTTCATCGAGTGCATCCCGTTCTCGGAGACCCGCAACTACGTGATGCGGGTGATGGAGAATGTGCAGATGTACCGCGCCAAGCTGGCCGGCGGCTCGGCGACGGTGACGCTGACCGCCGACCTGAAGCGCGGATCCTACAGCCACTCGAGCCAGAACCCGGAAGTCGCGACCACCGCGACGCCGTCGGGCCACTAGGACCCTTCGCTCGGCCCGGGCCGTCCGCGCGTAGGACATGGCGAACAGGACGGCGTAGATCGCGGCCAGAGTGAACACCCACTTGGCGACTTTCAGGCCTTGTCCTTAGTGCAGGCGCCGGCGGCGAGCGGCGAGCACCGGGCCGACGGCGGTTTCGGTCAGGCCGCCGTCTAGCCCGAAGGCGGCGGCGAGCACATCGACATTCAGGGACGAACGCGGCTCTCCGTCAGCCACCACGCGGCCGTGGGCCAGGACGACGATGCGGTCGCAGGACCGGGCGGCGAGACTGAGGTCGTGCAGGGTGACAACGACGCCGGCGCCGCACTGGGCCTCCTGGCGGAACAGCTCCATGGCCAGGAGCTGGGCGTCGGGGTCGAGACCGGCGGCTGGCTCGTCGGCGACCAGCAGCGGCGCGCCGGCGGCCAGCAGCCGGGCCAGCAGCGCCCGGGCGCGCTCGCCACCCGACATGTCGAGGACGCCGCGATCCTGCAGGTCGAGGAGGCCGACGCGGGCCAGGGCGCGGAGCGCGATGGCGCGGGCCTCCTCGGGCGGGCGCTCGAAGGCCCCCAGGCTCGCCACCCGCCAGGCCGGCAGGTTCCAGCCGACCCGGCGCTCCTGTGGCAGGTAGGCGGCGAGCGCGGCGCGTTCGGCGTCGGAGAGCGCGGCCACATCGCGGCCGGCCAGTTCAGCCGTGCCCTGCTCCAGCTTCGCCAGGCCAAGCGCGGCGCGCAGCAGGGTGGTCTTGCCGGCTCCGTTGGCGCCCACGACGCCGACCACTTCGCCCGGCTGGACGGCCAGGCTGGCGGCGTTCAGCACCACGGCCGAGCCGAGTTTGACGGTGGCGTCGGTGAGGGTGAGCGAAGCCGTCATCCGCGCCAGCTCCTGGCCGCGCGCCAGGCGATCAGCGCGAAAAGCGGCGCCCCGAAGAGCGCGGTGACTACGCCCAGCTTCAGCTCCAGGTCCGTGGGGATAAGCCGCGCGGCGAGGTCGGCGGCGACCAGCAGGCCTGCGCCAGCCAGCGCCGAGGGCAACAGGATGCGGCCCGGATCGGCCCCCGCCCCGGTGCGCACCAGGTGCGGGGCGGCGAGGCCCACAAATCCGACAATGCCGGCCATGGCGACGGCGGCGCCGGTGAGCAGGGAGGCGCCGGCGACGGCGGCGGCCCGCAGCCGCGCCATGGGCAGGCCGGAGAGCTGGGCGGTCTCCTCCCCCAGGCTGAGCATGACCAGGCCGCGGGCGGCGTAGGCGCAGGCTGCGGCGCCCACGGTCATCGGGATCAGCTCGCGCCCGATGTCGTGCCAATCGCGGTTAGCGACCGAGCCGAGCAGCCACGCGAACACCTCCGAGAGCGTCACCGGCGAGGGCGAGAGGTTGAACACGAGGGAGGTCAGCGCGCCGGCGAAGGACGACAGGGCCACGCCGAACAGGATCAGGGTCTCCGGCTCGCGGAAGCGTCCGGCGAGGATGGTCAGGGCGACGCCGGTGACCACGGCGGCGGTCAGCGCCGCGCCTTCCACCGCGCCCGGGGTGACCGCGAAGCCCAGTGAGATGGCGAGCGCCGCGCCCAGCCCGGCCCCGCCGGAGACGCCGAGCACGCCGGGGTCGGCCAGCGGGTTGCGGAGCAGGCCCTGCATGACGGCGCCGGCCAGGCCAAGGGCCGCCCCAACAACCATGGCGGCCACCGTGCGCGGGGCGCGGATCGCCCAGAGCACCTGGGCCGGGCCGGAGCCCGGCTCGGTGAGGGCCTGGACCCATTGGGCGTGGGTAAGCCGGGTTTCGCCGAGCCACAGGCCGGCGCCGGCCAGGGCCAGCACGCCGGCGGCCAGGGCCAGGTTGAATGTCACATCCTTCATTTGCGCGCGGCCGATCGCGGGGCGCCGGCGGCGAGGCGTTCGACGGCCTGGCCCGCCGTCCAGTCGGGGCAGCCGAGCAGTTCGCCGGGCAGGCTGGCGACAGCGTGCTCGCGCACCACCCGCTGCATCACCTGGTGCCGGCCGGGGCCCCAGCTATCGCCGGCGAGCTGGAAGGTGTCGAAGAAGCCCAGCACCACGGTCTTCGGCGGATCCAGCGCCAGGCGCTCCAGCGAGGCGCCCTGGTAGCCCGGGCGGGTCTCGGCGTTGGTCATGCCGGCGGCGCGCAGCACCGCGTCCATCAGGGTGCCCGAGCCGGCAGTGAAGCCGCCCGGGGTCAGGTAGATGGCGCGCGCGCCGCGCCAGGCGCCGGCGGCCTTCGCCAGGCGGGCGTCCATCTGGGCGACCAGCGCCTCGCCCTGGGCGCTGCGGCCGAGGCTCGCGGCCACCTGGCGGATGTTGCGGCGGACCTCGGCAAAGCTGTTGGCCTCGCCGATGACCACCACCTCGACGCCGCGCTCGCGCAGGCGCTGCAGGAGCTTGGGGTCGGAGACCCAATTGATCACCTCGATCTCGGCGCGGGAGGCCAGCACCTCCTCCAGGTCGG
>JANXXK010000113.1 GCA_025350685.1 Alphaproteobacteria bacterium | reverse complement strand
CGCCGAGCGGCTGTTCGCCGAGCGCGGGCCGGACGCCGTGACCATGCGCCAGCTGGCCCTGGAACTGGGCGTCTCGCCGATGACGCCCTACCGCTATTTCCAGGACAAGGACGATATCCTGGCCGCCGTGCGGACCAACGGCTTCAACCGCTTCGCCGACGCGCTGGAGGCGGCCCGCGCCAAGGCCGGCAGCGCGCGCGCCAAGGGCGCAGCGGTGGGCGAGGCCTACATCAATTTCGCCTTCGAGCACCCGCACACCTACAAGCTGATGTTCGACCTGAACCAGCCGCACGAGGCCGACTATCCGGATCTGGTCGCCGCCGGGCGCCGGGCGCGCGAGACGATGAGCGGCTACGTGAAAGACCAGGCCGCCGAAGGTCTGATGGCCGGCGACCCGCAGAAGATCGGCCTGATGTTCTGGGCCGCGACCCATGGCGCGGTGGTGCTGGAGCTGGCAGGCAAGTTGCCGCCAGGCGCGGCGCGTACGCTCAGCCACGATCTCGGCACGACGCTGGCGAAGGGCCTGCGGAGCGACTAGCGCCCCGTCCGCCAAGGCCGCTTGACCGCCGTGACGGCAAGCCGTGAGAGTTGCCCCCCACCTCCGGGAGCGCGCCATGGCCGAGATCAAACCTTTCGAAGTGAGCTGGAGCCCCGGCGAGGTCGGCGCGGTGCTGGACCGGGTGCGCGACTATCCCTGGCCGCCTGCGCCGGACGCGCCCGACGGCTGGAGCTACGGCTGCGACGGCGCCTACCTTCGCGACGTCTGCCGCTACTGGATGGAGGACTACGACTGGCGCGCCGCCTTGGTCGACCTCAACCGCTTTCCGCAATTCACCGCGCAGGTCGAGGAC
Organism: Alphaproteobacteria bacterium; assembly: GCA_025350685.1. GTDB lineage: Bacteria > Pseudomonadota > Alphaproteobacteria > Caulobacterales > Caulobacteraceae > Phenylobacterium. The sequence goes on along the minus strand of JANXXK010000113.1, from coordinate 1,697 downwards.
TACGAAATCCATTTCCTGCATGTGGTGGGAGAGGCTGGCGGCAAGCGCCCGCTGATCGTCACCCACGGGTGGCCGGGCTCACACTACGAATTCTGGGGCGCCATCGAAAAGTTGGCCTTCCCCAGCAAGTTCGGCGGCAAGGCGGCCGACGCCTTCGACGTGGTGGTCCCGTCCCTGCCCGGCTTCGGATTCTCGTCCAAGCCGAAGCGGCCGATCGGCCAGAAGACCACGGCGCGGCTGTTCGACAAGCTGATGACCGAGGTGCTCGGCTACAAGTCCTACCTCGCCCAGGGCGGCGACTGGGGGGCGATGGTCACCTCGTGGCTCGCCCGCGACCACGGCGCCAATGTCCGCGCCATCCACCTCAACATGCTGGGCTTCCGGCCGTCGGACGGGCCGAAGACACCCGAGGAGACCGCCTGGGCCGAGCGGCAGCTGGCGGCCGGCAATGTCATGGGCGCCTACCTGCGCCTGCAGATGTCTAAGCCGCAGTCGATCGCCTGGATGGCGGCCGGCAATCCGGTGGGCCAGGCCGCCTGGATCCTGGAGCGCTTCCACGACTGGTCGGACCTGTCGAAGAAGACGCTGGACGAGGCCTATGGCAAGGACCGGCTGATAACCAACATCATGATCTATGTGATGACCGACAGCTTCACGACCGGCGCCTGGTACTACCGCGGCCTGCCCGAGGAGGGGGGCCTGGCGTTCAAGCCCGGCGAGCGGCTGGAGACCCCGACCGCCTTCGCCAACTTCCCCGGCGAGCCGCTCTACCAGGCCCCGCCGCGCTCGTTCGCCGAGCGGGCCTACAACGTCGTGCGCTGGACCGACATGCCGCGCGGCGGCCACTTCGCCGCCATGGAGGAGCCGGACCTCTACGTGGACGAGGTGCGGGCGTGGGGTCGGGAGATATAACGGCGCCGCATCGCGGGCGGCGGCTCGGCTAGATCGTCCACGAACCACACGAAGCGTTCGTCGTGAGAGGCCCGCGCAGAGGGCGCCTTGCGATGAGGAACCACGGAAAACACGGAAAGCAAGAGAAGGCGCCGGCGCTTTCCGTGCTCTTTCCGTGTTTTCCGTGGTCCATCTTGCTGAGCCTCCGCTGGCGCGCAGGCTCGGGCGATGAGCCCCGGTTCGCGTGGTTCGTGTGGTTCGTGGATGATCTTTGAGGCGGCGCCGCTGCGCGGCCTTTCAGGACGGGGCTCGCTTTCGTGTATTTCGTGTATTTCGTGGTTCCACCGAACCGACCGGAGTCGCCTGAAGCATGCCTGCCGTCCTGGATCCTGTGCGTCCCATCGAACTCGCCGAGATCGAGGCCGCGCGCGAGCGGATCAAGGGGACCTGCGTGCGCACGCCGCTGGTGCGCCTGGAGCTGGGCGCGGGCTTCCCCGACATCCGGCTGAAGCTGGAGAACCTGCAGCCGATCAACGCCTACAAGCTGCGTGGCGCCGCCAATGCGGTGGCCATGCTCTCCGACGCCGCGCGCCGGCTGGGCGTCTGGACGATCAGCGCCGGCAACGCCGGCCAGGGCGTGGCCTATGCGGCCCGCAAGGCTGGCGTGCCCTGCACAGTCGTGGCCATCGAGACGGCGCCGGCGTCGGAGAGCATGGCCACCGCATTGGCGGCGCCACGCAGCTTGTAGGCGTTGATCGGCTGCAGGTTCTCCAGCTTCAGCCGGATGTCGGGGAAGCCCGCGCCCA